>JAJBAY010000017.1 GCA_020532515.1 Candidatus Cloacimonadota bacterium | reverse complement strand
CTTTAAGGTTGGTGGAAGGGATAACAACAGGACAGACTCTAGGTCTAAGGGACGGCTATCCCTTTTCCACCAAAATAACTCACTATTGGAAGAGAGCAAGTCATAAAGATTCAATAAGAAAGGGACGGCATATCCGATGGCATGGCCTGTCAAAATTTAGCCGATTGTCCCTGTTGCCTTGCACAGAGCCCTGTACATTGCAGTAGAAATTTGAGATAGCCCTGTGGCCACTAAAGTGCGAAGCGCGACAACCGTTTATTGGCTTAGCCGAGCAGGTGACTGCTGGGGAATGGCAAATTGCAACAATGAGTCCGGAGGACGAAAGCTAATATATAGGATATAGAAGAAATGAACTAAGCCTTTCTTAAGAATATAGATTTACCTTCTGTAAAAGGTAATCCACATACAATACCAATTTTCCCATTTGATATAGTTTCAACTTGATTGTTACCTTTTTGAATCGATATTATTCTTGCTTTATCCATAATAAAATGATCATTGAAAATGACAATATCTTGTCCAATAGACACTTCAAAATCAACAATATCTATGCTTGCTACAGCCTTATCCTTGTAAACTTTACTAACTCTGAATTCTTGATAATTTTCAAGAGGCATAAAAGTAATGAACGAATGATTAGTAATCTGTTCTCTTATATCTGACTTTGAGAATACACCCTCCTCAAGATACTTATACGTTAAGAACAGCTGCCATGTGGTAACCATACCTAGATCTCTTTCATCAACAAGGTCAAGTTGTCTCTCTTCAAAAGGGTTAAACACCCTTTTTAATGGTTCAAGATGCTTTTGATGATTTACAATGTATAATGCAGAGACTTCTCTTTCTCTAAACTGTCTAATCCTTTTAGGTAAGTGCTTTGTAACCTGCAAAATATTTGCATCATTTGATGTGCCACCTAAGCCTTTCACTTCTGTAATTATTAACTTGTTCCCTGTGATAATTTGGATGTCTTCATCTTTGATGCCTTGTGCATCCATATCTCTTACTTTATCGAATTGAATATATTCCAGGTACTTAATCACAGCTAATTTCAATTCATCGCCATCTTTGGTTATTAAATCGTGTAACCATGAATGGAGTTGTAAGTTATTAGATATTTCATCATTAGCCTTCTGTATTTTAGTTTCATATTCTCTCATTAAATCTTGCTTGTTGTTTAGCAGGGTTTTATGCTTGGGGACATTATACACTTCAATGTCCAACCAAGCATTCAAGGTACTTTCTGGAAACAAATCAGGATGAGTAGCAGGAAAGTAATTGTCCATAAGATCTACTATAAGCTTCCCCTTCAAATTGAAATGCGGAAGTATATAAAACATCTTATTGTCATACTGAGCTGCAAATGAAACAATCTCTCCGACATTAGATTGTAGTATCGGAAAATAATTACTTAATATAATATTCTTCTTCTCTTGATCATCATATTGAGTTGGCATATCGAAGGCACTTTCATACCTTAAATCACTAGTATATTTGCTAATGATATCGCAGAACTTGCTGTTTTTTAACTCATCGCAAAAGGAGACTTTCGTTCCTGAATGTGCTTCCGAATTTACACCCCAAATGATGTCGCAAAGCTTGTATGTTTGATCTGTTGTATGATCGAGTTCGCTAATATCATCTGCTATGTGGTACTTTTCTTCATAGTCATTAGATGCGAATATCACTATTATCATATTCTTATTTGTCTCCCATATCCTATATTTTAGAATACTAGAAGATAAGGGTCTGGGATCAAATTGATTCTGAGGGTATCGACATACTAGTACTTCTCGGTTTGTTCCTCTTCTTGTTATATCATCCTGCACTTGCTTATCATAGTCTATGATAGTTTTGTTTCCAAGGTCAATTAGTAGAACATCATACTCATGCAGATTCTCCGGAAATTCAAAGCCTAACAATAAAGGGTGCTTATCATATTGACGTTTATATCCTATCGTTAAAATATTACCTAAAGTCCCAACAAAGACATCATCAAACTTATCATTTATTACATCTAAATCTGACTGCTTTAAGTCTATGCAACATATCTTTGGCATATCTAATCCCTTATTCCCAATCAATTTTCCTGATCAGGTGCCTGAATTTGTGCCACTTATTGGTAAGATAGTGGTAGCGTCCAGCCACGATACCCTCTGAAACTCTAAACTCTTTGGCCAGTTCTTTCAATTCTTCTTCTGAACTTACAGCTATTATCCTCCTGTTGTGTCTAGATGGAATTAGGAAGTTTGCTGCAAATTCATCTGCTTCCTTCTCTTTAGGGTTTTCGGGCGATGAATCTGAGATAAAGATCTGCTTTTTGCTGTGCAGCAGGATGTGTGCAGCTTCATGAAAGAGTGAAAACCAGAATATGTCTTCGGCTTTACCTTTGTTGCTTGCAACAATCATAGCTCTATCCGGCGATAGCCATTTACACACGGCATTGAAATGCACACCCTTGATAAGAGGAACATACACCAGAGCTACTCCCGCAGAGGCAAATAGTTCTTGCAGTTTTATGGCGAAATCTTTTGGGGGATTCTGAGTCATGATCTTTACTTCTTTGAGAACCGCTCTGAATCTTGCCTTATTGTAAGGTGCAACCTGCAATTCCTCAGCATCCTTAATGCCCATATAAATATAGGTAGCAGCCAGAACTGCAGTGGTTCCGTATGCTGCAGTAGTACGGGCTGCGGCCATTATTCTTTCCACATCTTTATCGAAGGTAATGATCGAGCTGGTTCTGAAAAAGCTCAAGAGCTCCCTGGCCTGAAGCACCACGTCCTCATGAATTTTGATGTAACCCAGTTTACACAGACTCGCTATCGGAAATTGTTTCAACCATGCTGCCAACGCTTCTTTTGATTTCTGCTGCTCCTCAATCTGCAATTGTTTCTGGTATTGAGCTTCCAGATTGATCCAGAACTCGCTGGCAGTACCTGTAACCAGCTCAAGACTCGATGCAGTCTCGTAGCTTATCTTTTGTTCGCCATTAAGAATGCGAACCAAGCTTTGCTCGGTAATTCCCATTCTTTGGGCAAATTCCACCTGACTCATTCCCAAATACTCTATCGCTTCACGCAAGGAATCTCCCGGAAGCACCGCATAATTGGGTTTGAACTCGTATCGTTTGCTCTTGCTCATCACTCCCCCTGGTCAATGATAATCTGTTATGTCTTTTATAATAATGCTGGTTACCTTGTTTAGGTCCAGTCCACCGTCTGCTTTTAGTGGCAATTCTTCACAATCCGGCTCAAATATCAGCCGGTAAGGATGCGCCAGATCCACTGCATATTTTCCATTAAGCTTGCCAGTCAGAGGATGACACCTAGCAAATGGCGGTATCATACCCATATTTTCCGCAGCTTCTAATTCTGCCAATCTCTGCTTAAGCTTCTTGGAACAGCTATCACCATATATTCTTAGCATCTCTCTTTCGCTTGAGCATGCCTTTTGCATCTTCTTAGTGGTAAAGATAATTTGCATAGCCTATCCTGTCAAGTGTTTTTATTAACATATCGTGTTAATGATTCTCCCTGCTTCGTAAAGCGCAATCCCCATAAAGTGTTTCAAGGGCATCGAAATAAATGCTGCGGTCATCCATCCTTTATTTCATTAATCAAATCATCAATTTCAAGTAAAATGGGATTACAAAATCTGAGATTGACAAGTTTAATCTGGAGTTTGTTTCTTTTTGGATTAGCAGTTCTCTTGTATTTTGCATTCCAATCTTATGATTCCACTAATGTCCTAGCTTTAATGTGATAGTTTATATCCTTGTGTTGGCAGAAATCTACCACAATATCTACCGAATCATTATAAAATGCTTGATATCCTTTGTATGCAGCCACGAGTTTGTTATAATGAAGTCTCCCAAAGATGATCTTATCGACATAGGAAACCTTGTCCAGAATGCTCATGAGATCTTGCTTCACTATATTTGGTGTTGGGTAGGGCTCAATACTCACCCATGTTTTGCATCTCTTCTCGTGGAGCTTAAGTAGGCTATCTGCACGAGCATCATACGGAGATGAAAATGGCTCATATTGTTTTCTAAAACCTTCATCTAAAGACACGAGCGAAACACCCCATTCATGCTTCGCATCAAATTTCGATAACTCAATGGGTAGAATCCCCTTGGTAAGTGCAGTGCATTTGATACCATAGTGATCTAACAATCCAATAATCTCAAGACTCATTTCCTGAACCTCAGGATGACCCACCATAAAAGGATCGGTGGTAAAACATAGGTGAACCGATTTGATTTTATTCTGGTACCGTGGAATTTCTTTCTTTAGCAGTTCTATAGAGTTTCCCACGAGCTTAGGCTCCAACCAGTCATTATAATCCCGTACTCTGCCAAATCTTCTTGCCATCATAAAAGCATAGCAGGGATAAGTACAACCATGCGAGCAACCAAGCACGTGGTTGATGGTGTAATCACCGTATTCGACTCCAGTTTTATATAATAGCGATTTCCTTTGAATTATTTTCATATATCCACATCTGATTCCTTCAGGGAAAACCATACTAATGGTTCCTCATTAAAATGCTCATAGCTAATATAATTCCCTCTATTTCGTCTTGTTGTAAATGCACGTTTAAGAAACTTGTCAATATTCCATATTTCCGTGAAATGCTTGGGGAGAAAGCCTTCATGGACAATGAAGCTGTAAAGCTGTCCGTTATTAATTCTCCGATCTTTAATAGATGCTATGTGACACAATATATTGCGTTTAAGCTCTTCTATTACAATCATGTGAAGATCATCTTCTATACACGAAGCCATGGAAAATGTATAGTCTCTGCCCATTTGACTACCACTTACCCTATCATTGTCCCACTTCACTTCATTGAACTTTTCTAGCCCCCGTAAGTTTGAAGAGACAAAGAATATAGCGTATTCATTGCCGCAAATTTGGTTAGTAAGGATAAAGTATCCAGCATGAAATCCTTCTGCGGAAAATCGTTTGGTTATACCCCAAACGATGCTTCTTAAATCCGAAGAGTCTCCGTGATAATCAATGAAGGATCTCCACAATCCGATAGATCTATTAGCCTTTTCACCGCTGATAAATCTATAAATGAAGATAACTGGCAGAAACAGGAAAATCTCAGAATTACAGTTCTGCTTGATTTCTAAAAGAGTCTGCGGATCAGTGTCTTTGTACCCATATGGGTCGATAAAATAAAGAACTCTCTCGTATCTGGTGCTATGCGAAGATTTGTGTTTTGCTATTGCTTCTTGTGCGGCATCTTTGAAGTCAACGCACTTGACATCGATTATGACATTCTCTGGTTTCTGCATTTGTCCAATCCTATTCTCAAGCTCATTACAGTATTGCTGGTTATTGTCACTTAAATGCAAATAAATATTCTTATTTGTTGCAAGCTCTGTTACTGAGGAAAGAACATGTTGGACACCTATCAATGCACTGCCTGTCTGACCTTCGTCAGTCTCTCCCTTACCGCAAAACAAGTCGTATATATGGATCGAGTGAATAGAACCGACCCTAAGAAGTATCATTAGGTAACGTTGAAGATAATCTCCATATAGTTTCAGTTTCACTTCTGTGTGTATGCAAAAAGATTCAAAAAAATCGCTATCGCTCATTTGTCCTCCACAGTTCTTTGACTCAATAGTGTTAGTTGGATAAACATGGTGTAAATATCCTTGCTTTCCTTGGCTTACTGGCAGTTAACTCCAGCAAACCTGCATATAGACCCTTAGCCTCTTGAACGTTTAAGCCAAGAGATTTGAACATTATGTTATCAATTGCTTTCCTATCAGGGATAGGACTGGCTTTTAAAAAAGCCTCAGATTCTGCATGGATCTGCAAATCAGGAGAAATCTGCGCACTTTGTATGTTTTGAGCTGAGGGAGTTTCGAATTCCATAGTTTTATCTTGCTTTCTTTGATGCCCTTGATAGTCGTTGTTCGACGGTAAGATGTAGTATATCCATGAACTGCTTCCGTTCATTTCTATCTAATCCAAGCTTAGAAAAGACGATATCATCAAGATGCATTCTGTAGCTCTTAGATAACTCATCTTTAATGTCATCAACTGGCTCTGTTAAAAGAAACGGGATGACTTCACTAAGCTCAAGGCTGCTTAATTGGCGTATAAGCCTAAAAAGGCCTATGCTCTGAATAGAAAACTTTATTGCTCCGTCGCCAAGATTTGATAAACCAATAATCTCTCTTTGCAATATGCAAAATGATGAGTTCAATTGTGCAAATATGCTGTCTGCCATTTCAGGTATATTTGGGATCACTTTATAAAACTCCTTATAATACACGTTGTCCAGGTTCCTTAACACCAAATGCCTTGATCCTAATGTTCTTGGGAATAGTATTGGTGCGCACAGATCGTTCATTTTCGAAAACCGTATCCCAGCTGTTTTAACGCCCTCAGTGTTGCGATCTACCCCTAAAACAGATATGTCCTTAACCGACTTAACAAAAAGTTGCTTGGGGTGCTGGTCGCCAACATTATTATCGTGAATATATCCTCTTATCTGGGCTATTTCGTTTAAAAGACATAGCTTACTATGGCAGTTCTCAAGAATTCTGATCAAAATGTGTGGTGCCCTTAAGTGGAATCCTCCCCACATGCTTCCGTTATATTTATCTTTATCACTGTTTTCCCATCCTTCCTTTACCAGTTTGTCTCTGTCGATGCTATTTATGCGCAGATCATCATACTCTTTACGGGACTCAGTTTCTTCTATAGTAATGAAGTTTTCTGTGTAAAGGGATTCCTCGAAAGGCAGTTTGAATGCCACAAAGCGAATTTTATCATCGCCTCTCACCATCTTTTGCGGAGCTCCGATTACCGAGATAATCGTATTGACATCTGCATTTTTAAATGCTCTGTTACCCAGATTGTCGATGATGAAGTGGATAGGGCATCGTTCTAAAAGGAGCTTTTGCAACCAAGCCCCGAATGCCACATCAAGCCAGGAATTCGAGCAGATATAGCAAAGGATACCGGCATCGTTTAATATCTTCAGACCTCTGATGTAGAAGAAGGTATATAGATCACTTTTGCCGCTTATGCTGATTTCTGGAATATCTATAGGAAAATCCTGATTGGTCATTTTCTTTAACAAGCCCTTATAGGCAGATTTACCTATTTTACCGAGAGGATCACTAATATGCTCTTGAGCTAAATAAGGCGGATTGCCGATCACAATGTCGAACCCTCCCTTTTGCATGAATATTTCAGGAAAGTCAATTCGCCAGATGAAGGGTAGGTTGTGCTTACCAAGCTGGTGGATTTCGTGATCAATCTGGGAGATTTGAAACTTCAATTCTGAGATTTTCTGTTCCTGTTCGCGGCTGGTGAGCTCGATTTCGCTCTGGTAGCTCCCTTCCAGGAAACTTGTTTGCACTTCCTGCTTACCGGCATTTTCATAGCGAGAGAGCTTAGCAGTTAGCTCTTTTATCCTGTCGCTCAAGATGTCAGTATAGAGTTTTGTTTGAGCTTGTTCTATTTCATGTAATTTAAGCGGGCATTTATTGAAGAAGTACTCTGTCTTTAGCTTCATCAGAGCGGCTATTTTCTTCTTGGTGCCAGCAGAGATGATGCCTTCACCAGAGATAGGGAAAGGATTATTGCCCAGCATTTGAATCAATGAATCTCCCTGCCTGATCTTAAAATCGAAAGAAGGCAGTAGCGGATCTTCACTGTGTTTGAAGCTATCTTCAGCTTCGATGAGCAAGGTTATCCATAGCCTTAGCTGGGTGATCCACACTGCCCACTGTTTAACTTCCACCCCATATAGGGACTGGAAGATAATGCGTTTTTTGCGCTCATAGGGGCTGTCGATAGAAGCACCAGGCAGAAAGTTCTGGTAAATGCTGCATTCGATCTCATCTATCACATTCAGCATGCCCACGGCAAAGGCTCCGGAACCGATGGCAGGATCGCAGACAGAAACGGTCTCCAGCTTGTTCAGCAGGTCTTTGGCTTCAAGCTCGGTGAAATCTCCCGCTGTTTGTTCGCTTTCGTCTCCATATTCCGGAAAGAATAGCTTATAGAGGTTTTCCAGACTGATGGAGGGAAGAGAGTTTTGTTGCAGATATTTCACTAAAGCGATGCGGCACATGAAGTCCACTTCCTGGCGGGGAGTATATATCGCTCCGTATTCTTTGTTGATCAGCTTTTCAAAGATGATGCCCAAAAACTCCGGATTCAGCTCCAATTCTTCATCGTAGAGGGTATTCTCTTCCAGGGTAAAATTGTAACTGAAGAGGAACCCGGTAAAGTGCTCAATTGCTTCATTACCGATGATGAGCGCATCTGTATCATAATCCTGATGCTTGCGAAAGAGTCCGCCATTCAGGTAGGGCGCAGAAACCAACTGGGATTTGAAGGGTTCGGAGATATTGGGAAAACCATATCTGTTTTTGGCTGAAGGGGCAGAGTTCAGAGCGGTAAAAAAGAGTGGACAGAGCAGATCCTGATACATGCCCAGGGGGTGCTGTGAGGGATCATAGCTTTTGATAAAGTCTTTGATGAAATTGGGGTTATCACCCAGCCAGCCTTTCTTTTGTACAAAGCCCAGAAAGATGATCCTAAGCACAAAAAGTAAGGCAAAATTGCTCTTTTGATCTTCTGTTACTTCCCGCTTGTAAAGGTGGCTTATTCCGGCTTGCAAGTTTTGGTATTCCTTTTCAAATTCCTGATAGAAGACATCTGAGACCTTATCCACAGAGAAGGCATCCTTAAGCTCTGCCATGCTGTTCAGCTCATATTTGCCGAGTTGCAACCGGTAGGTCTTATTTGGCAAGCTATCGCTTACATAGAAGGAGTGTCTTTTGAAATTGCTAAAGCTGCGTTTGATGCCCTTGTAGATAGGATAGACCAGGCTCAGGCGAAAGCAATTAGCTGAATCGTAAAAGACAAAGAGCCCGGCCTGCGTATTCTCCTGTTTGATGATCTCGGTGGCTTTACTAAACTGCTTTCTTCGGGAAGCCCGTTCGCTAAGAGCTCTCTTCACTTGAACAAGGTATATTTTACAAGTGCTGGCCTCTTCAAAATCAAGCGCACCCAGGGTGTTAATATCCGTAAAATCATCATCATTGTATCTTGAGAGCTGCGCCACTCGCTCGGTAAAGACCTTGGATGCCATCTCAAAGTAATCGACCCAGTTTCTTACAGAAAAGGTCTCGGGTAGCACAATCTTAGTTATGTCCATATCCTATTCTCCACTGCCACAATCACCTGTTGTTCATAGGCTTTGAGGCTTTCTTTTACCTGTTTCAGGTAGTTCTTGCCCAATTTCCTGCTCAGGACCTTAAGCTCTTTTGCTATGTGCGAATAATCCAGTTTGCCATTATTATCCCAATCGCTGATGGTCCTGAGCGTGTATTCTGCCAAGGTCCCATAGTCCTGAATATCTTCACGTAGCATGATGATAAAGGTGCGCCAGGGCAGCAGCTCAGGGACATCCTGCTGCAAAAGGGAGGAGAGCAGGTTGAAGGCTTTCGTGGAGTTACTCTGTTGGGACTGTTTGAAGCTGAACTTTTCGGCTTCTTCCTTCAGCATTTTGTAGTTTGTCCAGAAGCTATTGCTCAGAGGAAGCTGCGCTGTATCCGGGCTGCACTGGATCCTTTTGAGAGCTGCTTCTATGGGCAAGGGCAAGAGCTGCATATTCTCATCCACAAAGTCCTGGCTTACACAGAAGAGCTTGCCTTTGCGGATGAACATGATAAGCGCATCTTGCAGATCGGCTTTGGCGGTCTTGATCCTCACCGGCATTTCCTCCAGAGCCTTTACGCGTTCTGGATACATTTCTTCCCATTCCCGCATTTGTTTTTTCAGCCGGGTATAGAGGCTTTCAGCATCGAGTTCATATGGATTGCGCTGCACTTTGGCAAAGAGTTTGGCCGGGGAGGGCTCTTCCTCAGCATCAAAGATGCGGGCGTCCTCACCTAAAGTTTGATGAATCATAAACATCTTATGCGAAGCTATTTCGCGGCTTTTTACGATGTCTGCTCCCTGCTCGCTGGGGAAGAAATTGGTGATATACAGAGTTTCAAAGACCTTTTTGCTGATGCGGTTTATGCGCCCTACGCGTTGGATCACACGCACCGGATTCCAGGGAATATCGTAATTGATTACCATAAGGGCGCGGTTCAGGTTGAATCCTTCCGAAAGCTTGTCTGTGGCCAGCAGAATATCATATTGGTCTTTTTGCTTTTTCTTGGAGTAGGCAGCGTCAAAATTGCTATTGATCTCTTCAAGGTGGGTTTTACTGATGCCGGAGGAGATCACCAGGACCCGCTCTCCAAAGTTATCAGTCAAATCTGTCTCCAGATATTTTACGGTATCGGCATATTCGGAGAAGATCACAAGTTTGGGGGCCGGCTCGCCTTTTTTGGGAGGAGTGCCAAGCACTGCTTTCACGTTATCGATCAGGGCCAGGCGCTTGGGATCGTTATTTACCAGCTCCAGGGCATCGATCTCGGAGATGATCTTATCGAAAAGCCGGAGGTCGGAGGCGATATCCTCAAAGAATTGCTCTTTGAAGCGGAATTTATTTACATCATAAACCCGGTCTTTCTTGCCGTCTTTATCCTTGTTTTCTTCGGCAAATTCTCTGAGCAGCTCATCAATATAATCCGCATCTCCGGATTCGGCCTTGTTGATCAGCTTGCGGTTCAGCACATAGCGGCCGCCCGAGTCTTCTATAAATTTGAGAATCTTTAGATAAGAATTGCGGGCATTTACGATGCTCTGGCGAAAAGCGCCGAAGGAGCTTTCAAAGCGTTTTACCAATTGTCGCCGGATGATATCATAGAGGTTGTCCTGGCTGAGGCGGTCTATTTGCTCTTGTCTGCTCATCTTGGCAGAGGCAGAGGGATCACCCTCGTAGGTGTAGGGTTTGTAGATGGGGCCTCTGAAGCGGTCTGCGCTATCGGGGTTATCGGTAAAATAGAGCTCTATCACCCGGTCATAAAAGGCAGATTGCTCCACGCTTAAGCAGTAGTACCACTCTTTGGGACTATCGATCTGAGAGAGCTTGCCCACTTCATCCTGGTAATCCGGATCGCCCAGCAGGTCCAAGCGGTTTCTGCGGATTGTGACTGGTTCGATGACCTCACGGATCTGCCCGGAAAGCAAGGATGAACGCTTAATCACTTTTGTGATATTGACCGGTTCATCACCAAATAAAGCACCGTATTTCTTTTGCGCTTCATCTGTCTTGGCAGAGTCTTTGGACTGCCAGTTTTTGCGGATAAAGGCCAGGTCTTTGAAGAGGCTGTTGTAAAAGCGGAAGAGGTCCACAAGGTTGCTGCTGAGCGTGATGGTGGACTTTTTGGGAACGATAAAGAGGCTCAGCATGGCCAGGATATCCGCCGGGGAATTATTGAAAGGCGTAGCCGTGAGCAGGATCACTTTGCGGCCGCGGCAGATGGATTTCAGCTTTTCATAGCTTTCGGTATTGCTATTGCGATAGCGATGAGCTTCGTCCACCACGATCACTTCAATGCCTTGTGCGGTTTCCAGATAATCCAGGATGGCATCCAGATTTCCCCCGGAGCGCACATCCCAATCGTAAAGCTCAAAATCTTCTTTGTACTTGTTCCAGCCGGAGCTGGCGCTATCGTCACCAATCAAGCCCGGAGGGCAGATGATGATGCCCCGTTTATCCAGCTTGCGCGCGATGAGCCCGGCAATGATGGATTTGCCCAGACCCACCACGTCGGCCAGGATCACACCCGAATTCTCTTCGATGATGGACATAGCCTGAGTGACTGCATCGATCTGGTATTTATAGGGTATATAGCCTTTTCTTTCCAAGAGGAGCGAGATGAAACGGCTGGATTCATATTTATAGAAACTATCCAGCCAGGTCTTAACCACAAACATATAGGCATCAAAGGGATGGACGGATTTGAGCAGAGTCTTTTCCTGGATATTCTGCAGCAGTCTGGTCTTTTCTCTGTCTGCTTCGGTGATCTGAATGGCAGTGTCCCAGAGTTCATCGAAATACTGTTCAGCCTGCTCAAAACCGTAATCGGCAATTTCTACATTGAATTCTTCCCGATCGCTGAGCCCGGCTTTGCTGAGATTACTGCTGCCAGTGATAAAAAGCTGGTTGCGCGCTACCTGCAAGGCATTGAGATGGAAGAGATACAATTTGGCATGGTTTGGGCGCAGGGTTTTACGGATAATGATCCTATCCGCTATGATCTGATCTATGATGAAGCGGGCCTGCTCATAAAAAGTTTCATTGTCGAAAATATCTGTATTCAAAGCCGCAAGCACGGATTCATGATAATCCTCGATGCGCTCAATGCGGTTTTTGCTTGCCTTATCGGCATATTCCACCAGTCCATAGCTTTGCGCATCTATATTTAGCCCTACCAGGATCTTGAGGGTGAGATCGGGATTTTCTTTCAAACTGTCAATCAATTCCGTTATGCCGGAAAAGTAAAAGAAGCCAACCAGGATTTTGAGCTCTTCGCTTTCTTTAATAAGGGTCGAAAGCCGGGTTCTCAAATTCTTCTGGCCGGAATTCGTGATGAAATTGCTCATGTTGTGTGCCCTTTGTGACTAAACAGTAATCCTGTGGAAAGAACTATGACTTTCACAAGTGTCCCTATGGTCGTGCCTCTTTTTCGATTCATCCTATCTCCCGAACATCATTTATGCTGGCTCTATTCCGGTTTCATGCGAAATCAGGTTTTTAGTTTTGATGATATAAGTCATCAAAGGGCAATTTGATTTGAGTGAGTCAGGGCGTCAAGCACTTTCTCAGCACAAGCGATCTTTTGCGGCGAGCTGTGGCCTCTGGCGGGTTTACCATCCCTTTCCAACTGAACTTGATTTCAACATGTTTTCGACTCGAGTTGACTCGAATATCCGAGTCATCTCGAGTCAAACACCCGTTAAAATCAAGTCTATAGATCAGGGAAGCCAAGAGCCAGAAGTCTGCAAGGTTCTATCTGAAATAACGTGCCTACAACACTCGTTATGGTATTGGATTATTGTTTTGCTATCTGAAATACCTTCACCAAGGGACTCGAGCGGCAGGTATTGCAGTGCTTGCTGTCTAAAATAATCTTTTCCCATAGCTTTCCCTCGTCATTGTAGCAGGCTGATTCCCCGATTCAGGATTTTATCATTCATGATCGTTTCGTAAGATTTATAGAATATGCCATTTGTGGTGGTAATGACAAGATAATCCAAAAACTTACTAATTGAGGTAATCGTCCTGGTTTCCATGTTTTCGGTGGGGATTTGGTATATGCTGCCGGGGTTTTCCGAATCACTGAAGAACCACGCTTTATCATTGATATGGACGAACAGATAATCGTCTATGGCGCGAATATCGAATAAATAGGGCTCCATCCAGGCAAAATGTTCCCAGTTCTGGAAATCTGAGGAATAAACCAACTCGGTATTGGCAAGCTGCGCCCAGATCTTTCCCTTATATTCGAACAATGTAATCGCGCTATGATAACGATTAACCTGTATTTCTTCGTAGCTCAGATCAGGATATATGACCCGATGATATGACGTCCGCGCATTATCATAAGCAATATAAAAATTATTATTCATGGCGAGCATGCCCTTAAACGAAACATTCCAAAAGTTGGCACCTTCCTGAGGCGGAGATGCCGGCCAATAGCCTTTATTCGTTATCTGAATAATAGGGGCATCCTGTAAATCTACAAAAACCAAATAGTCCATATAATGACCGTCTTCTGTTCCACGAATCCAGGTAAGAAAGCGGTTGTTTCCGTTCATTAAGCCCAGCTCTTTCTCATAATAGGTATGTGAAAAATAAAAATCTTCAAACTTGGGATCAATATCTCTGGGCCAGATCATTATGCTTCCACTTGCATCTCCCTCGGTTCGTGTGATATAGATATTCCGATCTCTCAAATACACGGTAAAATCCTTAGAGATTAAGGGCTTGTAGTCCAAGCCGGTGGAAATGCCCAAGGCGTGCTGCTGCCAATAATTATCCATGTCATCAAAGCAAAGTGTTCCCCAACGATTGGTAGCAAAAAGCTTTCCTCGAAAGCTGCGGCTGTTGCTGACGAAATTACAGGCGGTTTCCCCAAATGTAACGGTATTCCAATAGGCATCAGGTTCTGCAGGTGCTGTGGGGCAGCGCTTGTGGCATCCGGATGTGACAAAAATTGTGGATAGGATTAGCGTGATCCAGATCAGTTTATGGCTTAAGCGTCCATGGGCTTGGTGCATTTTCATGATTAGTCCTAGCATAATGATTTTACTCACTCCTTTATCCTTCAATAAGTTAAAGCCACTTTTTGCAAACCGGATCCTTTTGTCCCACTTGCAAACTATTTAGGGTTAAACGACTAATTACATTGTTTTTTGGCTTTGCTCTTATCGTCAAGCTCTTTTTTGAAAATATTGCCGCTGAGGAGGGCTGAAGTCAGTGCTGTGGCACTCGTTATTGCTTGGCTAACTAAAATACCGCCCCCAGGGGACTCAGTTCGCCTACAGGAAAAGCTATACAGCGGGAGCCAACTTTAAAGCGCTAAAACGCTGAGATATTGAGCGTTAAGCATTAAACTTTAAACGCCATAAACCCCAAACGATAAAACGCTAAAACTATAAAACTCCAAAACCCCTAAACTATTTTCCTCATGTGCAAAAAACCAATTGACACAATTCAAAGCATAATAATACTCTCACCCAAGGATAAAAGTCTGATAAGGAGAAAATATGGAACCTGCTTGCACCATACGCAGACCCAGCATTTGGGTCTATGAAGCCCAGCCTTGTTCACATTTTAAAGCAGAACTTATGACAGACATTAAAACAGCATATATAAAAGAGTGGAGGAAAATATGAAAAAAGCACTCATTTTAATCATTTGCCTTGTCGCAGCGCTAAGCGTTTGGGCACAAGGCCTGGAAACATTCGCCAATTTTGACTACGCTGAGACCGCCTACGTGGACGGCAGCTTTGTCGGAGAAGGCGGAATCACCTGGAACTACTTTCATGTAACCGGCGCTGTAGCCGGAGCCAATGACAATTCCATTGATGGAAACGGCATGATCCTGCGCCGCAGCGCAGTCCCCAGTAGGATCGTATCGGATCCCATCCCCAATGGAATTGGCAATTTCTCGGTGCAGATGCGCAAGGCCTATACCTCTGCGGGAGATCGCCAGGTGGCTTTGTATATCAACGATGTCTGGGTGGCAGATTCCCAGATCTTTGGCGGAGCCTCGGGTGCAGACCCCACTATTCATGAGTTCATCGTGAATGGCATAAATATCCCCGGCGCTTTCACCATGGAAATCCGCCATCTTCAAGGTGGCACAGTAAACCGTCAGTTAACTATCGACAACATCACTTGGACTGCCTATGGCAGCGGCCAGCAATATGTGGCTAATCCTACTTTTGATCCACCTTCTGGACACTATGGAGCTCCTTTTGAGGTAAGCATTTCGACCGCTACAGCAGGTGCCAGCATTTATTACACTACTGATGGCAGCGTGCCCAGCCAATCCTCTACTTTATTTACCGCTCCAATCAACGTAAGCACCGCCACCACCATCAAAGCCAGAGCTTATGCTGCGGGCTATGAACCCAGCGCAATTGTAAGCGCGAATTATGCTTTTTATGTGAACGTGGGTAGCCTGAGCGAGCTCTGGCAGCAAAACCCGGATAATAGCACCGTGTATCACGTTACAGGCGAGGTAATCCTCACCTTCAAACAGAATAACCGCCATCAGAAATATGTGCAAGATGCTGGAGCGGCCATCCTGATCGACGATCTACCCGGCGTGATCACCAGCACCTACAACGTTGGCGATGCCATCGCTGGCCTCACCGGTAAGCTGAATTTGTACTTTGAAACCCTGCAATTCTTGCCTACGGCAGATCCCGGTCCTGCGGTATCCAGTGGCAACAACTTAATGGTGCCTACCGTCACCGTGGCGCAGCTGAATTCCGATATCGGTGTGAACCAGTATCAATCCCGTCTGGTGCAGATCAATGATGTGAGTTTCACCAGTCCCAGCGGAAACTACACCACTAATCCGGCTGTGACCTATCCCATTTCTGACGCCACCGGTGCCATGAACTTCCGCACCAGTTTCTACGATGTGGATTATATCGATACCCCCATGCACATCGGGCAATTTAACGTGCTGGGCCTCATCGCTCACTTCCAGGGCGGAGCTCAGATCACCCCGCGTATGCTGGCAGATTTTAACCCTGTGACAGATGAAGTGGGTAGCCTTGGTGGCGTAGTTAGCGCTGCCGGTGCTCCTCTATCTGGAGCTCTAATCGAAGTGGAGGGCACTGAATTCTCCACTGGATCCGCAGCAGATGGCAGCTACATCCTGCATCTTATCCCGGTGGGAACTCATAGTGTGACCGCCAGCAAAACTGGCTACACTCCCGTAACCCACACTGTGACAATCCTGGAAGGCCAAACCGCTACTCTGAACTTCGCTTTGGACATCATTCCTGTACAGGTGAGCGTTACCGGCCGTATCGTAGGAAGTGGAGCACCCAGCGTAGGTCTTGCTGGAGCTACCATCAACCTCAGCGGTTTTGCGCCTTATGAAGCTATCACAAACGCCACCGGTCAGTTCGCTATTAGCGGTGTTTTTGGAAACCATACCTACTCCTACAGCGTCAGTGCTCCGGGCTTTGCCACTGCTACCGGTGATCTGATAGTGGGCGCGGGTGATGTAAATATGGGAGATATCCTTTTGGTCGAGAACATCAATCCTCCCCAAAACGTGATTGCGACAATAGTGGATAATGGCAACGAGGTGCATATTAGCTGGCAACTTCCAGATCTTAGCAAAGACCGCGCTTTCGTGGGCTTCTATGTTTACCGTTTTCTGACTGCTGATCAGGGTAACGAAGCTAACTGGATGAGCTATACCACCTACCCCATTTTCCCCACAAATCTCATCGACCCCACTTGGGCCACTCTGCCTAGCGGCAGCTATACATGGGCTGTGAAAGCTGTCTATACAGGAGATGTGATCTCTGCTGCCGCCTTCTCGAATGCTCTGGTCAAGGAAGAGCCGCAGGGCAACATCCTGGGCCATGTGATATCAGACATCGGCGTGCCCATCTTCGGTGCTACCGTTTCCGCTGAAGGTGGATATAGCAGCACCACAAACGCTGCCGGCGCTTATAGCCTCACTGTGCCTGTGGGAATCTACCTGGTAAGCGCTGTCCATGCAAACTTCTCCACTGTGACCCAGGAAAACGTCGTTGTGACAGCAAATCAAGATACCATAGTGAACTTCGTAATGACACCTGTCTCCAATGAAGATGAAATAGTGCCGATATCCGGGACTGTTTTGGGTGGCAACTATCCGAACCCCTTTAACCCTGAGACCACTATCAGTTACCAGCTCAAGGATGCTGGCAACGTGCGCCTTGATATATTCAATGTGAAGGGTCAATTGGTGCGCAGTTTGCTAAATGAAACCCAGGCTGCAGGACGCTATCAGATAGTCTTCAATGCTCGTGACGACATGGGGAATCCGCTGGCCAGCGGTCTTTATCTCTATCGTTTCACATCCGGAGCCTATAGCAGCACTCGCAAAATGATGCTGATGGAATAAATCTACCGGCAGACTATCTGCCACAACAATCAATAAACCCCGGCTTCGTCCGGGGTTTTTCATGTAGTGGCGGTCTCTGTACCGCATACAAAGATGAGCTATGATTAAGGCGGTACGGGAGACCGCCTCAACGGGGTTGTCAATAGGCTGTTTATAAATCGATAGTTCGATGTTTTAGTGAGATGCCCGCATTTATTCTGCTTGACACCAGCTTGTCCCTGCAGATCATTGCAAAAAATCGACAAGGTGGATTCGAAATGTGCAATATTATATTTACCTGGGGCCACAGACTGAGATATTTCGTGCTACTATTGCTGTTGCTGCCACTGATATCTTGCTCAAAAGAGCCTACTAAAACTCTCTATTCAGATCTACATGACTACTCTTTTACACTGGAGCATGTTCCTTATGCACAGCTATTTAAGAATAGGGAACGCATATTCGATACCTGGAATGCCGAGCCGCAGGATGCTGACGGAGTTTACCTTTTCCCTTATGCCGGAGGCCTCTACTACCATCCGGTAAACCTCTGCTTCAAGAGCCTGGAAGCTCTCAGCGATTATGATCATACCGCTGAGCCAAAATATCTCAGTCATGCCGAAAAGAGCATGGAAGCTTTACGCCGCAACGCCGTTAGATACAAGAATATGCTATATTTCCCTTACCAATTCGACTTTTCCGAAGGTACCCAAGTGACCTACACGGCACCCTGGTTTTCTGGCATGGCGCAAGGAACCGCCCTTTCTGCCTATTGCAGATTGTATCACTATACTGAAAACCCTCTGTATAAAGCGGTGGCAGATTCCATCCTGGCTACTTTTACTGATTTTGATAGTCCATACTCCGGAGTCTTGATCTCTGCTGAGGATACTTTGCTAAAGGGTCCCCGCTACTATTGGGTGGACGAATACCCCATGCATAGTAGAAGATATGTGTTAAATGGCTCCATCATTGGCTCCATGGGCTTGTACGATCATTGGTGGGTGTTTGGCGATGATTTGTCGGCAAAGCTATTTAGCTGTGAAATGACCTCTATCAAAGACAACATCCTCTTGTACAGAAATCCCTCTGAGCGCAGTGCCTACTGCCTTTTGTACCGCCAGAAATATGTGGATTATCACATAGTGCATATTCAATTGCTGAACCTCTGTACACTGCTGACTGGAGATGAGTATTTCGCGGCTATTAGCGATCTGTTTTATGCAGATAGCCACTGAGATTAACGCCGGTTTCAACGTATCTGCAGTGGTAGGGACGTCACCGGAACTAAGAAATCTGAAATGATTACAGAGATCATCGGAAACATAGTCACTTTGAGGGCTACTACTGCAGATGATTTGAAGGATTATCGAGCCTGGTTCACAAAAGGACTGGATTGGACCAAATGGGATGCTCCCTGGGAAGAAATGAGCGAGGACTTTGCCGCAAGCTTTATAGATAGACTCTCAAAAAGAATTCAAAAAGGGCCACAAGAGCTAAAAACAAGATTCGAGATTTGGGTGGATAACACCCACATCGGTTGGGTAACAAGCTACTATATTGAAAATAAGCCGGAATACCTGGCCGTCGGTATTTCCATCCCGGAAATGGCTTTCTGGAGTAGGGGGATAGGCAGGGAAGCCCTGGAAATGTGGGTTCAGCACCTCTTCCAAACCATGCCACTGGAACAGGTTTATTGCGAGACCTGGTCCGGTAATGAAAGAATGGTGCGACTGGCTCTGAGCATTGGCTTTGTACTTATCGAAAGCGATAGAATCGTGGAAGTAAACGGCAAGCCCTACCAGAAACTCAAATTCAAAAAGACCTTGCAAAGTAGTGGTGTATGTCCAAAGCCTCAACTATAGATGATGTGTAGCGATCAGCCTTAGTTTACTTAAGATGCAAGTTTTATTCCCCTTCGTGGCAAACTTTGCATTAATCTGCAGAATCAAATAAGGGATCCAATTCTACCCACTCGGTTTGAGAGAGCGCCTAAAAAAAGAGCCCCCCAGATGGGAGGCTCTTCATTTTTATTCAGTCCTGTTGTTTTATTTCATCAGGATCATTTTGCGGGTGGAGCTGTATTTTCCGGATTTCATACGGTACAAGTACAGGCCACTGGCCACATTGCGGCCGTTGTCATCGGTACCATTCCAATGGATGCGATGCTCGCCCGCAGGCATGGTATCACTGAGCAAGGTGCGTACTTTCTGTCCTTTCTGATTGTAGATATCGAGGTTTACGTTTCCTTGCTCTTTGAGGCTGAAGCTCAGCGTGGTGCTGGGATTGAAGGGGTTGGGATAGGCTCCCAAAAGCGTGGTGCTAAAGGCATCGATGACCAAATCCTCGTTGGCAGTGGGCGAATAAACATTGCCCGCGCGGCCATAACTGCCAGTGTAGCAAGCCCATTCAATGCTTTGGTAGGGGCGCTTAATATCCATAACGTAATACCCGCCGTTATCCGGAATCACGATATCCAGATCGCCGTCATCATCGATATCAGCGAGGGCAGCGGAAACTTTGAGATTACCGTTCAGGAGAATGGGGAAGTTAGGAGATTCGCTGCCGTCTATGCGTACAGAATGGAGCCTGCCGGTGGTGTCGCCAAAGATGATGCCGGCATTATCTGAGCCGTAATCAAATCTGGCCACTACGGGGGTGCATTCCACTGCAGAACCCACGATGATCGGGGTTCCGGGCAGATTGACACCGGCGCCGTTCATCACATAGATATTGCCATTGCCTGCGATCAGGATGATCTCTTTTACATTATCGTTATTGACGTCTGCTACGATGGGGCTGGTCTTGATCTGACCGCCGATGGTTTTTTCAAAGAGTATGCTGCCATCATGATTGATGGCGTAAAGGAGGCCGGAACTACTGGTTGCCACCAGAATTTCAGGATAGGCATCGCCATCGATATTGGCAATGGTGATAGCGTTTTGGCTGCCGCCATTCAATTGCACGGGGAAGCCGGCAATATTCTGTCCGGTGAGAGGATCGATGGCGTGCAACTGGCCGGAAAGAGCGCAGGCGATAATTTCATGATTTCCATCGCCATTCAGGTCTGCTACAGCTGGACTGGCCAGAAAGGCTCCGCCCAGAGCGGCAGGGAAGTTGGGCAGATATGTACCATCGCTATTCAAGACATGCAAGCTGCCATTTTGAGCCAAAGCAACTACCTTGGCAGGGGAGCCTGAGATGACGTTTGCGATCGCAGGTCCACTACGCAGAGTGCCTCCGGCGGGTTGGCTGAACAGCAGAGCGCCAGTTGAATTGAAAGCTACAATGTTGTTATTTGCCAGGCTGGCCGCAAAATCATGATGGCCATCAGCCACCAGCTCGCCCATGGCAATGGAGCCTACCACGTTTGAACCGAGGTTCAAGGGGAAATTAGCCAGCACAGAGACGCCGGCAGTATTTACGATATCGATATTGCCCGCTTGGTCTCCAAACACTGTTTCAAGCTTGCCATCTCCAGTGATATCCACCAGGATGGGAGAGCTGCTAGAAGCTCCACCGGTATCAAAAGGCCAGCCTGCTTGCACCAGAGAAAGACTGATGCTGAAAGGGATTACCTTATGATATGGATAGGCCTGATCGCCGTTGGAAGTAACCATGAGCTCAAAAGGAATGGGCTCGGAGGGGAGATCTGCTATGGTGCTAAAAGTATATTGATTGGCATTCCAGGCGGATGAGCCGGCATAGAGATATCCGCTTTGTCCAAAAGCAGATACTGAATCAATAATGGTTACGCCAGGATAGTTTGTCCTCAGGCTTGCACTCAGATCGCTGGCATTCTTCCACAAGATCCCGAGTCCAGTCATAATGTTGCCCAGTTTGATATTCATGCCGATGGTTTCTCCTGGATTTGGCACTCCATCTCCATCGCCGCTGATTTCGGTAATGACAAGCTCTTCCTTCACGATATAGGGAATCTTGTCATACATGGTGGCGGTGAAGGAATTGATGCGTCCGGTACCCAGCTTACCTACATAGTTCGGGTTGATATCGTCAATGGGGTCTGCCGTCATCATCAGCCTGTTACGTAGGTCCAGAGAGCTCATGGTGGGATGCAGGGATTTTACCAAAGCAGCCACACCGGCAGCCACAGGACTGGCCATGGATGTGCCACTATAAGAAGCATAACCCGAGCCGCCTATGATGGTGGAAAGGATGTTATCGCCAGGAGCGCAGATATCGATCGGCTCACCGAAATCTGAAAAGTCTGCTTTGATATCTGAATGGTTGGTAGCGGCTACGTTTAGCGCGTTGTCGCAATCCGCAGGATAATCATGATAGCCGGGACCATGCTCTAAATTTGCGTTACCGGCTGCACTAATAAAAGTTGAGCCCAAAAGTGTCACGTGATTTACGATGCTATTGGGATAAGCGCCATTGCCGGGTCCGCCCCAGCTGGCATTGATGACGTGTGCACCGATCTGGCCAGAATAAAGAACCTGATCATAGGCATATTGCACGCCTTGGGAGGGAGCATTGTTGGGTGCTCCTTTGCAAGAAAGAATAGAGACATTGGGCGCGGTGCCTACTACGCCGATGCCATTGTTTCCCATTGCGGCGGCGCATCCGGCCACGTGGGTGCCATGATCGTTGGTAGCATAAGTTTGGATGGGGTTGTTATCATTATTCACAAAATCCCAGCCTACCAAGTCGTCTATTTTGCCTCCGCCTTCACCTGCGTCCTGACCGTCTCCGCCCAGAATCGTACCTTGTGTCCAATTGATGCTCATGCCAGGAGATTCGGCGGGGTTGATCCAGATGTTTCCCATCAGGTCAGGATGATTCCATTTCACACCACTATCGGTGATGGCCACTATAATATCATGGCTTCCGGTTACATAATCCCAGGCTTCAAAGCTCTGCAGGAGGGGATGTGCATACTGTTGGGGCAACATGGGATCGTCCGGCACGAACTTTTGACGGTTGATGGCCTCCAGCTCGGCATAGATGAGATTGGCGTCTTTGTGCAAATCTGTGCAGGCAGCATCGATATTATCATCGCTGGCCAGGATAAAACGGTAGGTGTTTTGCAGATAGAGACCTTTATCATTCAGATTGTAATCAGTTAAATAAGGATGGGCCTGCTTAAGATCGACGATCTGGTATTTGTCTGCCAGAGCATCGATGCTTTTGATTCCGGTGCGGATTACGCCGCCCTCTATTGTAAAGTCCAATTTTCCATCTATATTGGGAATTGCTTCTTTTGTAAAACAGCCGATTATTGTGCGGGATTGGAACCAGTAGGGATCGAATTTGACCCTTTCCGCAAATATGGCTGTGCTGATAATGATCAGCAGGAATAATATGTTCAGCTTTTTCATGGGCACCTCAGTACTTAGTTTTTTTCATCTTTGTACGAGGGCAGATATCGTCAAGAGCTTTTTACTCCTGGCAAGACACTAATATAAGATAAGCTCTTCTCTTTTAGCGTATTTAGATAGATATATCTTTCTCAAGAGTTTGTGCTCATCTCGCATCAATTGGGGGTCCTGCAAAACGATATCAAAGGCGTCTGTTCTGGCCAACGCCAGGATTGCCTGATCCTGCACGAGATTGGCAAAGCGGAATTCGGGCAAGCCGGATTGCTCATAGCCAAACATTTCACCGGGACCGCGCAGCTCAAGGTCCTTTTCGGCGATCACAAAGCCATCCGTGCTGCGGCTCATGATGCTGAGTCTTTCCCGTGCCATGGAGCTCTGAGGCTGATGCGCGATGAGGAAACAGTAGGCCTGATCTGCACCCCGGCCCACTCTGCCACGCAGTTGATGCATCTGAGCCAGACCAAAGCGTTCGGCATGTTCGATCACCATCACTGTGGCATTGGGTACGTCCACGCCCACTTCGATCACGGTGGTGGAAACCAGGATTTGTGTCTCTGCCGCCTTAAACCTCTGCATGATCTCATCTTTTACCTTGTTTGCCATCCGGCCATGAATCAGATCAATCGTACAGTTGGTGAAGACCTTGTTTTTCAGATAGTCATAGAGCCTTTGGGCATCCAGTAAAGCCAGCTTTTCGCTTTCCTCCACCAGAGGGCAGACGAAGTAAGCCTGGCGGCCTTTATCCAGCTCTTTCTTCACATCGCTCAAGACGGTGTCAAACTTGCGGTCCGAACGTACATAAGTTAGCACAGACTTACGGTTTGGCGGCATTTCATCGATCTGGCTAACCATCAGATCGCCATAAACAGTCATGGCCAAAGAGCGGGGGATGGGTGTGGCCGAAAGATAGAGCAGGTCCGGATGGCTGTCCTTAGCTGCCAAAAGTGCTCTTTGCTCTACACCAAAACGGTGCTGTTCATCTACCACCACCAAGCCGAGCCGGTGGAAAGCCACATCTTTTTGGATCAAAGCATGGGTGCCCAGGACGATCTGAGCCTCGCCGCTGGCGATCTGCTCTTTCAGTTCAGCCTTGCCTTTGTAATTGCCGCCTTTGAGGAGGACTACTTTCAGGGAAAGGGGCTCCAGGAGCCGGGTAAAATTCTGGTAATGCTGTTCCGCCAGGATCTCTGTGGGCGCCATCAAAGCCGCCTGATGGCCATTTTCCACCGCCAAAAGCATGGCAAAAAGGGTCACGATGGTCTTGCCGCTGCCCACATCTCCCTGCATGAGGCGGGACATCTGGATCTCAGAACACATATCGGCAAAGATCTCGCGGATCACTCTTTTCTGAGCTGAGGTGAGCTCAAAAGCAAGTCTTTCCTTCAGTGCAGTGGTAAGTTTCTGATGATTTTCGTGTTTGATGCCCTGCTCTTTCTTTTCATGAAAAACCCGGTGCCGCGCCCACATGATCTGACTGTAAAAGAACTCTTCATAGGCAAAGCGGATTCGGGCCTGGTCTGCAGCCTGGGTCTTTTGCGCAAAGTGCATGATCTGCAAAGCATCCCGGCGGGGCGGAAACTGCCGCTTTTCGAGGATGAAAGCAGGTAGGTTTTCGCCTATCTGATCCGCATAGCTGGAAAAGGCGCTGAGCACGAGCTTGCGCATGAGGTTTTGGGTGATTCCTTCCGTAAGAGGATAGACCGGCAGGAGTTGCCTGCTTTTCCAGAAGCTATCTTCTTCGTGATCATCGGCCAGAATCTCAAAATCGGGATGATTCATCTGTAATTGGTTGTTGAAGGCGGAAAGAGTACCGCTCAACCAGATGGTTTTCCCTGGTTTAAACAGGGTCAAATAAGCCGGAGGAAAGGCAAACCACACGCAGGTGAGGCCGATCTTGCCGTCATTTACGCCCACGCTCAGGATCTTTTTGCCTCTGGCGGTGGGCTTGGCATCCACCCAGGATATTTCCGCGGTGAGGGAGACCATATCCCCTACCTGCAATTCACCCAAAGTGGGATTTACCAGCCGGCTGAGATAGGTGCGAGGGAATAGCTCCATGAGGTCGAGCACAGTCTGTACGCCCAGTTTTGCCAAAAGCCGGGCACGATGCTCTCCCACCCCTTTTAGATACATCACCGGGGTCATTAGCGGATCTTCATTTTGCCTCTTCATCTCCATAAACCAAAGATGTGAAAGCTCAGGATTTTGTCAACTTTGTTAATGCTCAGGTCTTCCTTCTTCCTGCATAAGCTATGGTAGATATGACCTGCAGATAGGAGGATATTTTCCACGTTATCTCCACGGCATCTCCACGACATCCAAGGAGCTAGGGTAGGCTAATCAGACAAAAAGAAAAGCTGGATAGCTCGCAGCATCCAGCTTTATTTGCCAATGATTTGATCTTAACTATTCAAAGCGCAGGACCCTGAATTGAGGAACCTGATTGCGATCCAGCACGTAGATGCGGATAATATTGCGCTTGTCTTTTTCCATACGCTGCTTGGCCTCTGCCAGTACAGTGCGGAATTCACTAACGGTATTTACGGGGGTGCCATCGACTTCGAGGATGATAAAGCCAACCTCCAATCCTGCTCTGGAGGCGGGGGTGTTTGGCTCCACAGAGCTTACTACCACTCCTTTGTCAGAATTGATGCTCAGGCGCTTGGCTATCGGGCTATCAATATCATCCACGCCGAAACCTGTGGAAACGTTAGTTTGGGTTCCGTTCTCTTTTGTGGTGGCGACGCTGTCTTCAGGGAAAGCTTCCAGTTTGATCTGGATGACTTTCTCTTTGTCATCCCTCAGGATTTTGATGGGAATCTTGCTGCCGATCTTGGCGGTAGCGATAGCGATCCGGAATCTGGCCACATTGCTTACTTTTTCACCATCGATTTCCAGGATTACATCACCGGTTTTGAACCCGGCGGTTTCCGCGGGACTATCTGTTTCTACTTTGGCGATCAAGACTCCGGATACTTCTGCCAGATGAAAGGCTTCCACCAGATCTGGAGTGATTTCCTGGGGCAGAATCCCGATGTAGGCACGTTGCACTTTGCCATTGGCCACAAGGTCATCCACCACCCGCTTTGCCAGATTGATGGGAATGGCAAAACCGATGCCGATATTACCTCCGCTGGTGCTGGCTATCGCTGTATTGATGCCGATTACCTGACCGTCAATATTGAGTAGTGGCCCACCGCTATTGCCAGGATTGATAGCCGCGTCTGTTTGGATAAAATCCTGATAAAGCGGGGAGTTCGCTCCCTGAATGATGTCGTATCTACCCAGAGCGGAAACCACACCCAGGGTCACAGTGCGATCCAGACCTTCGGCAAAGGGATTTCCGATGGCGATGGCCCATTCTCCGATTTCCAAAGTGGAAGAATCCCCCAGAGGCGCTACGGTTATCGTATCTTTTTCATCAATCTTGATTTTGATCACGGCTACGTCGGTATTGGAGTCCAGCCCCACCACGGTGGCAATATAGGTCTTTTTGTCTGCCATGGTTACGGTGATCTTGCCTTCCTGTCCGCGCTCTGCCACATGGTTGTTGGTCATGATAAAGGCTTCCCGGGTGGATGGATGGTATTCATAGATGAATCCGCTTCCCATCGAGCTTACAGGCCTCTGCTGCTGGGGAGAGGGGAAGAAGAACTTGAAAAAATCGTCATCAAAAAAAGGATTGCGATTTGTTTTTACATTCACGGTGGCTTCCACCTTGATCTGCACTACGGCCTCACGCACATCGCGAACTATCTTGACTACGGGGCTTTGCCCATCGGCCATCAACATGCCGCCTTTGGCCTGTGCACAACTGCTGAAACTGATTAGCATCAGTAATATTACGAGACTTTTTACTACTTTCATTCTTATCTCCTCTATATAAATATCTTTTACTGATTGTAAAAATAAAAATACTCAGGCCTATGCCATATCTGTGTATGATAAGATATAGCGAAAGCACCAAAAGCAAGTACAAAAAGTAGAAAACCAATAATCAAAGCCTGGGGATTTTGTAAAGTAAAATTCATTTTAGGCTGAAACGCAGAATAGACTATTATCTGAATATACAAATAATAATCAACAGGAAATAGATATGAAAAGATACCTTCTCATTTAGCTGCTCATGCCTTGTACGCTGCTCTTAGCCCAGACAAATTTCACGGCATATCCTTATCTGGCTTATTCTTCCGAGACGAAGATAATGATAGGTGCCTTCAGCTTTTTCAAGTATGAGATCAGCGAAGCAGAGTCTGAATCTGAGGGCGTACATAGGATTCGGCAAAGACTCTGGTAATTTTATTATCAACGCCCGTGAAGTATTTTAGGCGCTCATTATTGCAAACTTCCGAAACCTCTTATATCCAGTCAATTTGTCGAATCCAATAGGCCTGAGCACTATCAATAATCAGCAAATGGGCAATGCCTACTTTATTTTTGCTTGACACCATTCAGACATTTAGCACATTGACACAAATTCAAATTGAGGCAGATAATTGAAAAGATTGATGATAATACCCTTGCTTTGGTTGACAGCTCTTTGCGCTGTGAATCCCACTCATGCCATGCTATGCTCTGCTTTTATTCCAGGCGGAGGACAGATCTACAACCATGCCTATGTAAAGGCATCGGTAGTGATCGGCTTGCAATCTTATCTTATCGGCACTGCCCTGTATCATGATTCAAAAATGGAAGATTATAAATCTAAGGCATCCTCCAGCAACGATCTCTATCTCACACAGCATTACCGACAGCGTGCCGATGAACAAAAAGACAAGCGTACCAGCGACATCTGGTGGATTGGAATTACCGCTGCACTGAGTGTGTTGGATGCCTATGTGGATGCGCATCTGGCCGATTTTGAATCCCAAAAAACCAAGCTACGGCTTCGCTTTGAAGATGAAACAATAGCTTTGCAATTCACTTTCTAAACAAAGGAGACCCTTAATGAAGAAATGGCTTTTAATCCTCTTAGCCTTAGCTCTCACCTTGAGCGCTTTACCAGCAAAGAACAAGACCATGAGCATCGAAAACTTTGAAAAAGAAGTTTGGCGGCTTACCAATATAGAAAGAACACGGCATTCTCTAAAGCCACTGGCCTACGAACCTGGCTTGGTAGAACTGGCACGTTACCATTCCCTGAATATGCAGAAGAATAACTTCTTTGCTCATCGCGATCCTCAAGGCGATGAAGTATCCGGCAGACAAAAAAAGCTCTATCCCACGTTGGTGATATCCAGTATCGGCGAAAATATCGGCAGATTCCGTAATAGCGCTGGCGCCTTTGCCCCTCAGGATTTGGTGAATGGATGGATGAATTCTCCCGAACACAGAAGTAATATCCTGAATCCGGACTACACCCATCTGGGCGTGGGGATCGCCCTAAACAGAGACGTCATGTATGCCACGCAGAACTTTACCACCTCTTTGGCCAAAATCAAAACAGACATGCCCCAAGGTCTGCAAGACGGCAAAATGTACCGCATCAGCTTTCAGTATCTGTCACCAAATCAACAGAATCGCCTGGCTGGCACATTGATCTATCCAGACCCAACTAAACTATACCAGATTTCTGAAGAGCATGTAATGGTCGGTGTGCAGCCACTCCAGATTGAGTGGGTCTCTAAATCTGAATTTGACGTTATCGTCCCTTTCGCAGCCGGAAAAGGGGATTACAAGATCTGTTTCGGCTTTGATGGTGGCTACTTTCCCGAGGGGCTCGTACTTAAGGCAAACTAAGCTCTACAAAGACAGGGCAGTGATCTGAACCCATCACGTCCTGACGGATGCCAGCATCGATGATCTGATTCCGATGCTCTTTATCCACAAAGAAATAATCGATTCTCCAGCCCACATTCCGCGGCCGGGCATTGGTTCTATAGCTCCACCAGGAGTATTGCTCTGGCGAAAGGTCAAAATCCCGGAAGGTATCCACCCAGCCCAGTTCTACTATTTTATCGATCCAAGCCCGTTCTATGGGTAAAAAGCCGGAGGTCTTTTCATTGGCCTTGGGATTGGCCAGGTCAATTGCTTTATGGGCGGTATTGTAATCTCCAGCCACCAAAACCATCTTTCCCGTCTTGCGCTTTTCTTGCATGATTTCAAGGGCTTTGTCATAAAACCTGAGCTTGTATTCCAGCCGCGCATCGCCGCTCTGGCCATTGGGGAAATAGATGTTGAAGAAGATAAAGTCCTCATATTCAGCAATGTTTATGCGGCCTTCGTTGTCAAATTCTTCTACCCCAAAAGTGTCCTCAAAGTGCAGTGGCTTGATCTGGCTGAGCAGAGCAGTTCCGGAGTAACCCTTGCGCTCAGCGTGAGACCAATAGAGATGATATTCGTCTAATTCCTGAATTTCCTCGGGTATCTGATGATTTTGCAGCTTGGTTTCCTGCAGACCGATGATATCGGCCCCTGATTCCTTGATTGTCTTGATAAAATCTTTCTTTAGCACCGCCCGCAGGCCGTTTACATTCCAACTCCATAGCTTAAGTTTCATCTGTTCCTCATTCTTGTTCTTTTCTTAGATAGCTTAACCAGCATCTACCGATTAGCTATTTCTTAGCGAAAAATTAGGTGATTTTTTGTCAAGCAGGATTCGCTTTTTATCGATCTTGACAAAAACCCGAGGCTAAACTAAGTTGAAACCCTATGAATTTTATGAGCTGGAAATACGAAAGAGCAATTAGTAAAGATAAGCTGAATAGTGGCATGCCACGGCTTCGAGCCCCGATTAATGTGCTGTTTTTAAAACTTAAGCTGTCCCCAACTGGCAGAAAGCAGTGATTGCGATCGTGGGAGGCGGACCTGCGGCTTTGGGAGCTGCTCTTGCCTGTGGCAAAGCTGCGCAGATCTTCGAGCGCAATGCCTTTTGTGGCAAGAAACTGCTGCTTTCGGGCAGCGGACAGTGCAACTTCGCAAATGCCCTGACCAAAGCTGAATTTCTCTCTGCTTTGGGAGAGTTCCGCACCTGGTTGAAACCCGCTTTTTATGCATTTGATAATGCAGCTTTCATGCAGCTCTTAGAGGAAAACTCCTGCCCTGTTTTTGCTCGTGATGATGGCAAGGTCTTTCCCCAGAGCATGAAATCTGCCGATGTGCGTGACACGCTGGTGAATCTGGTGCAAAAAAGAGGGACCAAGATAAACTACAGCTCCAAAGTGCAAGATATTAGCCCCCAGGGCACAGGTTTCTTGCTCAAAGTGGGCAATGCCACCATCCAAGCAGAAAAGCTGATCCTGGCCTCAGGTGGAGCGGCTTGGCCCGAAACCGGTAGTGATGGCTTTTCCTACAGGATTGCCCAGAAGCTGGGGCACCAGGTCCTGGCACCGGTTCCTGCTTTGGCCTCAATACGCATCCGGGATTACCCTCCTTTTGATACCTGCGCCGGAATATCACTGCCCCAAAGCACGCTGATCATCGGCAAAGACCGCTTTAGCGGAGATCTGCTCTTTACTCATCAGGGCCTGAGCGGCCCTTTGATTCTGGATAATTCCCGCAGAATGCAGCCCGGGCAAACGATTCGCTTGGTCTTCGATGGCCAGGATCGGTTATTCGATCTTTTGCAAAGCTACCCGAAAAAGCAGATCGTCAGCATCCTGCAAATGCTGGCTTTGCCCAAGAGCCTTTGTGAGGCGATTCTGCTGAAACTGCAAATCCCCAAAGATGCTTTAGCGGCGCACTTTAAAGCTGCCCATCGTAAAAACCTCCGGGCCTTTCTGACCGGTGCGGAATTCATCATTCGCGATATAGAAAGCCTTGCCAGCGCCATGTCTGATTTTGGCGGGATTCAGCTAAATGAAGTAGTGGCCAAGAGCATGCAGTCGAGATTTACTCCCGGCCTGTATTTTGCCGGAGAAAGCTTGGCGTATTCCCTTCCCACTGGTGGATTTAGTATCCAGATGGCGGTCAGCACAGGCTATCTGGCCGCTCTTTCGGCACTGAATGACATTTGATTTATTTAAGATATTGATTATATTGTAAATACATATGGGATCTTGAGGAGAGATTATGATTGAAATAAAAACTTACACGTTAAAAGCCATGCTGGATACTACTATTGCCAAGTTTCCAAACCGCCCTGCGCTATCGATGGTGGATGAAAGCCCCATGACCTATGCCGAGCTGGATGTGCGGATCAAGCAGGTGCAAGCCATGCTGCATGATCACGGCATCCAAAAGGGCGATAAAGTGGCGATTCTATCTCAAAACATGCCGAATTGGGGAGTGGCCTATCTGGCTATCACCACCATGGGTGCAGTTGGGGTGCCGATTTTGGTGGACTTCCACGTGAATGAAATCCTGCAGATTATCCGGCACAGCGCAGCCAAGGCTGTCTTTGTGTCTGAGGCGCAATACGATAAGGTGGGTTATAGCGATCTTGATCCTTTCCCGCTGATGTTCAACCTGGATACCCTGCATGAAATACAGGCCAATCTTCCCAAAGACAAACTGGCAGATTTTATTCGTGATGGCAAGGCTGCCTTCAAGCGTATGCGCGCCAAAGCTATGGACGCCATGGGGATTGCCTACAATGAGCCAGAAGAAAACGACCTGGCAGCCATTATCTATACTTCGGGCACCACCGGCAGTTCAAAGGGTGTGATGCTTTCGCACAAAAACCTGGTCAAAGATGCCTGGATCACGCTGCACATCCAGCCTGTGGATGAAAATGACCGTCTGATTTCGGTCTTACCGCTCTCCCATACCTATGAATTCACCCTGGGCTTTTTGATTCCCATGATGACCGGTGCCTGTGTGTACTATTTGGACAAACCGCCCACGGCCAGGATTTTGGTGCCTGCCATGCAGAAGATCAAACCCACCATGATCCTCACTGTGCCGCTGATTATCGAAAAGATCTTCAAATTGCAGATCTATCCTCAGCTCACCAAGAATCTGCTCATGCGCGAGCTCTACAAACTCCCCTTTATACACAATGCTTTACACAAGGTGGCGGGTAAGAAACTGATGAAGACCTTTGGCGGGTGCATACACTTCTTTGGCATCGGTGGCGCTCTGCTTTCACACGATGTGGAACGTTTTCTCAATGAAGCCGGATTCCCTTATGCCATCGGTTATGGACTCACCGAAACCTCCCCTCTGATCGCTGGCAGCGGACCTGCCGCGGTGAAATTCCGTTCCACCGGCGTGATCTTGCCGGAACTGGATGTACGCATCGCAAATCCTGATCCCAAAACCGGGGTTGGCGAGATCCAGGTCAAGGGTCCCACCGTGATGTCGGGCTATTACAAGGATAAAGAGCGTACCGATGAAGCCTTTACCAAAGACGGTTTTTTCAAGACCGGAGACTTGGGCGTGCTCACAAAAAAGAACTACCTGTACATCAAAGGCAGGATCAAAAACGTGATCATCGGCCCCAACGGCGACAATATCTATGCCGAAGAGGTGGAAGCCAAGCTTAATGAAGCAGAAACAGTGCTGGAATCCATGGTTTATGAAAGTGGAGGACACATAGTAGCGCGGGTCTTCTTGAATTATGAGATGTTAGATGACCTGTACAATACCAGCAAAATGGGCATGAATCAGACCGAGAAGTTTATCGAAAAACATCTGCTGGATTTGCGTACAGAGCTGAATGCCAATGTGGCATCATTTTCCAAGGTGCACAAGATCGTCGAACAAAAGGAGCCCTTTGAAAAGACGCCCACCCAGAAGATCAAACGTTTTCTCTATCAATAGGATCGCTGGCACCTCGCCTGCACTTTCAGCAAGAGGATTGCAGACGTCTCGCCTGCACAAGCAGGGGAACTGGTTTCCCTTTTTCAAGGCCTTTGGCCTTGTTGGACGCGAGACGCATCCAATCCAGCAGCCCGCCTGCACTTCAGCCAGAGGATTGCAGGCGTCTCGCCTGCACAAGCAGGGGACTTGGTGTTCCTTTTCAAGGCCTTTGGCCTTGTTGGACGCGAGACGCATCCAATCCAGCAGCCCGCCTGCACTTCAGCCAGAGGATTGCAGGCGTCTCGCCTGCACAAGCAGGGGACTTGGTGTTCCTTTTCAAGGCC
>JAJBAY010000016.1 GCA_020532515.1 Candidatus Cloacimonadota bacterium | reverse complement strand
GAGCGAAAAGTTTTCTGACGGCGCTTTTCCGCTACGCTCCAAAGCACCGTCAGAGAACTTTAAAGGTTGAAAATAGTGGTGCAGTTTAAACTTCCAAAAGTGGTGCACTTTAAAATTCCATTGACAAGGGCAAATACCAGCATATTCATTGCCACTTCACCCTCATCATCCCAGAAATAGAACTTACTCTGCTGCAGACGCGGAATCTGGGCAGCAAACTCCGTTGGCAAAGTGAGACTGAGCTTGCGACGGCTGCCAAAGAAGGCTTGCAGATAGGGCAATTCAGCCTCAATATCCGCAGGCATTGCAGAAAGCAAGGTGATGCAGGGTTCACCCACCAAGCCGCTGAGATACAGGGCTTGAGGGCTGCGGAAAAGCACAGCATGCTTTTTGATGAAGGGCAGAGCTTCTGCTTTGGAGTGCACGGCATGCCAATTCAGGGCTATATACTTGGGGTAGTGGGCAAAGATTTCTACGCCGTAATCCACCACGAGCTCAGGCTGCACTATGCGCTGAACGCCCCTTCGCTCCAGATTGTAAAAGCCATCCTGTGGCACGAAACCCAGCTTTCGCGTGATGGCCAGGCTTTCATAGTTTTTGTAATAGGTGCAAAACTCGTAAGCCAGGGCAGGATTTTCTTGCTTCAGCTCTGCGGCAAAGCGAAAAATCTCTGTATTCATCAGTTTGGCGATGCCCCGGCCCTGCCAGCGGCGATGCACCCGCAGACCTTCAAACCAGAGCACGTTATCTGGAAGCAGGCTCAGCTTCAGACAGGCAATTACCCGGCCTTGATATTCGCAAACAAAAAACCAATCTTCTGCCAGCCAGCGATCTACAACCTGGGGCAGATAGTCTGTCCCCTCCCAGATCCCGCGCGAGATGGCAAGCAGATCCTCACGATCCTGTAGTCTGGCCAGCCGCACCAGGCAATCCTCAAGCTTAAACATGGGCAATTAATCTCCTCAACTTCCGTATTTCTTTCAGCCTATCCTCATCCTTTAGAGGGCAATGAATCACAGAAAGCAAGCTCGCAATTGGCGGATATTCAGTCAATCACTTTTTACTATGGGCAAGGGGCTTAAGAGCAAAGCTCGGAGCTAATAGATCCGGATGAATGCGCTGCAAACATGAAGCGGAAGAGTCCAATATCTATAAGCATCAATGTGAGATAATTGCAATCCAACCGTAGGATATGCGCATATTTGAACTTTTATCTTGACTTGCTTTGAGCTACTATTAAATTGGTTTTACCTGTAGAGTCTATATGGTTAGTAAATTTATGGAGTCGCTTATGAAGTACAGATTTGAAGATGGTAGCGAAGTCGAGCTTGAACGCATAATAAGCGTATCGCCAATTCGCGACCTGGGAGTGGATAAGAAAAGTATATCCACCAGTAAGATCGGTTTTACAGTTCACCTGAGTAAACGCGAGACAGTGCATATTACCCGCGATTACCATTATTCGGATTGGGCAGGAGCTAAAATCGAATTGGAAAAGGAGCGTAATAATCTTATCGCTAAGTGGGATGAGATGTCTAAAAAATCGTAAGTTATTTTGACTATGTAAAAAAGAGGGTGGACCTAAATCCACCCTCTTTGCTTTGTTCACTAAAAGTTCAGGTTTTCTATTTGCAGAGGGCTGAGCATGAGTACTTTGTCGCCATCGTAATCCTTCCAGATCTCATACAATTTCAGATATTCATCGTTTAATTCACTGAGAGCTTGCAAAGAACCAAGCTTCAGCATGTTTTTGGTGTTGATTGTCAAGGCGATACCATCCTCTGATGAAGTGGCATCCACAAAGCGGAGTTCGCCTTTGATACCGGTGACTTCACGCATCTGCTGCTTTGCCACATCCAGCCCGCCCAGAGCGTCCACCAGGCCATTGGCCTTGGCTTGTGCACCGGTCCAGACTCTTCCTTGAGCGATAGCATTTACATCTTCCACGCTGAGATTCTTGCGCCCTGCGGCTACTTTGCCCACAAAATCGTCGTAAGTATGTTCGATCAGATCGACCATTATTTGCTTTTCGTCTTCTGTGAAGGGACGAGACATCCTGCCAAAATCAGAGCGTTCACCCATCTTGACCGTGCTCCAGTTTACCTTGATTTTCCTGAACATCTCACTGGCATTGAAGGTGAGACCGATCACTCCGATGGAGCCGGTAAGGGTGGCAGGATTGGCGACTATGCGATCTGCATTGGCTGCGATATAGTATCCACCACTGGCAGCGGTGCCGGCCATGGAAACCACTATCGGCAGCTTGTTTTCCGTTTTGGCCAGATGCAGCTCACGCAGGATGATATCCGAAGCCTGAGCGCTGCCCCCACCACTGTCCACACGCAGTAGAATGCCCTTGTACATGGAGTTTTTACGGGCTTTGCGGATGAGGTCCACTGTGGTTTCATGAGCAATCTTTTGGCCGGGAGTGCCTTTGCCCATCACGATACTTCCACTGGCATAGATCACTGCGATGCAGCTTTCTTTGGGGTGGGACCAATCGTAAGAGCGGTAATTAGTGAGACTTGAGCTGCGGGAAGTGTAGCCAAAATCTTCTTTCAGCTTCGCAGTTAATTCATCCTGATAGATGAGCTCATCTACCAGACCCACATCAAAGGCATCCTGGGCGATCAGATACGGGCCTTCATCAATGATGGTTTGCAGGTTGCCGCGCAGTTTGCCTTGGCGTCCTTCATTGATCTGCACCAGCATTTGGTCGTAGATGCTCTGCAAGAGAGATTCATATACTTCACGTTCGGCCGCAGTCATCTCATTTTCGCTGAACATATTGCCGGCGCTTTTGTATTTGTGACTGCGGAAATTGACGGGCTCGATTCCCAGGCTATTCAGCATATCCCTCAGATAAGGGCTGGTGATGCTGATGCCTCTGAGATCCAGACTACCCATAGGATTCAGGTAGATTTTGTCTGCCACAGAAGAGGCAAAGATATAGCTGCCATTGGAGATATTATCGTAATAAAAGCTCAGGTTCTTGCCGCTGGCTTTGAAATCCTTGAAGGCAGTGACGAGCTCCTGTTGCAAACCATAAGAAGTGCTGAAGGCAGGATTGATGAGGAGGATACCCTCTACCTGCGGATCAGCCTTGGCTTTATCAAGCTGGGCGGTGATTTCTTCTATGCTGCGGGTTTTGCTATCATAGATCTTGATAGGGCCCAGTTTGTATTTGGGCGCTTTAAAGCTCACGACATTCGCCTTGGGAGCCATCGTGTACCATTTGTCGGATCTGAGCCCCAGGAAGGGCTTGTAGCTCAGATCGCTGAGATGAGCATAGTTATAAGTGTAAAAGTTATTGCCATTGCCATTGCCATTTTCTTTCTTTATGGTTTTGGCCATAGTTCCCACTTCAAAATTGGCAGCACTCAGGGAAAAAGAGAGCAGGGCTGTTTCTTCTTCCAGGTTGTAGGTGGCGCCAAGCTTTACCCCATCCAGAATCTGGGTATTGAGGCCCAGGATGGGTTTCTTCATCTCGTAACCTTCATTACTATAGATGTAGGAATAATTGACATCAGCTGAAAGCTCCAGTCTGTAATCCGCGATTTTATCCGTAAAGGCAAAGGGACGCAGAGCCAGGCCGCCGCGGTAAAAAGGTTTGCCCTTCAGAGGATTGTCCCACGTGAAGGCAAAAGACCCATAGTCTGTGGGGCGATAAGTTACACCAGAGCGGAAGGTGCCATACTTGCCTTCGCCATTCTCGAATCTGAAGTTTGTTCCTACATACAGATTGGGCAGGATGTGGGCAGGAAGCAGCTCAAAGCCGGTGCCAAACATATGGTAGTCTGTACCATGATCTCTTTCATAGGCATAGGATAAGCCATTGGATTTGTACATCAGCCAATAGTGTTTTTCAAATTGTTCTTCATTGGCAAGATGCACCAGGCTGAGCCCGCTGGCATTACCGGTGCCGATCAGTGAGGGGTTCGCATAGGGGATAAAAAGATTGTCGATCCCGGCGATGGGGAATTCCTGCCAACCCAACTGCATAGCACTGGGAACGGTTTGCGCCAGCAAACTGCCGCCCAAGAGCAGAAAGGTGAAAAGCAGAAGCAACTTAGCTTTCTTCATCATTTGATATCTCCTTGTGTGTTTATTATTAAAGATAGTTGATCAATTGAAGCGAGATATTAGAGCCCTGTATCTCTTGTCAATAGTTTTCCTCGTCTTCATACCTTATACATTGAAATTGAGGATAGAACTGCCGCACCCAGAATTCAAAGCCCTGCGCATGAGGAAGGTTTTCTGCCTCGGCTTTCTGGATCAATAAGGCAGGGGTGTCCAGCTTCAGCACCAGATCGATCACCTTCTTAAACTTGGGCAAGCGCGAAATATCATCGTCCTCTTTCTTGCCTAAAGGAGTTGCGTTTATCAGTAGATCGTATTCCTGATCACTTGCTGCCTTGATCTGGTATTGTTGGATCAAGTCATTGGCCTTGTCCTGGTTTCTGGCCAGCAGGCTGATGTCCTTATAAGAATGCCTCTGAAGGTGCTGGATAAATACTTCGGCACAGTTTCCGCTGCCGTAGATGAGGATTTTATCCGTTTGTTGGATTTCCAGAATCTGCATGTTTAGCTTCAGAGCAGCAAGATCCGTATTTGTGGCGTAAACATACATGTCGAGCTCGGGATGGTAGCTATTATGCAGGTGCTTGTGATGCAAGAACTGAGCTGTATTGATAATGGGCTGATAGCTCCTGAGGTACTCCGCCATAGCCTTTTTATACGGACTGGTGATGGCTATGCCTGCCAAATCCAGATTCTTATACAAGTACTTGATCACGTCCAGAGCTTCTGCCAGATCCTCTGCAGGCACAGGTAAATATACATAATTAAGCTTATGATTCATTAAATACTCATTACCCAGCAGGATAGAACCGCTGTTGTTGACCTGCTCATCTCCAACGATGGCAATACATCTGTAATCGTCTATGGTATAAGCTTTCCAGATTGGCCTCAATCTCTTCAGATCCGGCTGCCCTTCCGAGCTAGGCTCGTCCAAAGCGGCATAAACTCCCTCGGAGGAAAAGAAATCATAGAGACCCCTTTGGAAAAGTGCCCATTTCCCGATCACGTTAAAGATCATTTTTTGGGGTTTATGATCATGGATTAGATGCGAAGTAGCCAGGATCTCGGCAAAGCTCTTGGCTTTCAGTATGAGCTTGTAAACCTTGGCCCTCTGTGGATGATCTAAAAAGGCTCTGATCTTATCCTCATCGTATTCCTCCAAGTGAGTAGAGAGGACAAGCCGCTCGGGCTCCACCAGGTCCGGAAATTCTTCCAACTGCCTAATATCCAAATCGATCATGGCTCTACTGGAAAGCATGTCCTGCAGCATAGCTAAGGTGAAATTGCTACCGCGGAAAGTAAGAATGCTCTTTTTGGGAAAAGCTGTGAAGTCTATACTCTGCCAGTCTTCACAGAAATCGAGCCGGTATTCGTGATAAATCGAGCCTTTGGATTCCTTTGCAATATTCTCAGGGGCTCGGTAGGGGATGCATACTACTATCATGTGTCTGATATCCTTAAGTTCAGTTTGATGATGTCTTGAACCAGCTCTGGTGGCAGATCCATTTCCTGGGCCAGCTTAGCTGCTTTACTTAGGATCTCCCTTTCTCTGGAAGGATCTTTGGGAGGAAGATCATTTTGCAGTTTGTATTGTTTCACCTGGCGCACGATCTCGCGCCGGCGCCAGAGCAAGGTGAGCAGCTCTTCGTCCACTTTGTCTAAACTCTCTCTGAAACTGGGCAGGTCTGCATCCAGGCCCAAGACCAGCCTCTGGTACTGAATGGCGTCCGCCAGACAAATCTGCAGCATGGCCTCCACCACAGGAATGAGGCGGGGCAAATGGCAGACGTCATGACGCCCCTGAATGCTGATCTGGCGTGGGTTGCCCGCTTTATCCATGCCCTCTTGTGGAATGCTGATGGAAGAAATAGGCCGGATGATGAGCTCAAAAACTAGGTCCTGCCCGTTTGAGACTCCGCCCACGATACCGCCATGATGATTGCTGGCCAATTTCCCGTCCTCAAATTGGTCATTGCACTGGCTGCCAGGCCGGTGAGCCAGGTCCAGTCCATCACCAAACAGGATTCCCCGCACTGTACCGATGGAAAACATGGCTTTGGCGATATTGGCGGAAAGCTTTTCATAGATGGGATCGCCCAAGCCTGCTGGGATGTTCGAGGCTCTTACTTGCAGGATGCCACCCAGACTATCGCCAGAGTCCTTGATTTCATCCAAATACTTGATCAAATCCGGATAGCTATCAGGATCAGGCCAGTGAAAGGGGTTATCTCCCGCAGGAGAAGCTGCTGCACCTGCCTTCATCTCCCCTATCTGTGTACTGGTGATTTCGATCTTGATATCTTGCAAAAGATTCTTGGACAAATCTGCTGCGATTACGCGCGCCAAGCTCTCCCGTCCCGAAGCCCGGCCTCCCCCACGATAGTCAAAGATCTGGTACTTCTGAAACCAGGAATAGTCTGCATGCCCCGGACGAAAGATATCCTTCAGCGCTGCGTAATCAGCGCTTTTAGCATCGCAATTGCGCACGATCACGCAGAGCGGCATGCCGGTGGTTTTTCCTTCAAAGACGCCACTGAGGATCTCCAACTGATCCGGTTCTTGACGAGGAGTGCTAAAGTCTCCCCTCTGGCTACGCTGCCGAAGTGCAGCAGCAAGCTCGTCGGAAGGGAAATCAAGATTGGGTGGAGGGCTATCTATCAGCAGGCCTATCGCCGGCCCGTGAGACTCTCCAAATGTGCTGATGCCAAATTGCTGAGAAAACCTATTTGAGCGCATCGTCGAAGATGAGAATCTGGCTGTAAAACTCTTCATAAAGCTCTGCCAGATGGCGAAGCAGGAAATACTCCCGCTCCATCTGCCCCAAGTGAGTGGCCAGACTTTCCTGGATATCTTCAAAGGGTATCAGGCATTTGCACTTGCGATCGGTAAGCATGAGGATATGGCAGCCCTCAGGACTCTCAAAAGGCCTACTGATTTCTCCCGGCTGCAGGGAAAAGGCCACTTCATCTATCTCGTTAAAGAGCTTGCCGCGAGCAAAATAGCCCAGGTCTCCACAGCATTTATGGCTGGGACATTCGCTAAAGCTTGCGCACACTTTCCTAAAGTCTTCTGCATTATGAATTTGTGCCCGGATGGCGGTAATTCTTTCCAGAGCATTCTCGCCTTTGATAAAGATATGAGAGCAGCGCACCATCTCTTCGCAGCAAAAATTGTCGAGCTGCTCATGATACAGTTCTTTGATCTTTTCCACTGGAATAGGCATATCGCTGGGATACAAGCTGGCTACATATTTGCGGATGATGATGTTGTGGCGGATCAGGGTTTCCAGCTCTTGTGCATTCATGTCCTGCAACAGGCCTTGTGGCAGACCCAAGGGTTCTTCCTCATCCAGAAGCTCCATCAGAGCAATCTCAAATTCATCGTCAGAAACACTGAACGAAAGCTGGTCTGCCTTTTCCAAAAGCAAACACCTGTCTATAAGGCGTTTTAAAGCCTGCTCTTCTGTGCCACCGCAGGCCATTTCACGGTCTAAATCTTTGCGTGAGATCTCGTGGCTCACTACTTTTGCTATGACTTGCACATCACTCCCCTTGCTCTTTCAAATATCAGGCTAATAAAGTCCTGCTTATATCTGATAACTTAAAGCTTTGTGCCTCTGTTGTCAAATCAAATCTCTGTTTGCGATACCAGGTCAGCTGTCTTTTGGCATAATTGCGATGATGCTGAGCGGCTTTCTCGCCAGCTTCTGCCAAGGATACATCGCCTTCAAAGTACGCCTTAAACTCTTTGTAGCCCAAGCTGTTCAGACCGGGATCTGTCCACTTGTATCCACGCTCTAGGAGCCCTTCAATCTCGCTGATGAGCCCACTTGCAAGCATAGTGTCCAGGCGAGAGTTTATTCTTTCATACAGCGTCTGCCGCGGGGGATTGATCAAAATGCGATAGGCGTCGTAGCGGGGTTCACGCTTTTGCTGCGCCCAATGCTGCGACATACTTATGCCGGTAGCACGATAGACTTCCAAGCCCCTTAAGATGCGTTGAGGATCGTTGGGGCTCACTTTCTGAGCAAAGCCGGGGTCTATCTCACTTAAGAGCTGATGCATCTGCTCCATGCCCTTTTCCGCCAGTTCATTTTGCAGATCCTCGCGCAGCCCGGGCTTTAGAGGAGGATGCTCAAAGAGCCCTTCCAAGAGGACTTTCACATATAGGCCCGTGCCTCCACAGATGATGGGGATCTTGCCCTGAGCCTGAAGGCTTTCGATTATCCCGTGGGCATCCTGGGCAAAGAGGCCAGCATTATAGCTCTCAGCAGGAGTGATGATATCGATCAAGTGGTGGGTGATCGTCTGTCTTTCTGCGGCGGTGGGTTTCGCCGTGCCGATATCCATATACTTATAGATCTGGCGCGAATCGCAATTGATGATATCAGTACCGAGCTCCTGGGCTAATTGGAGGGCTACAGCAGACTTACCGGCTGCGGTAGGGCCTTCAATGATGATGATCATAATACTCGTTTAAATTTCTTCTCAAAATCCATCAGACTCATCTTGACGATCAGCGGACGGCCATGAGGACAAAAGTAAGGCACCCGGCAGGCAAAAAGGTTGTTGATCAGAGCCAGCATCTCTTTGCGGCTCAGTCTTGTATTTGCCTTGATGGCGGCTTTGCAGGAGATGGATTTGGCCAGAGAATCCCGAAAGTCAGAACTCGCCTGCATCTCGGTCTCCAATTGCTTCAGGATATCGATAAAGACTTTACCACCCTGAAAATCACCCAGTTCCGCCGGGATTTCTTCGATCACGATGGAGTCTCCGCTGAATTTCTTCAGCATAAAGCCGATCTTTTCAAAGATCTCCCAATTCTCATCCATCAGCTCTTTGATCTCACTGGCGATATAAGGCGGAATATCGATTACCAGAGGGATGATCAGCTTTTGCCGGGTAGCCGGTGCTCCGCTGGTGCGATGAATGAGCTTCTCATAGAGGATACGTTCATGGGCCGCGTGCTGATCGATGATTACCAGCCCATCTTCCACCTGCACAAAGATATAAGTATTGTGCAATTGCCAGGGATTGATGTATTCCTCTTCGTTTTGCAAGAGCAACTTGTAAGGCACAGAATCGTTGGGCAGCTCTGGAAAAGCATCCAATTGCTCTTCGCTCTCAGACAGGTGCGGATTCACGATGGGAATATCCCTGTGTGCTTCCTCTAACGGTGCACGAAAAAGATCGTCCTGAAAGAGATTGGCGTGCTCTTTTTTGTACTCCGCATAACGGGGGACTTCCGCCTTTTGCACAAAGATATCGCGCTCCAGCGAGCTGGGACGCCCGGATCCGGGAGGGCTGAGGAATTTCTCCCTGGCGGAGGCAAACTTCTCATCTTCATAGCGTTTCAAAGCCCGGGACAGGGTCTCAAAGATCAAGGAGTGCACCCTCTGATTTTCCCGAAAGCGCACTTCATTCTTGGTGGGAGAAACGTTGACATCGATCTGGGTGGAGGGCACATCGATAAAAAGAATATAGGGCGGAGTGCTGCCCTTCATCCAGACGCGGGTCTTGAGCACAAAGGGTTCATAGGCACTTTTGATACTGTGCTTTACGGTTTTATCGTTGATGAATCTGCCATTGATAAAGGTGTACTGCGCATCGATCAGCTTGTCGCCCCGCTCTTCCAGACCAAAGATGTATCCGCTCACCGAGTAATCACCACTCACTCCGGACACCGCGATAATATCATCCGAGAAGAAGCCCGAGCCAAAGATCTCACTCATACGCTGATTGCGATCTTCACTGGCGATGTAATTCAGCCTTTCTTTACCATCGGCGATCAGTTTAAAGCTGATTTCGGGATAGAGAATGGCCTGATAATGAAAGTATTTGAGGATATGCCTGAGCTCTACAGTGTCTGTGCGCAAGAACTTACGCCGGGCAGGCAGGCCTTTGAAGAGGCCACGCACCCAGATGGTGGTTCCGGGATTGGATGAGGTCTTTTGCACATCCTTCAGCTTGCCATCGATCATATCGATGCGCACTGCGGTTTCCAGATTGCGGCTGCGAGTGAGCAAGGTAAAGTTTGAGATCGAGGCAATGGAGGGCAGAGCCTCGCCTCGAAAGCCCAGAGAGCTGATGTGGATGATGTCGCTCACATTGCGAATCTTGCTGGTGGCGTGACCTTCCAGAGACAGCATGGCGTCATCCGGCTCCATGCCATCGCCGTTGTCGATCACCTGAATCAGGTCTTTCCCGCCTTTTTCTACGATCACTGTAATGAGCTTGGCGCCTGCGTCAATACTGTTTTCCACCAGTTCCTTGACCACAGAGGCCGGACGTTCGATCACCTCGCCTGCGGCGATTTTATTGCGCACATCTTCCGAAAGTATATTGATCTTTGCCATTGGCTTAATACCTGAAGATAGAGCCGCTTGTAAATTCGCGGATGATAGAATTGTAGGGCACCTGCGCACCTTCGATATCATCACAGTGCGAAAGCAGGCGCAAGAGTCTGCGGGACTCCGTATAGGCCGAAGAACTGGAGGGAACTTGGTGCAGGATCTTCCAGGCATGTTTCTTGAGCACTCCCAGCTCGAAAGTCAGGCTGCTATTGAACATATAATCCGCATTTTCCTGAAAGGGGAAGATGTTGAGCTCTTCACCCTGGCGCACATCGTTCCATCGGACCAGGGTTTCTTCTGCAGAATAGCCCCGGTAGCGATTATCCCGGACGATGCGTCTGAGCAGCCGGCAATCCGTAGTGGGAATGCGGTTGTGATGATCTATATTCAGTTGATTGAGCGCAGAGATATAGATGCGGGTTTTGCGATTTTCCGGAATACTGGCAGTGAGCGCTTCATTGAGGCCGTGAATCCCTTCCATGATGATGACATTGTCTTTTTCCATCTTCACAAAGTTATTGCTATGGCGCCGCATTCCCCGGATAAAATCGTAATGAGGCAGCTCTATCTGTTCGCCCGCCAAAAGCTGTCTGAGCTGAAGATTGAGATATTCCAGGTCTATGGAATGGATGGATTCAAAATCGTAATCCCCATCTGTCTTGCGGGGAGTTCTATCCCGATTCAGGAAATAATCGTCCATGCCGATCACGATTGGCTTGGCTTTACTGGCCTGCAATTGCACGCTGAGGCGTTTGGCAAAAGTGGTCTTGCCAGAGGATGAAGGACCTGCGATGAGGATGATCTTGACATCCTTGTGAGTTACTATATCCGCAGCGATCTCCGCGATCTTCTTTTCATGCAGGGCTTCTTCCACCAGGATAAATTGTGAGATCTGGTAGGTGGCGATGAGCCGATTGATATCAGCGATATTATGCACCCTCAGGATACTCAGCCATTTATCGTGTTCCTGGTGCAGGGCAAATACTTTTTTGGGCAGCACAAAGGGACTGGCAATCTTCATCTCTGGGCCTGTGGGAAACCTCAAGATAAAGCCCGGAGCTTGATAGACGATATCAAAATCGGTGATGAGACCGGTGCGATCTGCCAAGGGTCTCACAAAGGAATCATAGTATTTGCCGCAGCGATAAATGGGTACAGTTTCACTATAATGGGATTTGATATTTAGCAGGATATCTTTGCGCCGCATGGAATTGAAGATGTCGATAGCTTCTGCAGTTTTGACTTCGATCCTCTCTATGGGCAGATCGCTCTGGATGATCTTCTGCATATGCTGTTTGACCTTGGCGCAATCCTCCTCAGTGAATCTTTCCGTATTGAAGACTTCACAAAAGACTCCATCGCCGATGGAATGCTCTGCCACCAGATTATGGGTATCCCCCAGCATCACATTCAGGGCCTTGCCCAGGATGAATATCGCTGTATCCTGATAAACCCGATAACCCTCCGGATGTCTGGCGGTGATGCAATTTACATAGGTATCTTCCGTAAGCAGATAATCTTCATTGACATATTCAGTATGGTTTATTTTATAGCTCAAAATCAGATCCCGGTCGATCGTAGTTCCTTTCATGATTTTGGCGATAGACTGTGATTTTGCAAAGTCGATAATACTGTGTTTGTGTCCGTCTAATCTAATGTCGATTTTCATTTTAAGTCCTTATATCAGTTTGTTTTGGTATTTAAGGGCAAGCCAAGGCTGAATAGTTCTGCCCCGCGCCCGATAGCACAAGACAAACTAATATAATAGCATAATACGTCAAGAAGAATAGGAGAAAACAATGGCACCGAAACTTACGCGCAAGCAGCGCCTTAAAAGAGATATCAAAAACTATGTAGGCATCATATTTGCCTCACTATTTTTTGCCGCAGGTTATTCCTGGTTTCTCTTGCCCTACAACATGGCCCCCGGAGGAGTGGGTGGTATATCCCAGATCTTCCGTTTGCTTTTTGGCATACCCAATGGCGTCAGCATGATTTTGATCAATATCCCCCTCTTTGTCATTAGTTTCATCTTTATCGGCAAATCTTTTGGCCTCAAATCCGTGTATGGCATGCTGGTTTGCTCTCTCATGACAGACCTGATGAGCATGCCCGTATTGCACAAAGTCGGCCTCTTGCCGAATCTCGCCGCCCATACTTTCGAAGTAAACGGCCGTATCATCTATGCGATGCTCGCGCCTGAAGAGATGTTTCTTTCCGCCATTGCCGGCTCCGTGCTTTTGGGCCTGGGTTTGGGGCTGATCTTCAGATTCCGCGGCTCCACCGGAGGCACCGATATCCCCGTGGCTTTGATCAAACAAAAGGCCCATCTTTCGATCGGTACCGGATATTACATTGTGGAAACAGGTATCATCCTGGCAGTAACTATCTTCATGATGGATCCCAAACTGATGATCTGGGCCTATATCAATCTCTTTATCACCTCCAGCATCACCAATCTAGTCTCGGAAGGTCTGCCCTATGTGAAAGGTGTGTATATCATCTCAAATAATGTGGATGAGATCAGGGGCGAAATCTTTGATACTCTGCAAAGAGGGCTCACGCTGCTGAAAGGCATGAGCGGCTTCAATCAAAGGGAAATCAATGTGATCTTCTGTGTGCTGAACCGCCGCCAGGTGCCGCTGCTCACCGATATCGTCAAAGAGATCGATCCCGATGCCTTTATGATCGTCACCGATGTCTATGATGTGATGGGTTACGGCTTCAAGAGCCGCAAGCTCAACTTAGAGGACCACGCCTAAGCTACCCCATCTGATATCGTGGAGATGCCGTGGAGATACCGTGGAAAAAATCCTCCTATCTCCAGGGCATCTTTAGCACAATCTATCCATCAGGGCTGCGGCAAGTCCCGAGATGGGATGGTGAAAAAAGCAATTCCGGTCTATGCTAAGAGAGCAGGTCGCGGTATAGAATACAGCGACGCCGGAAGTCTTTGTACAATTCCTGCTCGCTTTTGCCGGCGCAGAAAGCCGAAGGATTTTGCCTGATCCTGGACACCAGCAGCTCCCAGGGTGGATTCAGCCAAAGCAGGCGCTGACCCGCCAGAAAAGCTCGATTGATCTCACTTTCCACGATCCCGCCCCCGCAGGCTACGATTCCTTGATATTGCTGATCAATTTTGGTTTCAGAAAAAGAAGACTCAGAAGCGGAGAGCCACCTCTGAGTCTTCAGTAATATATCACTCTCGGCCTTGCGGAAGGCTTCCCAGCCTTGTTTTAAAACATAGTCCGCAATGCTTTGCGAGTGTTCCTGCACAAAGATCTCATCGGTATCCCAGTAGGGGATGTTCCAACTGGCAGCCAGAGATCTGGCCAAAGTGCTTTTCCCAGCGGAGCTAAAACCGATGATATAGAGCTTCATGGCTTCACAATCTAGAGCATACGTCCTTTTCTACTTCCTCGTTCAAGCACACGCATTTCTCGATCAATTCGGCTGCCTCCGCCAAAGTCTTCTTTCTGAAGTCTTCATCGGTGATGCTTTGGAGGTTGATCAAGATGTTGAAATTCGCAGCTTTTGCAGCAGCCAGGGCGGTAAGGGCAGCAACTCCGGCATCGGAAAGTGCGTTTATGTTACCAATCTTGGTAACTGCTTTGGCGAGCTCCAAGGCTTTCAGAGAAATGCGTAAAACTTCCAGCGGAGAGAGAATCGCACCCTGAGTGCTCAGCTCAAGCTGATGATCGCGAAACTCTATCTCCTCGTCTGTCTTTTTGGGCAGACGCAGGGCTTCCATCATGGCGTCAAAGGCGTCCGAATCCACATCAATACAGTGGATCGCGCTTTCTTTGATGCTCTGTCCCATCGGGGCATATTTGCGCGCAGCATCCTGCACCTTTTCATAACCTTTTTTGTCGATGGTGAGATTCGCCACCATGGACGAAAGAGCTCCGCTCATCGCCAGGCACAAACCCGCCACAGAGCCGCCTCCGGGAGTAGGAGAATCAGTGGAAAGCACATCGCAAAAATCGATCACGGTTTTCGTAGCCAGACGGTCCGGCTTGGCGATAGCATATTCGATCACCTTTTTATCCAGATCAAAGGGGCTCAGCTCTGCCAGTCCCATGGATTGGATCGCGGTTTCCATGATCATCCTTTCCGGAATACCGGTGGATTCATTCATTTTGTCCAGATAGTATTTGCCAGCTTCCAGGATCGCCGCTTTGGGGATGAGCCCCACCAATTCGCTGCCGGTCACTTCCAGCCCCATTTCATGAGCCATTTCGCGTACTTTATCCAGCACCGCGTGTGGAGGGGTGATCTTGTAATTGGTAAGATTGATGCTGATCTGAGCGCGGTTGTAACCATCGATATACCAGCCCACTGCTTTGCAATGCGAAAAGATACCGGGGGTTTTGACTATTTTGCCAGCTTCGTCACGGATCAATTTGCCATTTTCATCCCGGGCCGAACGTCCGCTTTCGCGGATGGACAGGGCGATGTCATGAGCTTTCTTTTGGTCGCGCGTATTTAGATTGATATTATACGCGATCAGGAATTCCCGGGCAGAGATAGCGGTGGCGCCGCTCTTGGCATTGAAGCTGTGTGGGCCAAAATCCGGCTTCCAGGCAGGGTCTTTGGCTTTTTTGGCCAGGGCTTCATATTCGCCGGAGCGCACATTAGCCAGGTTTCTCCACTCGGGTTTACTGGCTGCATTTTCATAGAGATACACTGGAATGCCCAGCTCCTCACCCACTCTTTTTCCCAGCTTTTTGGCATATTCCACGCATTCGTCCATAGTCATATCTGAGATCGGGATAAAGGGGCAGACATCGGTAGCGCCCATGCGGGGATGTTCGCCATGGTGCTTGCTCATATCGATCAATTCTGCGGCTTTTTTAATCGCCTGAAAGGCAGCTTCCGCCACTGCTTCGGGTTCGCCGGCCATGGTGAATACGGTGCGGTTTGTATCCGCCCCGGGGTCCATGTCCAAAAGGGCGACGTTCTTTACGGATTTTATAGCAGCAGCGATTGCATCCAGGATTCCAAGGTCCCGGCCTTCACTAAAATTTGGAACACATTCCATCAGTTTCATGTCTTTACCTCGTCTTGTTTATGTATTTTTACTTTGATAATCTTCTTGTCTGTAGCCTGCAAGACCTGAATCCTGTAGGGTTCTATAGTAATAACCTGTCCTTGATGCGGGATCCTCTCCAGATGGTCCAGGATGAGTCCCGCGATGGTCTCATAATCCCCTTCGGGCAGCTCGATATCATGATCATCGGCCAGATGGTCTATCTCCACATCTGCCATGGCAATCCAGGTATTGGGGCTGATCTGCTGCACATCGTGCTCTTGCTCGTCATCATATTCGTCTTCGATCTCGCCCACGATCTCTTCCAGGATGTCTTCGATAGTCACGATCCCCGCGGTGCCGCCATAGGCATCCACAATGATGGTCATGGACTTACGCTGAAGCTGCATCTCTCTCAAGAGGATGTCCACGTCCATATTCTCGGGGGCAAAAAAAGGCTCATGCACCAGGTCTCCGGCGCATTTAACGTCACCATTTTGGTATTTAAGGATATCGTAGATGATCAGCACGCCGATGATGTCGTCCAGGCTTTGGCGATACACAGGATAGCGGGTAAAGCCTTCATTCTTCGCGATTTCGGCGATTTCAGCGATGGTGGCACTTTCCGGAATGGCCACGATGTCTGTACGGGGCACCATCACGTTGCGCGCATCCATGTCTTTTAGGTCCAGCGCGTCTTCGATCATCTCCATCTGTGGAGCCATGGCGCTGTCTTCACTGCTTTCGCTGAGTAAAAAGCTGATGTCGTCTTTGGTCAAATAGTCATATTGATTGCTTTCATCCAGCTTGAGCAGCTTGCGCAATCCCTGGTTTATAAAGCTCACGATCGCCACAAAAGGGCGGAACATGTAATAGAAGAAAAGTAGAATGGGATAGAGCTTGGGGACCAGAGTGTCTGCATTATCACGAAAGATCGCTTTGGGCACTATTTCCCCAAAGATCAGCACGATAGTTCCCACGAGCAAAGAGGTATAGCGCGGGTCAAAGCTGAAATTCCCCAGTTTTGCCACAAATAAAGTGGATAGAGAGGCCAAAATGGCATTGGCGATGTTGTGAACGATCAGCGTGGTGCCCAGGAACTTGTCAGGCTGTTTTAAAAAGCGTAAAAGAGAGGCATCGCGGCGGCTTTTATGAGAGCTGTGTTCGAGCGCAATGGTATCTATGGAGATCAGTCCTGTCTCCATTCCTGAGAAAAACAGGGACAGCAGTAAAAAGAAAAGCAGCACGAGCAGGATCAGTAAAACCTGTACCATCGGGGATAAATTACTCATTTACCTTTTCATTCCTCCAGGCCATTCTGAGAGACTGGACAAAGTCATCTATGTTCCCTGCCAAAAAACCATCGAGATTGTAGCTTGTCAAGTTTATTCTGTGATCTGTGACTCTGGACTGTGGAAAATTGTAGGTTCTGATCTTGGCAGAGCGGTCTCCGGTGGATACTTGCGCCTTGCGGGAAGAAGCAATTTCCTGCTCCTGTTTGCTGATCTGCAGGTCCAGCAATTTACTGCGCATCACCTTCATGGCCTTGGCTTTGTTCTTGATTTGCGACTTTTCGTCCTGACAGGTGACCACGAGGCCGGTGGGGACGTGGGTGATGCGCACCGCAGAATCTGTGGTATTCACGCTTTGCCCGCCATTTCCGCTGCTGCGATAGACGTCTATGCGCAGGTCGTTGTCACTGATCTCCATATCGATATCTTCGGCTTCTGGAAACACGGCTACGGTAACCGCAGAGGTGTGGATGCGGCCGCTGGATTCTGTGACAGGAACTCTTTGCACGCGGTGCACTCCGCTTTCAAAACGCATCAGTCCATAGGCATTTTCACCGCTGAGGAGCATTACCACTTCTTTGAAGCCACCCAAGCCGGTTTCGTTCATGTCGATGATCTGCTTTTTCCAGCCCTTTTGCTCGGCATAATAGCTGTACATACGATAAAGATCCGCCACAAAGAGTGCGGCTTCTTCACCGCCGGTTCCTGCTCTGATCTCGATAATGGCGTTTTTCTCGTCGTTGGGATCATTGGGAATGAGCAGGTCTCGCAGCTCAAGCTCGGCATGCTCCAAAGCTTCAGTCTGGCTGTTTATTTCTTCTTTGGCCAGCGCTACCATCTCGGGATCGCTTTCATTATCGTGCATGGTTTTGGCTTCCTGGATCTGCTTTTGAATACTCTGATATCTATCCCAGGCTGAGAGGATCCCAGACAGCTCCTTGTAGCGGCGCATGAGCTTTCTATACTCGCGCGCATCGCTCATCAGTGAGGAATCTGATACCTTTTCCTGAAGAATCAGAAATTCTTCTCTAAAGCTTTCCAGTTTCTCGATTGGCATCATATTAGCTTCCCAACAGGGTTACCTTGTGCGTGCTATAATCCATATCCAAAGCGGCCTTCATGGCCACCAGGGCAGTCTCGATCATATCATCATCCGGCGGCTGAGTGGTAATGCGCTGCAAAGCCATGCCGGGAACGGTCATTATCTTTACCAAAGGGTGTTTCAGATTCCTTCCGGAAAACTTCAGCACTTCGTAGCTCACGCCTGAAATGATGGGGATCATTAGCAGATGGTAGCCCAAGCGCAGATACATCGGAATAGTGCTTTTCAGGATAAAATGCGAGACCAGCGTATCCGTGATGGAAAAGATCAGGATGCCCACCAGCAGCACAAAGAACATAAAGCTGGTGCCACAGCGGGGATGAATGGTGGTATAAGTCTGGATATCATCGATCAGCAGATTGCTGTTATGCTCATAGGCGTTCACATTTTTATGCTCTGCGCCATGATAACGGAAGAGACGCTTGACGTCTTTCATCAGTGAGATCAACCACACATAGAGTACAAAGAATACTATCCGGAGGCCTCCTGCAAAAAGATTGAAAAAGAAATCCTGCTTGGAAAGCCTCATCCAATCCGCCAGCTTATAAGGCAAAAGTCCAAACAGCAAAAAAGCCAGGCCGAAGGCGATGATATAGCTGCCAATTTCAGCGCCTTTTTCTGCCCATGGGCGTTTCTTTTTGCTCACTTTCCCTTGGGCTTCCTCTTCGGCTATCAGGTCCAGCTCATAGCGTCCGGCAGAAAAATTGAGGGTGGAAAGACCGATCTTCATCATCTCGAGCAGGGATACAAAACCCCGGATGATGGGCAGGCCCAAGAACTTATGCTTTTGAGTAAGACTGATAAAGGGAGTGAGCTTGAGCTCTATATCCCCGTTTTTTCTGCGTATAGCGGTAGCCAGACGTTCCGGTCCGCGCATCATTACGCCTTCGATTACCGCTTGTCCGCCTACGCTTATTTCTTTTTTCATGATATAATCCCTTTTCCTTGTTTAATTGTCTTTTGTGACAGCTTCAGTAAATGATAGCCACAAACTGAGTTGTTTCCCACAAAGAAAAACGCCACTCTCCTCATATACTGAGGCAGACTGGCGTATAGTCTTGAAAGAGAACTAGTTCTCTGTTTCGGTTTTGGCGATTTTGTATTTCTTATTGAATTTTTCCACCCGGCCAGCGGTGTCCAAAATCTTCTGTTTACCAGTATAAAAGGGGTGGCATACATTGCAGATATCCACCTGCATGTTCCCCTTGGTGCTGGCGGTTTCAAAGGTGTTCCCGCAGGCACAGGTAATGATGGCCTTTGTGTATTTCGGATGAATTCCTTCTTTCATTTATCTTGCTCCTTGCATGAATTAAAGAATATTTTGTCCCATGTTTTTGCATTGGCAGTTTGTGTCAAGCAGAGACTTTGGGATTCCAGACTTTGGCGCTTTCAAGCTCAGCAAAAAACCCTAAGACAAAGTGTATCTGCATTTTTCCCTTGACATAAATCCTAAGCCCATAACATTGAGTATCTTATTGGAACGATGATTATCGAATCGAATAAAATAAAATGCTTAGTTTAAGGAGTAGCAACATGACAAAAGCCGATCTTGTAAAGGAAATCTCGGAAAACACGGGTATTATCCGAAAAGACGTCGCAGTAGTAGTAGATGCCCTATTTCAGGGAGTCAAAGACATTTTGAGTGAAGGCCACCACTTGGAAATTCGTGGCTTTGGCACATTCCGTCTCAAGACCCGTAAACCACGTATGGGTCGCAACCCCAAGACCGATGAAAAGGTTCCGGTACCAGAACGCACAGTTCCCACTTTCAAGTTCTCCCGCGAATTCAAAAATAGTGTCGTCGATCTGAAAATCGTAAGCTAGGACGCTGATATGCCTTGCGGAAAGAAGAAAAAACGTCATAAAATCGCAACCCATAAACGGAAAAAACGCCTGCGTAAAAACCGTCACAAACACAAAAAATAATTCACAAGGCTGCTTTCGAGCAGCCTTTTTTTTATTGTAAATTTAGACTAAAATAAGCCAAAGGATATATAAAGGAGAACATCGTGACGAGTAAATCCTCCACAAATATGGCAGATTCCAAAGCGAGCCTTTTTCGCAGTGACCTGAAAGATAAACAAGCTCCTACGATAGACATTAGCCCCAGAAAGCTCATGGTGGCCTTGAATGAAGGCTGCCAAGACCCTTATCAACTGATCCAAAAGGATTTTCTAAAGCGGCTGGAGCAGCTTTCCCTGAATCGCTATATGTCACCCACCACAGATCTTCTCCACCAAAGACTGGCAGATTATGCCGGGGTGAAAAAGGAGCAGATTCTCTTTGGTAACGGGGCAGATGACATGCTCTATCACCTCTTTCTGGCAGTGAGGGAGAATGCGCAAAGCTTTGCCCTCAGCCTCGCGCCTTCATATTTTGATTACGCCACCATGTGCGGAGCAGTGGATCTGGGTATCCGCTTTCTGGATATGAGAGCTGATTTTAGCTTCGATGTAGAAAGATACATCGAGCTCGCCCAGGATCCCGATTGCCGTCTGGCCATACTGTGCAATCCCAATAACCCCACCGCTAATCTCTTGCCTGCAGAGCAGATCCGGCAAATCATCACAGCCCTGCCGGATAAGCTGGTAGTGGTAGATGAGGCTTATTATGAGTTTTCGGGAGTCAGCTTCGTCTCTGAGCTGGATGAATATCCCAATCTGATCCTCATCCGTAGCTTTTCCAAAGGCTTTTCTGCCGCTGGACTGCGCTTTGGCTATGCGATCTCCTCGCCCCAGAACATCGCTGAACTCTGGAAAACGCAGATCACCTTCCATACCAGTTCCTTAGTGAAGGCCTTTGCGCTCTGCATTCTGGAAAACAAAGAGCTTTTCTTGGGACATGTGCAGCAGATCAAAGCCTTGAGGGATAGACTTTACCGGGATCTGAAAGAGCTACCGCAGCTCATAGTGCATCCCTCCGCCACCAATTTCCTCACATTTTCGCTGGCTGGAAAGAGCGATGATCTGTACAATCACCTGCAAGAACATGATATCACAGTGCGAAATGTTGGTTCACATCCGGCACTGAAGAGCTGCCTGCGGGTAAGCATCTCTTGTGAGGATGCAGTAAACGCTTTTAGGGATCAAGTGAGGGCATATTTGGCTAAATGACTGCCGTTAAAGTCCGGCAGGAAACGACGAGCAGGCCATAATCAGGCTCATCTTAGCCACCCTTATCCGCTAATAAGCCTCACTGCTCTCAGTGATTTATCATTTCTCTCGCAGATCACATAGTTTTTACAGGATCAAGAGGTAGAAAGTCTCTACATTCCATTCTCAGCCAGGAAAGCATTTATCAGCATCAGAGCCTTGTTGTTTGCTTGATTAATGGAGTCTCCAATGACCACTTCGTCTTGTTCACCAGACGAGATTACATCGGCGCTGGCGGTAATGCGTTTGTGAGTCTCCTGACCATCTATTGCAAGAGTCGCCACCAAGGATAGCTTTGCGCTACTGAGGTGATTTGACTCAAGGTTTGCAAGGATATTGAGTGCTTGCGTACCGGCGTTATCTGTAGGGTAGTATTCGACATAGAAGTCGACTAATTTGATATTCAGGGAAATTGGAGATGTCTCTGATATTTCGAGAAACTTGTTCTCAACATATTCTTTCAACATAGAGCTAAATGCAGCATTCTCATCACAGATATAGTTGTCAGACTTTCGGGTCTTATTCCTGCCATACAAGGGGAGCTTTGTGCCTGTCAGGTTTGTAGAAAACGAATAGTTTATACCCTTTTGACTTGATGTCTTGATGTTTATCAATACATACTCGTTAATACTATTCTTCATGGGGATGTTTTGAGCGCATCCAACACAAAGTAAGATCACAGCCAATAGCGTCAAGAGACTTAAGCTTTTCATTGATCATCCTTATCATTTCTTTGGGTTAAAGCTGCGCCAAGGGTTCAGGCATAATACCGCAGTTCACTTTTCAAGGCTGATATATTGCCCGAGGGTTTCAAGGGGCGACGCCAGCCTCACAAAATCCAATTTTAAATATTTCTATTGTTAAGTTACACAATATTTCCAATCGAATTATTCGTCAATATATTTTCGATCCCGCAGTTTATGTTCCTGTCTAAACTCTCATTTTAATAGAGAATAGCTTGCAGTCTGTTTGGATCTTAAACAAAAACAGAAACAAAAGAAAGGCTAAAGCGAGGGCTAAGATACAGGAAAGATAGCGCTTTGGCGGCTAAAAAGAGCTGGCTTACAGCTTGAGCAAACTGACTATATCCCTCAGATAGTCAGAAAGGGGTTGACAAATATATCGCGATAGCAAGAATGGCACACAGCTTGGCTAAGGCAAGCCTAAACACAGACTCAACTGACTGCCCTGTGTTAAGATAGAAAAAACATAAGCCTATCCTGCTTTTGCTTTTTCTGCTTGATAATCAGGGCACAGTGCATAAAAAAATGAGATACAGGAGCTAAACAAGTAAAAGAGAAGATTATTATGAATCAAGCAAAAGATAAAAAACAGATAATCCTCGATATAGCCACGAGGCTTTTTTCACGTTATGGTTATAACAAGACTTCGCTGGATGAGGTCGCCGCCGAGGCGCAGATTGCCAAGGGGACGGTTTATTATTACTTTTCCAGCAAAGAAGAGCTATTTATGAATGTGGTGGAAGTGCAGGTCAAAGAATTTGTGGATACCATCCGCAGAAAGGTGCGCGAGGTAGAGGGTTTTGAGAACAAGCTCCGCACTTTGGTTCAGGAGCCCATCCGTCATGTCTGTGAGACCATGCCGGTGTGGATGGAGGGTCTGAAAAGCATCCCCTTTTCCGGGCAAGACCGCTTTCTGGACTTTCGCAAGGAAAATCGGGAAGCCACGCTTACCTTGATGGCCGAGATCATGGAAGTAGGCAAAAAGGAAGGCGTGATCGACCCCAATCTGCACACTGAAGACACAGTACGCGTGATCAGTGATTGGATCTTGATGGGAAATACAAATGTAGTAATTACAGATTTTGAGAGCTTATTGGCTCAGGTCGAGCGCGATCATGAGGCCATCATGCATGTAGTATTGTATGGCGTTTTTAAGAGAGGTTAAGATATGAAGAGATATTTAATAGTATTCCTCAGCCTGATCGGCATGCTATCTTTGGGGGCGATCACCCTTGATGAGAGCATCGAGATGGCGAGAAAGAACAATAAAAGCCTGCTGATGACGGCAGAAGAAGTGAGTAAAGCGGATGCCCAATACAAGGACGTGCGCGGATCTCTGCTTCCCCAATTCAGCCTGCAGGGGCAATATGGCCTGTCCAAGACCTATTTGCCGGATAGTGCCACCGGTGCCCTGCCCAGCGTGAGCGGTATGTTGCAGGATGAACCCAGCGCAACTGATGCAGATTACATCATTGCCGGCACTTTGGATGGCATAATGGCCTCCATGATGCCTTCTTCTCCCAAGGACGAAGGTTCGCTGTCCATGCAGCTCAAGATGGATCAGGTGCTGTTTTTGGGCGGTAAACTGATCAATGGGATCAAAGCGGTAGCTCGCTATCGCAGCATCCAAAAACTGGATTATCAAGTGAAAGAACAGGCGCTGATCCTCAGCACCACAGAGCTTTTCTATCAGGTCTTGCTCAGTGAAAAAGTAGTGCAAATCCAGCGCGATGGCCTGGAGACTGCCAGAAGGCATTTGGCGAGAGTGGAACTGCTGAGTGCAGAGGGTCAGGTATCCGAATTTGACGTGCTGCGTGCACGTTTGGAAGTGGCAAAGCTGGAGCCGGACGTATTAGCTGCGGAAAATAACTACAGTCTTGCGATGGCGGCCTTTAAACAGCAGATTGGCTTTGAAGGTGAAAACCTCGAACTGGAAGGGGGATTTACATTGCCTCCGATCGCTGAAATGACCCTGGCGGAAGCACAGGCTTTGGGCCTGGAAAACAGGATTGAACTGGAGCTGCTGGATATCGCCACTGAGATTCAGCAGATCAGATATAATGCAGAAAGAGGCAATTATTTGCCGGATATAGCTTTGTCTGCCAGTGCAGCGCTTTTTACTGCCGCAGATGAATTTGCTATTCAAAAGGATGACTTTGGCACTCAGTATTCTGTGGGCATAGGCTTTAGACTGCCTATCTTTACCGGATTTTCACATACCAATAAAGTCAGCTATGCCCGGCACGATCTCAGCAAAGCCAAGTTGCAGCAGCGGGATACTCAGGAGCTCATCGCTCTGGATATCAAGCAGAGCCATCAGAAGCTGGAGCATGCCCTGCAAAACTATGAGGTTCAAGCGCAGAATATTCGCCTCGCCACCCGCAATCTGGAGCTTGCCCAGATTCGCTACGAAAATCAGGTAGGCATCCAGCTGGAAGTCTTTGACGCTCAGATCATGCTGTCCTCGATCAGACTTCAATATTACAGCGCTATCTATGATGTAATAGTTAGCGAGCGCGCCCTTACAAAAGCCATTGGCAAAAATTTGATTGTGGAGAAATAAAATGAATAAGAGAACAATATACATAGTGCTATTAGTGATAGCCGCACTTGCCTTTAGCGGCTGCGGCAAAAAAGCTGACGATGCGAAAAGCATGGAGCAATTGCAGAGTGAACTCGGGGTGCCTGTGCGCACGAGCCCCGTAGAAAGAACTACCTATCAGCAAACGCTGAAATATAACGCCAGCTTAAGCGGCATTGAAGAATCCACCACCAGCGCGATGGTGGGAGATGTGATTACCAGCATCAGATTCAAAGTGGGCGATAGAGTAAAGAAAGGCGATCTCGTCATAAAATTCCCGCCCAATACCCCCGCAGCTCAGTATGAACAGGCACAGAGTGCTTTCAACAGCATTTCTGCCATCCATGACCGGATGTACAGACTGAAAGAGCAGGGAGCCATCTCGCAGCAGGATTATGATAATGTGAAGACGCAATTTGATGTGAGCAAGGCAAATCTGCAGTCCAGCGAACAGATGATAAACGTGCTGGCTCCCATCAGCGGAGTGATCACAGATATCATGGTAAACGTTTCTGAAAAAGTGTTTCCTGGCCAACCCCTCTTTACCGTGAGTTCTACAAACGGTTACAAAGCCATTATCATGGTCCCAGAAAGCGAGATCAGTAAAGTAAAGGAAGGCACCCCGGTAAAAGCCACCTGGGAAGACATCAGCATCAATGGAAGAATCACCACCAGTGCTATGGCCATGGACCCAAACAGGAAGGCCTTCCGGGTGGAAGCCAGCTTCCCCGGGTTCAATTCTAAACTCAGCTACGGAGTCACTGCCGATATCGACATCCAGATCCTCAGCAAACCCAATGTGATAGTGGTGGAGCGTCATCTGCTGGTAAAAGAAAATGGTGATAGCTATGTCTGGCTGGCCAAGGATGACAAAGCTGTAAGAGTCCCCGTAACCACAGGGCTCACAGATCAATTGGCCTATGAGATCACCTCCGGTTTGGAAGAAGGCGATTTGCTGATCACCCAGGGAATCAAATCTCTAACCGAGGGTGCGAAAATCCGCATCATCGAGGGGAACTAATATGTTCTTAGCAAAATTATCCATAGAACGGCCAGTCCTGGTCACTATGGCAGTCCTGGTCTTCGTGGTATTTGGAGCGTTGGCATATGTAGGTATGCCGCTGAACTTGATGCCTGATGTAGAATTGCCATACGTGAGCATTATGACTGTTTATCCTGGCGCTGGACCCCGTGAGGTGGAAACCCAGGTGACCTCAAAACTGGAAGAAGCCGCAGCCACCGTGCCTCAAATAGACAATATGACGAGCTTTTCCATAGAAAATGTCTCCATTATCATGATTGCCTTTGATCAGGGAAAAGATGTGCACGTGGCCAGTTCCGAGGTGAAAGATAAAATAGATAGCATCCTCAGGGAATTGCCGGATGGGGTGGAAAGACCCTCCGTGCAGAAGTTTGATTTCAGCGCCTTTCCCTTTATGGACTTGGTGCTCTCAGGAGAAATGGACAGCCGTGCGCTCTATGAATTGGGCGATGGCAAGATCAAGGAAAGACTGTCTCAGATCGAAGGTGTGGCTCAGGTGAGCCTGTCTGGCGGAGCCAAACGGGAGATCGGGATTGAGCTTTCGGATCGGGTGATATTTGAGAATAATATCTCGCTGATGCAGCTGAATCAGATCCTGGCAGCACAGAATCTGGATATGCCTGCGGGCAGCTTTAGCCATGGCACTCAGGATTACTCGGTGCGTCTGAAAGGTGAATTTGCCAGTGTGGAAGATATTGCCAATCTGGAGATCCCCACTCAGTTTGGCGCCAAGAAACTGGGCAATCTGGCCAAGGTGACCGATAAAGAAGAACGCATCACCTCCAAAGCCACCTATTTCAACGTGGGCGAACAGGTCAGCGATGATAATATCATCCGCCTTTCCATCACTAAAAGTTCGGATGGGAACGTGACCAATATCGCCAAAAAGATCAGGGAAGAACTGCCGGAAATGCGTTCTGAATTACCAGCGGGGACAAAGCTGAACATCATTCGCGACGACAGCGAATTTACGCTCTCCACCGTGAAAGATACTCTGAATACGATCTGGCTGGGAATCCTGCTGACAGGGCTGGTGCTCTTCATCTTTCTGCATGATTTTCGCAGTACACTCATCGTGGCACTGTCCATGCCGATCTCGATTATCTCTACCTTTATCTTCCTGAAGGCGGCAGGTTTTACCCTGAATCTGCTCACACTCACGGGATTTTCCACGGCAGTGGGGATCTTGGTGACAAACTCCGTGGTGGTGATCGAAAACATATTCCGCCACAGAGACATGGGGAATAACCGCAAAGACGCAGCTTTCAAAGGCACGTCCGAGATCACCGTGGCGGTGCTGGCTTCCACGCTCACCAATATCGTGGTGTTCCTGCCCATAGCTTCGATGAGTTCCATGGTGGGTGGATTCCTCAAGGAATTTGCACTCACGGTGACCTTTGCCACCATCTTCTCACTGATCGCATCCTTTACGATCACGCCGATGCTGGCATCTCTCATCATCCCGGAAAAGCAGAAATCTGGCAAATTTGGCCTGTGGTTTGATGGCCTCTTCGACCGTTTTGGCGAGTCTTATCAGAAGTTCATGAAACTTGTCCTGAAAAATAAGAAAACCGCTCTGGCAGTGGTTCTGTCTTCCATACTGTTATTGGGACTTAGCCTTCTCTTGGTGCCAGGCCTCGGCTTTGAATTGCTGCCGGCTATGGACCAGGGGAATATCACGGTGAGCATCGAACTCCCCGAAGGTGTGAATCTGAATGAAACAGCAGCGGTCGTAAAAGAAGTAAATGAACGCTGTGCCAGGCATAGTGAGATCGAACATATCGTAAGCAACATCGGCTCTTCAGGCATCAGCACAGGGATGAACCTTGCCAATGCTGATATCAAGCTGAAAGATAAAAAAGAGCGCAGCCTCAGCAATCTGGACCTCGTCAATGTGCTCACCAATGATCTCTCCGATATCCCAGGCGCGATCATCAAAGTGAGCGATCAGGGAGGCATAGCGGCTATGGGCGGCTCCGAAGTCAGCTTCTACTTGCAAGGGCAGGATCAGGATGTCCTGGAAGAGCTCAAATTTGACGTGATGGATCAGATCAGGGACATTCCCGGATTGACCAACGTGGATAGCAGCTCCAGGCCTGGTACCTCAGAGATTACCCTGTATCCCAAACGTGACCGCCTGGCTGCCATCGGCGCCACGGTTTATGATGTGGCGGTGGCCCTGCGTAGCAGCATCGAAGGTATGGTAACCACATATTACCGCGAAGCAGGAAATCAGTATGATATCAGACTCGTCCTGCCCGATGAGGATGTGAATCATCCCGATAAAATCATGAACCTCAGCGTGGTGATCATGGGCCAACCCTATCTGCTTTCACAATTGGTAGATATGGACTTTTCAGTGGGCGTAAACAAGCTCATCCACAAAGACCGCTACAAATCAATCGAAATCACCGGTAACGTGGCCAAAGGCTATTCTACCGGAAACATCAACTCTGCCATTACCCAAAGAGTGAATAAACTGGCCTTTCCCAGTGGATACAAAATCGGCTGGGGAGTGCAAGCTACGATGCTTTCTGAAACTATGACCGATATGATCCGCACTTTCCTGATCGCCGTGCTGCTCACCTATATGCTCCTCGCAGCAATCCTGGAAAGCTTTACGCAGCCGCTCATTATCCTGTTTACTGTACCCATGGCCATCATCGGAGTGATCCTGGCCCTTTTCATCTCAAATGTGGGAATAAACCTCTTTTCTATGCTGGCGATGGTAATGCTTGTTGGCATTGTGGTAAATAACGCTATATTAATATTAGACTATGTGAATGTGAAGCGCAAAGAAGGGATGTGTTCGCACGACGCCCTCTTGGAAGCAGGGAAGCTGAAGCTGAAGCCTATCATCATGAGTACGCTGTCGATCGTGATCGGCATGCTACCCATGGCAATGGGAATCGGCTCTTCCGGACGCGAATTCAGGATGCCGATGGGTATAGTGTCCATTGGAGGATTGATCGTATCTACCTTGCTTACCTTGATCGTAGTGCCTGCCTTCTACTATTTGAGCACGCATAACGAGATGAAAAAGGAGAACTGTAATGAACAGATCAATTAAGCTCGTGAGTATCGCCCTGGTGGCGGTAATGTTGACCGTAGGATTGGGTGGATGTTTTGGCAATTTTGCCGCTACCCGTAAAGTTTATGACTTCAACAAGAATTTTGGAGACAAATGGCCAAACCAGCTGATGTTTTGGGTGCTGAACATTGTGCCAGTCTATTACGTAGCAAGTTTTGCTGATGTCGTGCTTTTCAACACCATCGAATTTTGGACAGGAAACAACCCTATGGCTATGGGTCCGACAGATGAAGTAATCAAATATGCTTCCCAAGACGGGAAAGACCTCAAGATCACCATCCGTCAAAATCAAGTAATCGTAGAAGACTTGGCAAATCCAGGCCAAGAACTGGAACTGAGCTACAAACCTCTGGAAAAAGCCTGGTACTATCAGGGTGCGGAAGGCAAGGTAAAACTCGCCGAAGTCTCAGAAGAAAAAGCCGAATTCTTTAGCCCCAAGGGTCATAAATACACTCTGGTAAAACAGGCAATCTAAATAAAGGATATACCCATGATAGACAAAGTAAAACTCGAAGCGGTACTGGACAAGATCCGCCCCGCCATTCAAGCTGATGGCGGAGATGTGGAACTGGTCAATGTACGCGAGGATAACGTAGTGGAAGTACGCCTCACCGGCGCTTGCAATGGCTGCCCCATGGCTACGATCACCCTCAAAGCAGGCATCGAAAGAATAGTCAAAGAAGAAATCCCCGAGGTCGTGGAAGTGATCTCGGTGAGATAATCTCAACTCAAGCAATTGACCCCTCTGGCTTTGGCTGGAGGGGTTCTTTTTTTAATTTAGAATGTAGAATGTATGATGTAGAATTGGTCGGCAATGTAGTGCAGGACGCCTGTTCCTGCGGAAGACCTTTTCAATTGGGAATTGAGAATTGATAATTGGCGTGCTGGATTCGATGCGTCTCGCGTCGATTGAGGAAGGGCTTATTGAAAATTGAGAATTGGTCGGCAATGTAGTGCAGGACGCCGTTCCTGCGGAAGACTTTTTTTAGCCTTCTGAATAATACTATTTGCCTTCAGCCAGAGATTGATTATAATGATCTTTGGGAAGAGCAGCATAGCGCACAATTGAACTTCGAGTTCGGAGTGCCGGCGAATGCGCAACTTGGACTTCGAGTCCGTAATACCGGCACCAGTCTGCTCTTCCCTTTTTTAGTTTTGGAGCAAGATCTTTATCATTCAAAGCCCAATTCCCTGAGCGCCAGAGGTTTTTTCCGCCAGTTCTCATTCAGCTTCACAAAGAGGTGGATATCCACGGGCATTTGCATAAAGTCACTAAGCTGAGCTTCGGCATATTCGCGGATGCGTTTGAGATTGCTGCCGCCCTTGCCGATGATGATGGGCTTCTGGCTGTTTTTCTCAATCCAGATCACGGCATCGATGATGATCTTGTGCTCGCCTTCGTGAAAGCGTTCGATCAATACAGCGGTGGCGTAGGGGATTTCTTCTTCAAAGAAGTGAAAGATGGCTTCGCGGATCACCTCTTTGGCAAAAAAGCGCATGGGCAGATCCGAGAGCTGATCTTCATCATAATAAGGCTCGTGAAAGGGCATATAATGCCGGATGCTTTCCATCAGCTCGGGCAGATGTTCGCCGGTCTGGGCAGAGATAAAGAAGCTTTTCTCCACTGCGGGAGGGAGCTGCGCCTTTAGGGCTTCCTCATCATAATCTTCCATCAGGTCTATCTTATTGAATACCGCCAGCACGGGGATCCGGGCGTTTTTGATCAGATCCAGCACCTGCAGATCGTAATCCGTGGGAAAGCTCTGAATCTGGGTCATGAAAATGATGAGATCCACACCCCTAAAGCTCTCATGGATGATGCGCGACATGCGTTCCTGCATTTCATAGCGCGGTGTGAGGAAACCCGGAGTATCGATAAAGATGATCTGCTGTTTATCCGTATTCCAGATGCCTTTGATGGCGTAACGTGTAGTTTGCGGCTTGGGGGAGGTAATCGAAAGCTTTTCGCCCAAGATCCGGTTCATCAGAGTGGATTTACCGGTATTGGGACGGCCAATGATGGTGGTAAAACCGCTTTTGAAATCTGCGTAATCTTTCATCAGAAAAGAGGGCAGGATCTCTCCTGCCCCTCTCATTATCTATACTTTACAGGGCGCTAAATACGTCTTTGATGATCTGCACACATTCGACAAGCTGCTCTTTGGTGATGACCAAAGGAGGAGCCAGACGGATGATGTGACGGTGGGTGGGCTTGCAGAGCAGGCCTTTTTCTTTCAGCATCATGCAGACGTCCCAGGCTTCGATGCCATCTTTGGGCTTTACCACGATGGCATTGAGCAGCCCACGTCCGCGCACGAGCGTGATCATCGGATGATGGAAATCGCGCAATTCTTTGCGGAAATACTTGCCCAGTTCAAAGGAGTGTTCGGCGAGTTTCTCGTCTCTCACCACTTCCAGAGCGGCTTTGGCCACAGCGCAAGCCAGCGGGAAGCCTCCAAAGGTAGAGCCATGCTCACCGGGTTTGATCTGCAGCATGATCTCGCGATCTGCCAAGACGGCAGATACAGGTAAGACACCACCAGAGAGGGCTTTACCCAGGATCAGTATGTCTGGACGCACGTTTTCATAATCGCAGGCCAAAAGCTTGCCGGTACGGGCGATACCGGTTTGGATTTCATCTGCCACAAAGAGCACGTTATGTTCTTTACAGATGTCAAAGCAGGCTTTGAGATAGCCTTCATCCGGCACAAAAACGCCAGCTTCTCCCTGGATGGGTTCCACGATGAAAGCGGCCACATTCTTGCCATGTTCCACTAGATAGTCTTTCAGAGCTTTGGGATCGTTGTAAGCCACTCTCACGATGCCAGGGGTAAAGGGGCCAAAACCTTCATAGCTATCGGGATCGGAGGAGGCAGACACGATGCTGATGGTGCGGCCATGGAAGTTGTTTTCGGCAAAGACGATGATGGCGCCGTTATTTTCCACGCCCTTGACGTTGTAAGCCCATTTGCGGGCAAGCTTCATGGCAGTTTCCACGCCTTCTGCGCCGCTATTCATGGGCAGGACCATGTCGTAACCAAAATATTCGGTGATGAACTTCTCATATTCACCCAGTCTGTTATTCAGAAAAGCACGGGATGTCAGGGTGAGGATTTGCGCCTGATCGCAGAGGGCTTTGATGATCTTGGGATGGCAATGTCCCTGATTTACAGCGGAGTAGGCAGAAAGAAAGTCATAATAGCGCTTTCCTTCGGGATCCCACATAAATACGCCTTCACCTTTTGCCAATACTACCGGAAGCGGATGGTAGTTATGAGCTCCATACTTCTCTTCCAGTTCCATTGCTTCGCGGGAACTAATCGTTCCATACTTCAAGTTTTCGGACATGATTCCTCCATGTTCTATCTTATTATTCATTTAATATAATCCTCTATCATAAAATCTGTTTAAACGTCAAGAACAAACATTCCCCTTCATGTTCTTATGCTTTTGGGATGGGGGACGTTTATTGATATCTCTTGCGCTTTGGTTTCCTTCAATCTGCGCACGATCCAGATCAGCATAGTACAGCTGAGGATGGTGGTGAGCGTGTCCGCCAGAGGCATGGCAAAGATCAGCCCCTCAAATCCGAAAGCTTTATTCAAAATCAAGATGGCTGGAATATACATAATACCCTGCCTGGAAAGGGATACGATCAAAGCAGGCAAGGCTTTACCCATGGCTTGCAAGCTGTTCATCATGATCATCCCTACGGCCGAAATCGGGATCGCAAAGACGTAGGCCTCCAGGGTCAAGGTGCCCAGCTCCAAGATTTGTTCATCTTTGATAAAGATCATGATCAAGGCTCTGGGAAAGAGGGCAAAGATCAGGGTGAGTACTGCGCTGAAACCCAGCGAGATCGTCACCGCCGTGCGGATGGTAGCTTTCATGCGCGGATAATTGTGCGCACCATAATTATAGCCTACCAAGGCCTGGATGCCGATTGAGATTCCGATAAAGATGTAGATAGGGATGGTAAAGATCCGCGAAGCTACTCCCAAAGAGGCTACATGGATATCTGAATATACCGAAGCCAGGCGGTAGCTGATGGTATTGCCTATGCTGAGCATGACCTGCGAAAGCGAGGCCGGGATGCCGATCATCAGAATCTCTCTGTAGCAATTCCAGCGCAAGCGCATGTGCTTGAAAGTGAGAGGAACCAGACTCTTTTTGCGTAGATAAAACTGCAGATAATACATCATGCCAGCAGCATTGCCCAAGACAGTGGCTACAGCCGCACCGGTGACGCCCATATTGAAGCCAAAGATAAAGAGCGGATCCAAGATCATATTCATCCCCGTGCCGATAAACAGGCCGATCATGGCCTCTTTGGCTGACCCCTCTGCCCGCAGCAATTGCACCAGAGTGAATTTCAAAAGTACCACAGGTGAGCCGATAAGGATATACAGCATGTATTTCGTGGCGTGTTCATAGGTCATGCCGCTGGCGCCCACCGTCCGCAAAAACCAGGGGATGGACATAATTCCAACTACGCCTAAAACTACAGAGATCACGCAGGA
>JAJBAY010000108.1 GCA_020532515.1 Candidatus Cloacimonadota bacterium | reverse complement strand
TTCTGGGTTGGGGAGTTCTTGGTGCTTGGTGCGGGAGTTCTGGGTTGGGAAGTTCTTGGTGCTTGGTGCGGGAGTTCTGGGTTGGGAAGTTCTTGGTGCTTGGTGCGGGAGTTCTGGGTTGGGGAGTTCGTGGTGCTTGGTGCGGGAGTTCTGGGTTGGGAAGTTCTTGGTGCTTGGTGCGGGAGTTCTGGGTTGGGAAGTTCTTGGTGCTTGGTGCGGGAGTTCTGGGTTGGGAAGTTCTTGGTGCTTGGTGCGGGAGTTCTGGGTTGGGGAGTTCTTGGTGCTTGGTGCGGGAGTTCTTAGTTCTTGGTGCCGATGTTTTGTGTGGGGAGGTTCTGGGTTCTGGGTTTAGTTACTTCGCTTTTGTTGATTTCAGGTAGCGGATGAAGCCGCCGATTAGTTTCTTGGTTAATGAAGTTTGGGACATCAGATTATTGAAGGTTGGTTCGTCAATGTACTTTACATCAAGTGCTACGTAAAGAAGAGATTGCACTTCGGAAGCAGAGCGGTAGGAATAATTGAGAAAAAGGATGAATGTACTGGGGGAGCCACTGTCAAAGCCTTCTGCTATATTCGACATTATGGACACAGATGCCCGTTGGATCTGGTCACGAAAACCGTAATCGTGCTTTATTGACTGGGACTGGCATATTGCGTAGATCTCGGATACGAGCAAACGGGCTTTTTTCCAGGCTTCGATGTCAGTAAAAGTCTCTATCTTCATGAGGGGAGTCCTTTGGTTTATACTTAGTTCTTGGTAAGGGAGTTCTTAGTTATTTGTATCGGTGTTTTGGGTTATTAGTGCTTGGTTCTTGGTGTAGGGGTGAGGGGATTCTTAGCTCTGTACCGACATCTCCAGCATGCCGACACAAATAACTCCAGCACTTCCGCACTAAGAACACCAGCACTGTCAAAATACCTTCCCCTGTCGAAACTTCACTGGTGGACGGGTCAGCAATTCAAATCCACTAAAGGTGCGATCCGGTAGTAATTCAAGCGGTTCGGGGCTATCAGCTAAGTAGGCCAGCATCACAGCAAAGATGTCTTGATTTACGGTGAGATCCTGGTCGTATTTTGCAGCGATTTCAGGATTGGGCCAATGGATGGCGATCATGGTACCGATGCGGTCCCAGATCAGCTCAGGAGTGATGTCTTCCCGTTTCCAATTTTGCAGGACGTAGCAGTCGCCCAAAAGGGAGGGGCCGTGATCTCCCATGAAGATGGCGATGGAATTGGGGTCGTATTCATGCAGGGCCTCCAGATCCTGTTTAAGATACTCTAAAGCTTCCAGATAGCGCTCGGTCCAAAGCTGAGCTTCATTGGGCAGGCATTGGCCGGAATTTTGCGAGTGGCTGGGGATAGAGACCTGATCAATCACGAGTTTGGGTGTGTTGCCATCTCTGATCAATTCATGCTTGCGCTGTTGCCGGTCTGCCTCAGTATAACGATCTGCGGTCATGATGCCTTTGGTGTCGTAGCGGAATTCCCCTTGCAAGACACCGCGCAGGATGGTCAGGAAAAAATCACTCTGCACATTACTAAGTTCTTTGGGGGGAAAGTATTCGGTAATCAGGTCTTCATTGATCATAGCATAGGTGCCAGTAAAGTAATTCTCCAGAAGGTTATAGCTGCCGTAACCACGTTGGGTGAGGAGTAGATTGATCACAGAATTGCCGCTGTAAATATCCTGCATTTTGGCATGCGAGGCATATTGCTCCGCGCTGATATTGAGCATCATCGACATGCTGTTCAGGCTTTCAGTACCCAGGGTGTAGGTGTCTTCATAGAACTTATAACCGTATTTATCGAACAGGTCTTGCAGAGGCTTTAAAGGCAAATTCTGCTCGCGGAAAACCCGGGGATTGGGCACACCGTCATAAACAAAGAGATAGATATTGGGCTGGACTTTGAATTCCAGGTCTTTGAGGACGGCTGGGATCTCTTGTAACTTGCGTTTTGAAACCCTTTCTCCCTTCAGGATGGAAGTGATGAAATTGCCCAGAGCAAAGATGAAAAACACAGCCAAAACGGTGTACAGCATAAGGTAAGGTTTGAATGTCGCACCTTTCTGCTGAGATGGCTCTTGGGATAGTGATGCGCTGTCTTTTACGCTCTTTCCGAACTGAGTCCAAGACTTGCTGCCATAATGCTTCACAAGATAGACAATGCTCATTACTCCCAGCAGGATCAGCCAAAAATCGCCATCGTGAGCGCTGTTTTTTTGCATCATCGCCCTAAATACCGGCAGATAGGTGAAAAGCATGGCAAAAGCGAGGGCATAAAGTGAGTGGTAAGGGCTTTGCAGGGCCGGCCACAAGGTTGAAATCGCTTTCAACAAAAGCCAGGCCATGGCGAAAATCACAAAAGGCAGGATGAGAAAGAGCGGATAAAACCAGCCGCTGAGATACATCGGATTCGCCGCTGCCAGATGCAAAGAAGGGATAAAAAGACAGAGGATATAGATCAGCAGATTCCAGATCGGCTTGGATTTATTCTCTCCCACGGCACTCGTTTCGATCTTATCTTTAGCTTTAAAGAAAAGCTGCCAAATCGCCAATAAGACGCAAAGCCCAAGATACAAGCCGCTCAGATAGGCAAAGATCACAAAACGGTTTGAGGGGAAAAGATAGAGACCGCTAAGATGCGCAATGATCAGCAGGATGAGAGGTAGCACCCCAATGGCTTTCCCCGCTTTTTTGAAGGGGAAACTGCCTGCAAACAGCAATTGATAATACAGCGCAAGGCTGGCCACCAATAGCGGAACCGTCTTGGAAAAACGATAGAAAAAGAGGCCTTCACCATCAGCTATGAACTCAAACAAATTGCTCAGGATAATGAGGATCAAAAAAGGGGCGATCACGGCAAGCTTGAAGGCTGGAAATTCCTCTTTGATCTTGATGCTGGCGGGGTCCTTTTCCCGCAATTTATCTTTCAGGGCCAGCCTTTGCAACACTGTCCTGATTAGGAAGATTAAGTTGTTTGTGGTCCAATAGATTAGAAGAGCTGCCGGGGCTTTGTATAAAAGGATCAGGAAGAAAAGCGCGATGAAGGCAGCCTGCACTTTCTCTTTGAATCTGAATTCGGGATTGAGGCAGGCGGTGAGCAGATTGATGCCAGTCATTACAAAGGGCAAAACGTTGTAGCCCAGAATCAGAGCATCAGGTTGACCGAGGTTGGAAACGAGCCAAAAGCTGACGCCATCGATGGCGGGCAGACCTTTGAGCGCATGATAGGCGGCAAAAAGGAAGGGCAGTTGAAAAAAGAGCGGTAAAGCCGCGCGCAAAGCCAAAAGAGGGTGATAGCGATAACGCTGGTAAAGCTGGCGCTGCTTGATCTGAGCCTGGGTGCCCCGATGGTTTTTACGGATCGTTTGCAGTTGAGGGGCCAGCAGTTCCTGTACATGCGCTTCACGCTGAGGGTAGATCCGAAACAGCCAATTAAACAAGAAAAGCAGCGTACTGGTAAAGGCAGAAAGCAGCAATAGCGCCAGGAAGTAGCTATCGAGAGTGGCGGCAAGGAAAAGGTAGAGATTGCGAAATAGTGTAATCATAATAACATCATTCCTCAGCTATTTTTTTTGTTTGCCGCTGCTGTGGACATGGTGGCCACATAATCTACAATAGCTGCGGAGGCCGCACCAAAGTTTGCCACATTAGCATCTCGAAACTGCCTAATACGCTGAGCATCATAATCTTTGAGCGTCTTTTTCACATAGGTGGTAAGGCCCTGAGACACCATTGCCCGGGGAACTATCTGTCCGATTTCCAAGGCAGCGGTATCGCTCCAAATCTTGCTGATATGCTCACCTTCAAAGCCCGGCATCGCCTCCTGGAGGATTTCCAGCGTTATCACCGGTTTTTCATGGATAAAGGCAAAATCAAAGCGGATGGATGAGGTATCCGAAATCAGGATGGCGGCCTCTTGCATAGACTTAGTGGGCGAAAGCTGAAAATCCCAGCTAATGTTGGGCAGATCAGCGCTTTGTTTTTGCAGCCTCTGAATGAGTTCCGGTTCATGTTTTAGTGAATAGGGATGGGGCCGAATGATGACCTGGAAGCCCTTTTGGGCAAGGTCTATAATGGCCTCTATGCCATACTGTTTGAGCAGGCCCTTGTCACCCCAGGAAGCGGCTACCAGGATGCAATTGTCTTTTTGAGGATGGGGATTTTGCCGTTTTTCTGCTAACAAGGTATCCAGATAGGGGGCGCCTAAGAAGATCAGTTCTTTGCTTTTGAGTTTGCGCTTTTGCTCTACTTCCCGGATCGGGGCGGCATGATATGCTCCCGGCATGATTACCGTATCATAATGGTCGAGCGAGCCTTCACGATACATGGAAATATCTATCAATGAATGGAATACATGCACCAGATTACGGGTCTTAGCTGCACGCTTTACGGGATAGCCCTTGCAGCCGATATTGGGAGTGGTGCTCAGCAGGATGGGCTCTTTGAGAGTGCCGGCACGGTATTTGCCCAGGGCTCCATGGCCCAGGAAGCGGCTATGGCAATAGGGGCTATATATCTGCAGCAGAGTATCATCTATATCCAGAGTGTAATAAGAGAAATGCAATTTGCGCTGGATAAAAGCTTGCACCAGCGGTTGAAAAGTATGAGAGTAAGCCTGCCCTTCACTGAAGAGGGCAATCTGGGCTTTGGGAGCGGGAGCTTCCTGGGATATATCCTTACCAAAAATACGCAGAAATAGGCCTTTCAGAGAATACACAAGCGCAGCCAAACCCGCAATAATGAGGTTTATGAGTACTGCTCCGGAACCGGGATCCAAATAGCCATAAGCTGTGCCCGGTGCCAAAAACAGCATGATGATCAGGATAAGGTACATCAGGACTTCCTTTTGTAAAACAATGAATTATGCGCGATGGTTCAGGCTTCGTGCAAGCCGTTATAGCTTATTTAGCGAGGCGATATTCTTCTGTCTTCGGGGTATCAAATTGACGCAGCTTCGCCCCTTCGCTTATGCGATGATGATGGTTAGTAGTCATTAGATTTTCGAGGGGAAAAGTGTCAAGAGAGTTAGTAGGAGGAGTTCTTGGTGCTGGGGTTCTTAGTGAAGGAGTTCTTGGTGCTGGGGTTCTTAGTGAAGGAGTTCTTGGTGCTGGGGTTCTTAGTGAAGGAGTTCTTGGTGCTGGGGTTCTTAGTGAAGGAGTTCTTGGTGCTGGGGTTCTTAGTGAAGGAGTT
>JAJBAY010000142.1 GCA_020532515.1 Candidatus Cloacimonadota bacterium | reverse complement strand
TGGTTTCGGCGATCTCGTGCTCTTCTTCTGCCACCAGAAACTCCTCCTGGGCGATGTATCCCTGTCGATAGAGATCAGTCTTCTGGGTGAAATTGCGACGCTCGCGTTTCAGGGCATTGAGTGCTTCGGCAATCTTCAGCTTCTGGCTCAGCCTGCTTTGATTGCTGAGGATCCTGGCGTTGCTCAGATTGTTTGCCTGATCGGTTACAGAGGCTTCCTGGGCCAGCAGATTGAGCTTGAGATCGTCATTACTGAGCTTGATCAGGGTTTCGCCCTTCTTTACATAGTCTCCCGGTTTAAAATGTATCGCTTCTATTCTGCCACCCGTCATTGCCTCCACGCTGTAAGTGCTGATGGGGGTGACTATTGCCTCCGCGCTGAATGAGCCTTCCATCCTGCCCCGCTCTACTCTGGCGATCAGGATGTCGCTGCGGTGTACTGTTACCGATTTCAAAGACCGGCTTATCATAATCTGTACCACAATAAGAATCAATAAGAGCACAGCCACAAGCAGAACAACTTTGAGCTTCTTGCGCACTTGCTCTTTGGCAGGAATTTCTCTATCCATTTATAACCTCATTACCTTATCTGATCACATGGCAACCGGCATAACCGATACCCTTATATACCCGCATGCAATTGTTGTTCCATACCCCCCCCAATTTGTGAATATCGACAATTGCTTACTTTACGCTAACATTCTACAGACTGATTCTGCTCTTGAGCCGGTCAAGCGCATTAGCTGTGGCACAGAGGTCATGGAATAATTCCTCCTATTTCCAGTTTATTTCTATCATGACACATGGTCTGGTGAGCGGAATTGGGGAGATGCAAAAGACCATCCCTGCGTTAATTAGGATAAGTGCCAAGAGACTGTTCAACAAATTTCGATTATTCTCCAATAACTTAGCTGATTCAATAGTCTAAAGAGTGGGCGAGGCATCCTTCCTACAATCCATGGATGATGATTACATCGAAGTAAAAGTGAATGTTCCTGTGTCGTTAGATGGTGGCGTTAGATGGCGTTAGATGGCAAATCCTATATTGGATTTGATCCTTTCTCCCTCTCTTCAGGGCATCTATCACATCTTTATCTACCCTTAATCAAGCGTTAATTCTTAACGCTTGATTAAGGGTAGATAAAGATGTGATCAAGTGTCTCAAATGAGAAAGAAGGACCCAAGAATGCTGTTTATCCACAGGAAGAAAAAGACAGGATGAAAAAGACTCCCTTTCAAACTAAGCAGCTAAGCCCCTCTATCCCAAGTTGATGTCAAAAATAAAGCCCCGTTCTCGCTTTGCAGGTATTTGCCTGGATAATACGGACTGGTATGACTGGAATAGACTTTGGCCACTTATTCTCCTTAAAGTGCATAAGAAAGTAGTGTAACTTGGGGAGAGGAACTGAACAGTCTCAAGTGCCAAAGAGCATTATATTTGCATTAAAGTTCTTGACGGGATCTTAGCATTTTGAAACGATGAGAAAAATTCAGACCTAAATGTTAACCATTGACGCAAAGAGTGGATTGCGTGTGCTTAAGCTCTGCCAATTAAACAGGATTACAGCTTTGTTTGGGGGATTACGCACGCTTGTAAAACTCGCCCATCACAATAGACTATATCAAGAATAAACGTCTTAGGAGGTGACTATGGCGTTACAAGAAGAATTTCAAAGGACCGGCAATTGGCTTTTCCGTTGGAGAAGCTATCTGCCCTTATTTTTAATAGTATTGGTGGGACTTTCCATGACGAACTACCATTACCCTTTTGGCTCAAGGCTCTATGATTGGCTGTGGGAAGGGCTGTGTTTCCTGGTTGGCTTTTTTGGCATGGCGATCCGGGCTATCACGATCGGGCACACTCCTGCCAAAACCTCCGGGCGCAATACAAAAGCGCAAGTAGCCGACAAACTGAATACAGCCGGAATCTATTCTCTGGTCCGGAATCCTCTGTATCTGGGGAATTACTTTATGATGCTGGGCATCGTCCTTTTTCCTCGAAACATCTGGGGGATAGTCGTTTTCACGCTGCTTTTCGCCCTTTATTATGAGAGGATAATATATGCAGAGGAGGCTTATCTCCGCGTGAAATTCGGGGAAGAGTATCTGGATTGGGCGGCTAAAACCCCAGCCTTTTTCCCTCGTTTTACTAATTTTAGGCGCTCCGGACTGTCTTTTTCTTTTCGAAATGTGTTGAAGAGAGAATATAGCGGCTTTTTCGGCTTTATTCTCTCCATGTTTATTGTGGAAGTCTTTGGTGATTGGGTGATCAGCGGACGGGTGCATGTACAAACCGGCTGGTGGATAATCCTGGGAAGCGGTTTTGTGATCTATCTAACTGTGAGGACACTAAAGAAAAACACCCAGGTGTTCAATGTAGTTGGACGTTAAACGATAAGAGAACTCCCTAAAACAGATTCGTAAGGAAAGCTTGGGATCTGGTGACGCTTTTCCTTTGATATAATCCGTCTCATTTAGATGTGCACATCGCGTGTACCGTGCATTGGGTCATTTCAAGTTTATCGTAAGGGCGGAATTAACTCCGCCCCCACAACAATTAATCAGGGCAATGTTCTTCTGGGTATCTTACTGAAATCAGGCTTGAGCGGTGGATTCTTTTTGATCTCCGCCAGGGCCGTCTTAATACCCATATCCAGTTGTGGATCCTTTCCAGCCACATAGTCCTCTGGCATGATCGCCACTTCGATATCGGGATCGGTGCCATAATTTTCCACACCCCAGCCCACGTCTTTGAACCAGAAGCTGAATTCCGGCTGCGTGGTGATGGTTCCATCCACCAGCCAATGTCTGGGCCAGATGCCGATCACGCCGCCCCAGGTGCGTTTGCCGATCAGTTTGCCCAGGCCCAAGAGCTTGAAGCTGTGAGAGAAGATGTCGCCATCGCTGCCGGCAAGTTCATCCG
>JAJBAY010000107.1 GCA_020532515.1 Candidatus Cloacimonadota bacterium | reverse complement strand
TTAGCGTGCCCGGCGACATCTCTGTGGACGAAGGACATGAGATCTCACACAGGGTGGAAGAAAGCCTCTTGCAGCGCTTTGATAATGGCCTGCGCAGCGTGCACATTCACTACCATCCGCAAGACACCGGAAAAGTTAAGATACAAGGAGCCTAAGAAAATGAATCTGGGAAAACATATATTACTCACCTTTATCATGTTGATGTTGATCAGCTTTAGCCTGTCCTCGCTATTTCATCTCCAGGGAAAAGAAAGTGGCTCAAAAAACGAAGCTCTGGAGCCGATTCCTGATCCTTGGATCACCCAAATTATACCTCCTGGAGGCTCCATTTCCTCCGTCCTGTCCAATCTTGATCTGCCGGGAACTGAGATCGGCATGATCTCCTGGCGTATTGGCGATTTTATTGATGTCACTACCATCCAGCCGGGAGACACTCTGCGTGTGCTCCTCAATGACACCGGGGACAAAATCAGTAAAATGATGTTTGTACAAGAACCCACAGTCCGTCACCACTTTGAGGCCCGGGGAGATTCTCTGGCCTACAGCAAAGAGGCCTTACCTGTGCAGCTGCGTGAACGCGTTATTGACGGAACTCTGGAGACCACTCTGGATGCTGCATTGCTGTCTTTGGGCCTTAGTCCTGCCGATAAACAGAACATAAACAACGGCCTGGAAGGTGAGATCAGCTTTCAACGTGATGCCAGGAAAGGCGATAAATTCCGTGTCTTCATCGAGGAACGCATCTTTGAAGGCAAGCCCTTGCCCCGCGCCAAAATCCTTTATGTGAATTACGAGGGCGTAAGATCCGGATTTCATGAGCTCTTTCGCTATCAACAGGACGACGAGAATTCGGTCCTGAATGGGCTGTATAACAAAGATGGTAAAAGCAATAACACCAGTGGGGTGGGCTACCCTCTGGGTAGTATCCACGTGAGCTCTTCCTTTGGCACCAGGCTGGATCCTTTTACCGGACGCTGGGCAAATCATCAGGGTGTGGATTACCGGGCCAGATATGGCACGCCTGTTTATGCCGTGGCTGCTGGCACCGTGATCTCAGCGCACTACAATGGAGGCTATGGCAATGAGGTTCGCATCAAACACCCCAGTGGCATGATGACACTATATGCACATCTGCAAAGTTTCGGCGTACGTACCGGTCAAACCGTGAAGCGTGGACATATTATCGGCCGGGTGGGCTCCACAGGTAGATCCACCGGAGCGCATCTGCACTTTGGGCTGTATAGCGGAGGCCGCTTTATCAATCCCAGTAATCTGCGCATGGTGGGTGCAGAAAAGCTGAACGAAAAGCAGATGGCAGAATTCAAACAGCAAAAGGAAGTGATCCGTGCTCAGATGCAGAATGTCCTGAACCCGCAGGTGGCCAAGCTGTAGTGGCGCTCTTTGTAGCGCTCACACCACCAGCTAGATACCATTGTAAAGCTTCTCTCTTGACATTCGATCGGGAAGAAGAGCTTGTTGATTCAGAAATAGCAACAATACAGTTTGAAGAAATCGGAACTTGTTAAATAGGGCGGAACAGAGTCCGGCCCAACGGATGCAGTTACTTATGACAAAGCCTGCCGCTGCGCTGGCTTATAAACCATCCTTTCCCATTCTAAACAGGTCGGCAAAATAGGAATCATAATACAAGGCGGTGAGGCTGCCATCTTGGGCATACATCACGTGCAGGGTGCGGGTATTGGTCAAAAACCAGATCAATTGCTGAGTTTCCTCTTCAAAGTCATTGGTTACACCGTGCATGTTGGAGATGCGTTCTATCACCAGATGGTCGTTATCTTCACCATTTGCAGAGTTGTATTTGATGAACCAGCCTGCTATCCGCTGGGTATTGGGTTCCAGGAATACCAGAATCGCGGAGACTAATTCATTGATATCACTATAGTATTTTACGGCGCTTTTCTGACTGCCTTCAGCCTGAAATCCGGCTGCACCCAGGATCGAATCAGCATCTTCTAAAGTCATGCCATAGGCGAGGTTAAATAGCCCGCTCTGCGCGAAAAGTCCTGCGCTCAGTGCTAACGTGATCAATAGGAATATTATCTTTTTCAATTTATCCACCTTGTGTTTTAGCTTGTATTTACTCCCAAAATATTTATCCAGAGTATGGTGTCAAGCATAAAGCGCCATTCTCTGGGAGATAGTACTCTTTAAGCTCTTGATTCCTGCAAAGCTGAGTCAGTAAACCTATCTTATTTCATCAGAGTGAGGCGCCGGTTCAGCCTTTTCCCTTCAGCGTCCAGGCTCAGGATATATACTCCGCTGGGCAGATCGTCTGCGATAAAGCTGATTTGATGTTTACCGGCTTTGTACTCTCCAGCGCAAAGCTCTTGCACCTTTTGTCCTTTCATATTGTATAGCTTGAGGCTAATCTTGCCTGGGGCTGGCAAGGAAAAACTAATGGTAGCACTGGGATTGAAGGGATTGGGATAGCTCATCAAGCGCAGAGAGCTTATTGGGGCAATTTGATCTTCAGTGCTAACGGTTGCCAATTCTGGAATAATAGCTTGTAAGAATTCCCGCACTCCCTCAGCCTGCATAAAATACAGGGGGAAGCCCAGGAAGGTCAGGTTGCCATTCCGAAAAGCCAAACTGCGGTTTTCTGCATTGCTGCCCGGAGCCACATTGCCCGTGTAAATGCTTTCAAAATCCCCCTCAAAACTGCTGAGATAAGGCAACATACCATTCCAGACCGCAGCCATTTTAGTCTCATCGACCGTAAGCTGGGCATAGCTCTCGCTCTGCGCGCTGATCAGGGTAGGGGCGTTGTCATAATAGGTCGTGAGTCCAGCCGCAAAGCGGCCAAAGAAGGCAGCACTGAGGGCGCTCACAGTCTTCCAACCTGAGATTAAGACTTGTCCTCCGCCCAGCATATAACCGCTGAGCGTATTTTCCGCAGCATGAATCTCGTTCATGGAAAAATCATCATCGTGCCAAAGCACCACTTTGTATGCACCCAAGCTCTGTAAATCCGGCATTCCCTGGCTCGCCACATCCCACTGGGTATAGGTCAAAGGCTGCAGTGCATTGGCATAAAAGGCATCCACCATGGCGTCATCCGGCGAGATACCTGCACCATTGCCATTCCTGGTTTCATCCACCACCAAAAGGGAATTTGCAAAGCTAAAGGCCACCGGCGTGGCAGTCTTTGTTTCAGAACCCATGCTGACAAAGCCTTGTGCATCTATGGCTTTTACGCTGTATTCATAAGTCTGGCCATTGATCAGATCATGGTCGATGTATTCGGTGATAGGGCTTGCCAGCTCTGAAAGCACTTGCCAGGTCTCATTGCCCTGAGTTCTGCGCAGGATTTGATAAGCCGCAGCCAGGGGATATTCGTCCCAGATCAGGACTACGGCAGAAGAGCTGGCCAGACAGGAACTGAGCTGCGGGCGGGCTTCGTTTAGTCCGCGCAGGAGTGTCCAATTGTTGTGGTTCGCACTGTGTGCTGTCGGCACAGCAATATTATCATAGAGATTATCGTGTCCGGTGCTGGTGGCACGTACCAAGAGCGAATCGCTACCCGCAGCATCTTGAATCAAAAAGGGAAGCTCCAGATCAAAGAGGGTAGAGCTGGGAGAAAAGCTCTGAGCGCGCACCTTGATTTGATTTGTAAGTGGATGATGCCAGAGCGAATAATCCACAGTGGGGATGCCTTTGCCATAGATCCATTGCGCAAAGAACTGCCCCAAATCCAGCCCGCTTACTGTTTCGGCCACAGCCCGAAATTCCGGGGTGATAGCATTGCCATGTTTATAGGTCTGGAAATACTGCTGCATTACCTGAAAGAATTGATCGTCACCCAGCTTTAAGCGTAGCATATGCAGCACGCTGGCGGCTTTTTCATAAGACGGGGGAGAGAAATAGTGATTGAAATCAGGATCGTAAATAGTGGCGGGATTGGCCGCATTTTCCCAGCTCAAATAATAGTTATGATAGCTGGAGAGGACATAGGCACAAGCGGCCTGCCAGCCTTGGGTCTTGTCCACCCAGAGATGTTCACTGTAGGTGGCAAATGCCTCCGAAAGCCAGACATCGGCAAAATCCAGAAAGCTTACCGCATTGCCAAACCATTGGTGGGCAAGCTCGTGGGCGATCACCAGCTCTTGAGAGCCAGTGCCGGTGATGATGTAATTTCCCAAGGTGGTCATAGTCTGGTGTTCCATGGCTCCAAAAGTGCTCATATTTACCGTGGCATTACCATATTTTTCAAAGGGATAATCCCCAAAAAGACCAGAGTAATAGTCTATCATATCAGGCAGCGAGGCCAGATCGTTTAAGGCGTTATCGTACTGGCTGGGCGTTACGAAATTCAGGATGGGCAGCTCGCCCTGCATTGCCGTCTGCGGGATTTCCATGTAGTTCGCGGCAGTGATGCAGACCAGATATGTGGTCATGGGGTGGTAGCCTCTCCAAGTAGTGGTAGCTGTGCCATCGCCATTATCCACAATGCTTTCCCTCAGCCCATTGGCCGCAACCTTCCAATCCGAACGCAGGGTGACAATGAGATCCACTATGGCCTTATCCCAGGGATGGTCATAACAGGGCCACCAATATCTGCCTGCATCAGGATCTGAGACGGTAAAGATGCTATTGGGACGGATATACATACCTATATTGTAGCTATCTCCGGAAAGCTGTGGGCTGCCGCTGTAAAAAACCTGAGTGCTAAAGCTTTCGCCGGCCGCTTTATTCACCTGAATCTGAACTAAGCCATTCTCATGAGTGAAACTGGCCGCCTGCCCATTTACCAGCACCTGGGAGACTGTGAGACCGATGAGATTGTAGGTGATGGTAGGTAGAGCTTCTTCCGCCAGCACTTCAGCCAGCACATTGCCAGAGATCGCATTAGGATCCTGTGAGATGCTGAGCTCAATAGTGTATTTCTGGACGTCAAAACCGGTGGAACTATCCGCGCGTGCGCTCTGACTGAGTCCGATAGGGGATAGATTACGATATTTACGCGCATACTGCGCACCCTCTGAAGCCTCTGCTCCCAGGATAGAAAATGCCAAAAGGCAAATAAGGACAAAATAACGCTGTTTCATCTGGTCTCCCGATTAGTTTTAGTCTGCTATATAGATACAAGATGCATGATTTGTTCCACAAGTGGGAGCTCCTGTTTTTGATTTGGCCCAGAACTTAACTGAAAGCCAGCTTTCGCCACCGACAATGAAAATCCTTAACAAAATTCCCTCTATAAAATAGAGTGTCTCCCCCTAAATAAAATAAAAAAGGAGACACCCATGTCTAATAAGACACAGC
>JAJBAY010000001.1 GCA_020532515.1 Candidatus Cloacimonadota bacterium | reverse complement strand
TGCTTCTTACTTCAGACCTTGCCGTTGCCAGCAACGCCCTTGATCTCGTGTTGACTTCCCGCTGATTAGGCGTCAGGACTTCTTTCAGTCCATCGGCGCAGAAAGCATTCTGGGCAAACCAAAAAAGTCGCCATCTCTGACGACTTTTTATAGTTCAATATTAAGCAACAGTTTTAGTTAAATTCCACCTTAGGGGCAGTTTGAGCCGGGGCATCTGCAGCGAAGAACTGGAAGGCCTTAGCGCCGATCATGCCAGCTATCATGTTATTAGGGAAAACCACGATCAACTGGTTGTATTCCTTGGCAGCTTCGTTAAAGCGCATTCTTTCGGTACGAATCCTATTCTCAACGCCTTCAAGCTGAGCCTGCAATTGCAAGAAGTTTTGGTTGGCCTTGAGATCAGGGTATTTCTCTACCACGACCATCAAACGACTAAGGGCACTTGAGAGTCCGGCTTGGTTGGCTTGAAACTGTTGAAAGGCAGCGGGATCGCTGAGAGCTTCGGGAGGCAGATTTACCTGTCCGCCCATTTGTGCGCGAGCCTGTGTAACCGCAGTTAAGGTCTCTTTTTCAAAATTCGCCGCACCTTGAACTGTTGCCACCAAATTGGGCACCAAATCATAGCGGGTTTGATAAACGTTTTCCACTTGTGCCCAAGCGGTTTCCACAGTAACTTTCTCTTTTTGTATCTTATTATATCTGCCTATGAACCATCCAGCCATAACGATGATTATCAACAGTACAATGAGTAGAACCATAAGTCCTTTTTTCATAATGATATTATCTCCCTTGGTATGTTTTGGCACAATCTGAATAAGAGCCCAAAACTGTCCAGCAATATTTATTCAGCTAAGGAGTATCGACACTTTTCTGCGGGGATTGAGGTTGGGTCAAGAGGAACTGCTCAGGATCCCAGGTCAGCCGCTTTGTGTCTTCCGATAAATGAAGATAGCAGCGTTGGGACTCGCTGGCATCCACAGTGATTTCGCCCTCATTAACTATCAAAAGCATATTTGCGGCATTCAGGGTATCGATTACCACCGCAACATCCACTTGAAGCTCGGTGAAAAAACCTTTAAGGTGTTGCTCAAAACTGAGTATTCCAGCGCTTTGTTTCCTTTTCAGACGGGCACGAGAACCAGGAAAGCCAAAGGCATAGACCTCGTTTGATACCTGCAAAGAATCAGCAAAAGAAACATGTACATAGGCTTTTTGTAGGTCCAGACGCAGTTCGTATTTGCCATCTTCCAAAGGGCCCAAAGACTGCTTGGCAGTATAGGGTGTAGCCAGACTCACGCCCATGATCAGGGCTATGAGGCCAAAAACAATAATGAGCCATTGCCAGGTTTTGAGTTTGCTGCGCACGCTTTTGCCTGTATAAAGAGGTTTGATATCCAGCTTCATGATACGCCACAGCGCCCAAGAGCTGAGATAGACAATGCCACCGGCAAAGATGACATCGCTTACGAAATGACCTCCCTGTATCACCCTGACCCAGCCGATCAAGAGTCCATAAATAGTGGCAAATGAAGCTATTAAAAGATAGTGGCTTCTTTTCCTATTAGCAAAGAGCAGAGCCAAAGCATAAAAGTAAAAGCCCATGGTGGCATGACCGCAGGGAAAGGATTTACCTGGAGAGCTGGGATCTATCGTGAGCGGTGCTTCATAGCTGTAGCGTCCGCCATATATTTCCAATTCACGGGGGCGTGGCCGTCCCCAATTGTCTTTGAGCATGGTATTTACAATGAGGCCCGGGCCGATTACTATAGCCAGAGAGAGATACAGTGCCATCTTGCGGTAAATGACGAGGCCGGAGCTCTTACTGAAGCTGCGGATATAAAGCAGCACAGCGGCCACGGCTGTTATGAGGGCTGGGATGTTGCCATAATGATATAGCAATTTTACCCACCACAGTTGATCCAGACGCCAGCCATCCCGATAGTAATAGCTTTGAATCCATAGATCCAAGTCAAAGCGGTTGAATACAATAGCCGTTATGCCCAACAATAAAAGCGGTATCCAGAAATGAAATGAAAACAGAAAAAGACGCCCCTTGAGGGGCGCCTTATCTTTATTTGTTTGTGTCATTATTCTTCTGTTTTGGGTTCTTCTTCCACTACCGGCAGTTCTTCGGTCTCATCAACTTCCGGAAGTTCTTCTGGCTTTTCTTCGATCACCGTAGGGTGATCTTCTTGGGTATTTGGCATTTCCATGGGGAAGTCTTCTCTAACTTCTACAATTTCAGTAGAGCTCTCTTCTGGAATTTCTTCAGCCTCAGGTTCGGCAATCTCTACAGCAGGAGTCTCGGGCTCTTCAGCTTCGAGAGGCTCTTCTACCACTGGGACTTCTACTTCCTCAGGGGCTGGTTCAGTTTCGACTTCGGGAAGAGCTTCTTCCGTGGGGGTCTCTTGGACAGCTTCAGGAACTTCTTCTTCTTTGACAGCTTCAGGAGCTACTTCCTCTTCTTGGGCAACTTCGGTAGCTGCTTCAGTATCGGTTGTTACCTCTGCAGGTGTTTCAGTATCAGAGGCCACTTCTGCTGTTTCCGGAGCTTTAACTTCAGATTCTTCGGCAGGAGCCACAGGAATAGTTTCTGTGCCTTCAGCTTGAGCCTTATCAGTCTCAGTCTTGGGAGCAGTTTCTTCGGTGGCTTGCTTGGCTTGGGTTTTAGCAGCGGCATCTTCTGCAGCTTGCTTAGCTGCGGCTTCTGCGGCTTGCCTATCTCTCTGCTGTTTTTCAGCTCTCTTCTTTTGCAATCTGGCGATGCGTTCGCGCATATACTGCTCGTGTATAGCTATATATTCTTCTTGCAACTTGGGGTCGCGAGAGAAGAAGAAGGCTTTTACAGAGAGGATAAGCCGGCGGTTTTCCATATCCAGTTCGATCACTTTCAGAGGCAATTCTTCGCCTATATGGAAAGCATCTTCGCTGTGTTCCAATTTGGCCATGGCCAAGTGTGAAATCGGGATAAATCCTTCCACATAGTCTTCTTTGAGAGGGATATCCACCAAGACGCCCTTGGGTATCAATTTGGATATTTTGCCGATCACTTCGGAATTCACAGGGAGGTCTTGATTCAAGGTTTCCCATGGGTCCGGAGTCAGCTGTTTCACGCCAAGCGCGATACGGTGCTGAGCTCTGTCTATAGCAAGGATGATGGTCTGAATTTCCTGACCCTTGCGGAACACTTCACGAGGGTGATAGATGCGCTTGGTCCAGCTGATATCTGAGATATGCACCAGACCGTCGATTCCTTCTTCGATTTCCACAAAGGCGCCAAAAGTGGTGAGACTCTTGACTTTACGTTGGAGCACTGTCCCAATGGGATAGCGATCTTCGATGGTGAGCCAGGGATTGGGATCCATCTGTTTCATACCCAGGGAGATGCGTTTGTTTTCCTTGTCCAGTTCCAAGACGATGGCGTTTATGGTATCGCCATTTTTCAGAATCTTACGGGCGTCGGTGATCTTTTTTGTCCAGCTCATCTCACTGATGTGCACCAGACCTTCCACGCCGGGTTCAATTTCCACAAAGGCTCCGAAAGACTTCACACTCACCACTTTTCCGGTGATGCGAGTTCCTTCTGGATATTTGATTTCGATGTTTTCCCAAGGATGGGGTACGAGTTGTTTCAGTCCCAAAGATATTTTATTGCTTTCAGGATCAAAATTGATCACTTTAACTTTCACTTTGTCGCCTATCGCAAGCATCTCTGAAGGGTGATTCAGCTTGCCCCAGGACATATCGGTAAGATGGAGCAATCCATCAATGCCACCGAGATCGATAAAGGCACCGTATTGGGTGATGTTTTTCACTTCACCTTCCAGCTCAGAATCGATTTCGATCCTTTCCAGCAATGCCTCGCGTTTGGCGGCTGCTTCTTCTTCCATCACTGCTCTGCGGGAGACGATGATGTTGTTGTGCTCTTCATCCAGATTCACGACTTTGAATTGCATCTCTTTACCGATGAATTGGTCTAGATTCGGGATGGGTTTGAGCGACATCTGGCTGCCGGGAAGAAAAGCTTCGATGCCATATACTTCCGCGATCATGCCACCTTTGACTCTGCGGCGGATTACACCAGGTATTACGCTGCTTTCTGCAAAGGCATTTTTGATGCGTGCAATGTTGTCCTGATAATCGGCTTTCTTTTTGGAAAGCTGCAGGCGTCCATCACCGCTTTCAATTTTATTGATGAAGACTCTAATGATGCTGTTCTTTTCTGGTGGGCCGCTATAGGCAAATTCAGAAATCTGAATCACGCCTTCGCTCTTGAACCCGATATCCACGCGGACTTCTTTGTCTGAAATATCCACGATGGTGCCATCGATGATCTCTCCCACTTTAAAGTTTGAGAAAGATTCTTCGTACATATTGAGCATATTTTTATGCTCTTGTTCTTCAGGCGTAAGCTCAGCTTGGGGCTCCTCTTCAGCAGTTTCCACTGCTACTTCCACGGCTTCGGCTTTAGGCTCCTCTACTTCTGTTTCCACTTCCGTGTCTTCAGTTGTAGGCGCTTCGGGTTTAGGCTCTTCCTGAGCTTCTATGACGGGTTTTTCCTCTTCTGCTACTGCCAATTCTGGAGATGATACTTCATCCTCAGTTTCTTGTACAGGTTCTACTTGAGGTTCTTCTGCTGCGGCTTCTTCCTGAATCTCAGCTACTGCTTCTTCAGGTTCTTCATCCATTTCAATTTCGGATTTTTGTTCTTCCAGTTGTGGCTCTTCATTATTTTCGAGCACTGCTTCTACTTCCGTTGATTGCGACGCTGTGTCGTTTCCTTCGATTTCAATCTCAGATTCGACTGGGTTTTGATCATGATTTAACATGATTCCTCCTTAAACAAGGGGATATTGTGAACACTCGTTGCCAAGTCTTCTTCCCCATTTATTTTTAAAATCTTGTTATAAACTTTTATAATCCGGTCCTCGGGAGTACTGGCACCAGCGGATAGGCCGATGCGTGCTTTCCCGAGCACAGAGTCTGCGGTCAATTCATCCTCGGTCTCGATATGCAAGGTTTGGCAGTATTGGCTGCAAAGACTGGCCAGCATTTTGGTATTTGAGCTCTTGCGGCCGCCGATCACGATCATGAGGTCGCTGTCTTTTGCCAATGCTGCACTGGCATTTTGTCTTTGTGTGGTAGCCAGACATATACTGTTATACACTTTTAGTTCCAAAACTTGATCTAATATGTCACAGGCCAGTTTTTTCAGGTTTTCCACCTGTTGAGTGGTCTGTGAGATCAGGCATATCCTCTTGCCTTTGAGGCTGGTAGGGATCTCACCCGGAGCTATCACAATGGTTTGCAAATTTCCATAACTCATCATCCCAATCACTTCAGGATGCTTGGCATCGCCCAGGATGAAGACTTCATAGCCATCCTGAATCGCAGTTTGGATGAGCTCATGGGTGCGGCTCACATAAGGGCAAGTGGCATCAATGATCGTATTCCCATTGGCCTGTAAAATCCTCAGTTCATCACGCGTAATGCCATGAGAGCGGATTATCACCACGCTGTCCTGCAAGGCTGTGACATCATTTGCCACCTTGATGCCTTGCTCTTCCAGCTCCCCAACGAATTGGGGATTGTGGATGAGCTCACCGATGCTGTAAACGATATCCCTGCCTTTGGAAGCATCCAGAGCCATCTGAATAGCTCTGCGCACTCCAAAGCAAAAACCTGAAGATGTCGCCAAGCGTATAATCATAGCTCCGCAATCCTGGTCTGATAATGCCGGTAAAGCTCTGCCACCTGGCCTTCGATGCTCTGCTGCCCAGTATCTATTTCGATGGCATCGCTCGCTGGGATCAGCGGAGCCAAGGCCCTGGTAGAATCCGCTTTATCGCGCTCCTCCAGCTCTTTCAGGACCTCTTCAAAACTTGGACTCAGCCCTTTTGCCTGAAGCTCCAAAAAGCGTCTCTGGGCTCTGATCTCTACTGGTGCGATTAAGAAAAATTTGAGCTCAGCTCGGGGGAAAACCACAGTTCCGATGTCTCTGCCATCCAAAATCACGCCACCCATTTTGCCCATTTCACGCTGCAATTCCACCATCTTGGTGCGCACGATGGCTTTTGCTGAGATGGCGGAAGCCAGAAGTGAGATATCCGGTTCACGGATAGCTTGGGAGACGTCCTCTGAGTCGAGCAGAGTAATATTGCCCTGCTCCGAGTCCTGGATCTGGATATGAATGTTATCAATCAATCTTTTTAAAGCAGCATCATCATCAATGTCGATATTCTGGCGCTTTGCAGCAAGTGCACAGGCACGATACATCGCTCCTGTATCCAGATACAAATATCTGATCTTATGCGCCAAAAGCTTGGCAGTCGTGCTCTTCCCTGAAGCAGCCGGGCCATCGATCGCAATGATAATTCTTTTCATACTTTATACATATCTCCACGGTACATCATTTAGAAAGCTTGAAATACAGTCAACACTTTTTTATGAAATTTCAAAATAATGAAGTTCCCGGTATGAACTTAAGGCAGGCATCCCATAATACTTAAGCAAAGCATGTGGCATATTACACGACTAATCCGGTAGTTTAGAGCTCAATTTCTCTGTGATTGTCTGGAACTTCAAAACTGACGAGGAGAAGTATCTGCTTTTATGGTAAATTGTCCGATATCCAAGGCTGAGATATCCCCTCTGATACCAGATTTAAAGATTATATATCTTGGCGGGTATGCACGCCTATATATCTATCATGTATATAGATACGAGCGTATAGAATCTCCCATAAATAACGGTTTAGTTTGTTAAAAGGATATTTGTCAAAATAAGTATTGACAGGAAACGCGGCCTCAGGCATATTGAACATATGTTCACAAGACTGATGCTCAGAGTCATATTAAAGCTCAGTTTTGAAGAGCTAAAACCATAGAGTAAATATGGAAATTTATGATCTGACGATTATCAGCTCCGAGAAGCTGAACAGTAGATAACAAAGACATGACTAAACAACAAAAAAGGAGGTAGAGATGCCTGGTTTTGATGGAACAGGACCCTTTGGTGATGGACGCCGCGGAAGAGGCTTTGGCCCCTGCGGAAGAATCGATGCCACAGAAAGACGTGGACTTGGACGGGGACGCAGACGCGGACCCAATGGCGGTGGTGGATACGGTTTTCGCAATCGTGGATACTTCTGCGCTGCACCGGCTGCTTACGCTACTCGTGAACCAGTTTACACTTACACCAAAGATGACATGGTAGCTCAAAAAGATGAGCTTGAAAAACAGCTTCAGTGGCTGAACGAGCAGCTTTCAAAAGACGAAAGCAAATAACATAAGTTAAAAATGCAGGGCGGACATTCCAAAACACTCCGTTTTGCATCAGAAGAAGGTGGCGAATTCGTCACCTTCTTCGCTTTTAGCTATTTTGCTCTCCTGATACAACCTGAACTCACACTTTACTGTTTGGCACCATCCGGCAATATTTGAAGAAGAACAGAACATAAGCCAGTGAGTTAAGAAGCCCTTATTAATAACTTTATCGAGTAAGCAAAATGCAAATACTTTTAAAGGAACTTGACAACTAAAGCCAAGATAAATGACAATGCAATTGGTGTCTGACATCGGATGGATTGCCAAAAGCGTAATCGCGCTGCGGCTATAGATACAGTCAGCTCATAGAAGGTGTATTCGCCCTTGGCTCCAAGCCTTTTGCAGGGTAAAATACCGCATTGCTTGGGCTTTTCCTTCTTGTAGATATACTTTTGTGGATAAATATCGACATAGGGACACAACAAGCCCATAATATGGGCGGCTTTCTCTTGACAATTTAGTGCCATCTGCCAATGTAAACTTGAGGTGAATATGAAACAAAGACTAATTTTGAAACAATACGTCGCGGCAATAGCTTACAGCGAAAGAAGCATATTCACCATAGCCAGCACGCAGGTATTACATAAATGCTGTTTAAGCACTGCAACTGGAAACACTAAGGCAAGAGTATCCTTCTGAAATGAAAAAAAGAATCATCCGGCATAAAACCGCTAAGAGTCCAAGCGGCAACTACGTACTATATTGGATGCAACAAGCCCAGCGTATTCATTATAACCCGGCCTTGGATTACGCTTTGGCAGAAGCACAGCGTATGAAACTGTGCCTGATAGTCTGCTTCGTCATCAGCGATGAGATTCCCGAGGCCAATATCCGGCATTATCGTTTCATGATCGAAGCTCTGCCGGAAATTGCACTTGGGCTTGCCTCTAAGAGAATCCCCTTTCATATTCTGCTGGGGAAGCCTCAGGATCTGATTCCAGAGCTTGGGCAGAAAGCCCGGCTTTTGGTTCTTGATCATGGCTATCTGAGATGGCAAAAGACTTGGCGTGATGAGATATTTAATAGCAAACTGCTCTCTGATACAGAGATTGTCGAGCTGGATACTGAGGCCACCATCCCCGTGCACCTGGTTTCAAACAAAGAAGAGTATTCCGCTGCTACTTTGCGTAGAAAAATTGTTTCCAAATTGCCAGATTGGTTGGTTTATCCCGACCCCGTACACTATGATGTGCCTACCCAAGATTTGGATTTGCAGGGTATCCCCCACTACCCATACAGTCTGCAAGATCTTGACGCACTCTGGGATTGGGTGAGCACTGAACTCAAGCTGCAACCCAGCCCGGACATCATCAGATCCATGACAGGTGGCTATAATCAAGCCCAAGAAAAGCTAAAATACTTTATTCACAATAAACTATCAGGCTATGCACAGTATCGCAGTCATCCCGATAAGGACTATGCGAGCGAGCTGAGTCCTTATCTGCATTTTGGGCAGATTTCCGCCTTGGAGATCATTCACAAAATCTTTGGAGCTTGGCAAGTCCCTGTGAATACTTTGCCACACTTGATCACCAGCAAAAAGCAGCAAATGGGAAAGTCCTTGAATCTGGCAGATTATGCTGAAGAACTGATTGTGAGACGAGAGCTTAGTATGAACTTCTGTGATCACAACCCGAACTATGACTCTGCTTTATGCTTACCAACCTGGGCGCGGAAAACCTTGAACGACCACCTTTTGGATGAACGTGAGGAGCAGTATTCGCTTGATAGATTGGAACAAGGCGAGACCAATGACAAGTATTGGAATGCCGCTCAGAGACAGATGCTAACCACAGGTAAAATGCAAGGATACATGCGCATGTACTGGGGAAAGCGGCTGCTGATGTGGTGTCCGTCTGTAGATGAAGCTTTTGAAATCTTACTGTATCTAAACAACAAATATGAGCTGGATGGCCGGGATGCGAATGCCTACGCTGGGGTAGCCTGGTGTTTTGGCAAACACGATCGTCCTTGGGGCACAAGGCCAATTTTTGGGATGGTCCGCTATATGAATGCCAATGGATTAAAAAGGAAATTTGACATGCAAGCATACCTTGCCAAGGTAGATTCCCTCAGAGCTGAAAATGAGATATTGCTTTAGCTTGTTAGTGCTGGCCCTGAGCCTATCCCTGTTTGCTCAAGCAGCAAAACCTGCTAAAATCATTATTGGCGGAGATTCGGATTTTCCTCCTTATGAATTTATCAATGAAGCTGGTCTGCCGGATGGGTATAATGTAGAGCTTAGCCGCAGCGTAGCCAGAATGATGGGAATGGAGCCAGAATTCCGTTTGGGCAAATGGTCGCTGGTGCGAACCTGGCTGGAAGACGGAACTATAGATCTGGTCCAAGGTATGGCTTTTTCGATTCAGCGCGCCCAAGAATACTATTTTTCGGGAGCACATACGGTAGTATGGCAAGCAATATTCATCCGCAAAGATTCCAATATCATGAGCGAGACAGACCTCATAAATAGCTCTGTGGTGATACAAGAAGGAGATATAGCAGAAGAATATTTGCGCTATATTGGGTTTGGAGGAGAGCTTAATAATGTCCCCTCTCCGGAGATTGCCCTCAAGCTCTTGGAAAATGGTGATTTTGATGCCTGTATTACGAACTATATGCTGGGCATGTACTTGATCCAAAATCAAGAGCTAAAGTATATCAAAGCCCTGCCACAGAGAATACAGCAGCGAGACTACTGCTTTGCTTCCCTGGATGAAGAATTGATCCAGAAAATAGATACTGCCTTGGTCGAACTAGAGAGCAGTGGTGAACTCAAAAGAATCCGCGATAAATGGTTTGCACAAGTGAACTCAACTCAGCAGACTGGTGCCAATATCATCTTAGGCGCATCTCTTGCCTGCATCCCCCTTTTAATCCTGCTCATCATCTTTATCACGCTGTATCGAAGACAGAAACAACAGCTTGCAAAAATGGGAAGAAAAATGCCCAAATTGCAAGCAGAACTGATAATATCTACTGGGGAAATAGAAGCTTGGACAAAGAGCTTTAGCTACGGGCCGGTGATCTTGTATAAAGCTACCCATCAACCTGCGAAGCTGCTATTTATCTCTGAAAACATCAGGCAGTGGGGCTATACTCCTGAGGAGATTTGTGCAGAAGACAGTGATCTTACGCGCAAGATCTTTTTTGAAGACTGTGAGCGAGTGCTGGCCGAAAGCCATGAAATTCGCTCTGATGAATATTCCATGATTTATTATCGTGCCCTCAACAAGGCTGGTGAACCACGCTGGGTCTTGGATTATTATCGGATTCTGCCAAGTCCTGAAGACGGGGAAAATTGTTACTATGGATATCTGGTTGACATTACAGACCAAAAGACAATCGAATTTCAGCTTTTGGAAGAAAGAGAGACGGCAAGGGCTGCCAGCATTGCCAAAAGCCACTTCCTGGCTAATATGAATCATGAGATTCGCACAACCCTGAATGGCATCACCGGCTTTCTTCAGGTATTGATGCAAATGAAGTCTAATCCCCAACAAATGGAAATCTATGACTTGATGTATTCTTCCTCGCACGACTTACTTAGGATTATAAATGAAACTCTAGATTTTCCCAAGATTGAATCCGACAAAATGGAATTGATTATCAACGATTTTAATCCCCATTATCTAATCAATGACCTGATCAGACAATTTGAGCATCAGGTATTAGGCGAAGACGTGATCTTCAAAGCTTAGGTTCCAAAGGAAATACCAGATCTACTCAAAGGCGATCAGTTCAGACTCAGGCAAGTCCTGAGCACCCTACTGCAGAATGCCGTAAAATATACCAAACAAGGACAGATATTGCTGAGTGCAGAGGTTTATACCCGCTCTGAAACAGATTTACGCATTCTCTTCAAGATTTCCGATACCGGTATCGGCATTGCTCCCAAAAAGCAAAATGAGATTTTTGACAATTCCACACAAGGCGAAACTTACCTCAGCTCAAAATACAAAGGCACCGGGCTGCGGCTTGCCATAGTAAAGCGTTTGGTGGAGCTGATGCAAGGCTTTATCTGGGTCGAAAATGAACCCGGCACAGGCAGTTGCTTCTTCTTCATCCTGCCCTTTACTATACCCGAAGACTTGCCGAAGCAAGCTTCTGAACAAAAAAATATCACCATCCCTGCCGATAAATCCCTCAGCGGCAGGATTCTTCTGGTAGAGGATGAGCCCGTCAATCAGATGGTTACAAAAAGGCAATTGGAGATTTGGGGACTATCTGTAGATATTGCGAATAACGGCTCTGAAGCGTTGATAATGTACGACAAAGAGCCTTATGATCTGATCTTGATGGATATCTGCATGCCTGTGATGGATGGCATCAACGCTACTCAACAAATCCGTGATATGGAGATTAATAAGCGGCGTCATACCCCCATCGTGGCCTTCACTGCGGCTGCTCTGGCAGGTGATCGGGAGCGATTCCTGGCCGTGGGGATGGATGAGTATATAGCCAAACCAGTGGAAGTTAATAATATGTATAAGATCATCAGCAAACTGATCAAAACAAAAAGTGATGGAAAATGAAGATATGAAAGATTGCCCCCGTTTAGTCCTAATCTCCGGTGGAACCTGCTGCGGGAAAACCACCATCGCACGTGCCATCGGCCAAAGATTGCAAGACCTCAAGACCGTGATCATTTCACATGATAACTATTATAAGAACCTGGGTCATCTATCTATGGAAGAACGAGCCAAGGTAAATTTTGATCACCCGGATTCGATTGATAAAGACTACCTGATGAAGGATGTGAAGGATATGCTGGCAGGCAAGGCTGTGAATATGCCGGATTATGACTTTGTAACCCACAGCCGGCTGGAAGGCAAGCTCTGCATCGCCGATGCCGACGTGATCATTCTGGAAGGTATCTTTGCGCTCTACTATCCGGAATTGATCGAGCTTTCCGATCTCAAGATTTACGTTGATACCGATGCCGATACCAGACTGGCGAGAAGAATCGCCCGGGATATCATCGAGCGCGGACGTGATGTGGAAGGGGTTTTGGATCAATACATGCAGACTGTCAAGCCCTCACACGCAGCCTTCATCGAACCCAGCAAGAAAAATGCTGATGTGATCATCCCTGGAGACAAGGATTTCGATAAGGTCTTGTATATGCTAAATGGCTATCTGCTATATGAATTGGTGAGTAAAACCAGGAAGAACTAAGGCTCTATTCCAAACCGAGTGGGTAAATCATAAAACGAAGTTGAAAGAATCTACCGGATGAGTAAAAGGAGAGTGTTCTCTGTAGGGATCTCACACTATCAGAAAGGTAAAAACATGGGTCATGTCTTGCAGTGCTCTTGCCGTATGAGATATGCTCAAGATGCCGTGGAGATAAGAGGATTTATTCCTACTATCTCCACGGCATCTCTACGGTATCCTTGCTGCAAGAAAGGGAAAAAGACGGACCCTTGAAGAAAAACATCCAAGCTTCTCTAGATATCATCCTGTCACCACTTTGGACTCAGATTCTTACAAAAATGCGGATGCTGGAGTAGAATGCATTACTCACTCGATTTGATAGAGAGCCGGAACTAAGAGCCCACTGCTAATCAGGGTTGTGGCTCCTTCTCAAGCTCAATCTTCATCCGCTCAATAAGCAGCAAGATAGTGCTGGGTAGTTGCCGCAAATTTTTCTTTGCGCGCTTGACTACCTGGTCGGCTTGTTTATATTCTTTGCGCTTGATCAAAATCCGTAAGAGCATGATATAGATATCACCGATATAAGGCCATTTTATCTCGGCTTGGAATAAAATACGCAAGGCTCGTTCGGAAAGACCAATCACGCTGGCGGCATTGGCATAGCGAAGATAATGATCAAGATTGTTTATCGATCCCATAGTCTCCGCCTGATTGTAGTGATAATACACTGGAAGCCACTGCTCTTTGGCGGAATAAACCAACGCTGCCAATAGATGAAGCTGCTGCTGTTTTCCAGCCTTTTGTTCTGCTAACCTGATATAGCGCAAGGCTTCATCGTGCAAACCCAGTTCATAATGCTGCTCGATCAGAACATAATAGACAAAGGGGTGATCCGGCAGGCGAACGAGTAATTCTTTCATGATGCTGATGCACTCTTTGTGGCGCCCTAAAATAGCATATAGATAGCCGGTATTATACAGCACATCATCGGTAGGATTTGGTATGCGCTTGAAATAGGCCAAAGCCAAGCGGTAATCGTTATTTGCCATGTAGCAACTGGCAATGGCATGGATGATTCTGGTATTGCCCGGATCCGAGGACAAGGCCTTGAGATAGTGTTTGAGAGCGAGTTTATACTGCAGGCGGAAGAAATGTAAATCCGCTATCATGGTCTGCAAGCGGGTATCATCCGGGTGGTCGTCTTCTGCGCTGGTGAGCAGATGGATAGCATGTATCCAGTTTGTTTTGCTTAGAGCTATTGCTTGTTGCAGAATATTCTCAATGTCCATTATTTTATCTCTTTTAAGATTTCCTGGATTGCCCGGCTGAGCTGTTTATCGTTATTTGATACTATGTCGTTGATGCTGTGTTCCACGATGATATCTGGCATGGCTCCGGTGCCTTCCATATTTGTGCCATCTACCTTAAACCATCCTGTGCCCGGCATACGCATGCGTGAGCCATCCAGCAAAGTATGTTCTCTGGTGCCGATTACAGCGCCGCTGGAGGGATATCCGATCACCTTGCCCAGCTTTAATTCTTGATAAACTATGGGAAAGATTTCACCATCTGAAAAGGAATTCTCATCCACTAAGACGATGGTAGGCACAGTGATCCCAAACCTGGGCTCCGAGCGCAGATCCGGACCATAAGTGCGGCTGAGGCTATAGCCATAATTCTTCTTGGTGAGCAGCGAGATGATGTCTTCATGCACCCTGCCTCCACGGTTTCCCCTGAAATCCAGGATCATGGCCTTTTTATCATGATTGTCACGGAAATAGTCACGATAGAAATTTTCGTAATCCTGGGTTCCCATGGCCGGAACATGAATGTAGCCTACCCGGCCGCCACTGGCTTCTTCTACCTTTTGGCGCTTGCGGCTTACATCATAGTCGTAAAAGAGCTGGTAAAATTCACTTCCCCCCATACCTTGCACCTGACCTTCGATCACTTGGCCTTCGCTTAAGATGCTAAAACTGATGAGTTTGCCCACCTTGTCTGCAAAAAGGGCATCCAAGCCAGTTTTGGGCGTTATTTCCACTTGATCGATATGGGTGAGGATGTCCCCAGCTTTGATCTTATAATAGCTGGCCAGCCTGGTATTGGCATATACTCTGGCAATTCTTATGCCCTGTGGTAAGGGCTCGCTGTAATCAAAATCCACACCGATTCTGGCAATGTATTTATAGTTACTTGTCTCATCCTGTCTGGGATAAAATCCGGTGTGGGAAGCGTTCAAGTCTCCTACCATCTCGTCTATAATGCCGCCTACTTCATCAATATTGCGAGCCTTATCTACATAAGGACGATACTTATCATAGAGCTCTTGCCAGTTTTGCCCATGAAAATTAGGATCGTAAAAGTTATCGGCAAACAGTCCCCAAGCTTGTTCAAACACGCGGCTGTTTAGCTTTTGTACGTTATATGCATAATCCATGCTGATGGGTATATCACTCTTTTTACCGCCATTAAGATCGTATGATTTCAGAGCGAATTCATCCAAATAATACAGGGTCTCCCCCACCAATTTGAACGCTATGCTATCCTTTCCGAAGGTGGTTTGCTCCTTTCTGTTTTTACCATAAATATCGCCTTTGTTCAGACTGGGATTTCCTTGACCATACCAGGGTCTATCCAAAAAAAGGAAGGTAGAGTCGCTCAAAACGCGAACTAAAGTAAGATTGGACATGGCGCCCTGATAAAGCTCAAACATCCTCTTATCCAGGCCTTCCCAGACGATTTCTACTGGCGGATCAGGCTTTTCTTCTTCTTTTTCTTCTTTATCTTCATCCTTGATGGTGATTTCCATCACATACAGCCCGTCTTCATCGCTTGTGGCTTCGTCTTTGGTTTTGTCTTCGTCTATGTTTTCAGAATCGCTGTCTTTTTTCTTTTCTTCTTTCTCTTCAATAGGCTCAAAAACCTGTGCCCAAAAGTCTTCATTATATTCAAATTCATCTCGGGGAACTAAATCCAGGCGGCACAAATTGCCATTGCGGGTAAAGATCAAAGAACGATTGTCCTTTGACCAGTGTATGTTTGAGATATTACGGTCATCAGAAAGCACCTTGCGATGGCTGTCCGTGGCAAATTCGTAGATATAAAGCCCACGCATGTAGTATTCGCTATCAATGGAGCAATAGGCAGCATGGGTGCCGCTTTTATTGATAGAAAAGTTTGAGATCACCAGCCCTGGGGTGTTCATAGACAAGAGCTCTGTTTTGCCTTTGTCTGCCAAGGCAATCCTGCCGGCGCTGATGTGATCCTGATATTTGATCTGCCACCGGCCCTCGGAATCCTTGCGTACATCCTGTATGCTTAAGGAATCTGCACCGAACCATTCAATCGGAGTAAGCACGGGGTCTTTATCTTTCTCGATCGTGGCACTGAAGAGCTTTTCGCGCCCATGATCAAGCTTGGACAAGACCAACTCCCGATCGTTTATGAAGATCATATTAGCCCAACCGCTGTGATCATCAGTGATCTGTTTGGGTATCCCACCTTTGCGGGGCACGATGAAGTTATCGTATTTATAAGTAAAAGAGACCAGCCTTTCGTCGTCTGAAACGGCAAAATCTGCCAGATCGTTCTTCATTTTGAATTCAAGGATCGGGTTTTCCCACATATCAGACGCAATACGGATATCCAGCTTTGAGATCATGCTGCCATCTGAGCTAGCGGGATCGTATTTGTAAATCTCGTCAAAGTGTTCAAAGACTATTCTGTCATTGGCCCGGGCGATGGTGATATCACGAGCGCTGAAACTCTTGAGATTACTGAGCTTAACCGGCCGTTTAAAATTCATTTTATCCACCCGGGTGAGCTGAAAGCTCTGTCCATCAGCATAGCAATAATACAAGGAATTTGAGCTGTGAGAATAGCGGGGATAACGCTCTGAATGATCTGTGCGGGTGAGCCGGGAATATTCCTTGGTAGCGATGTCAAAGAGCCAAAGCTCGCCATTCATGCTGCCCGTATAAGCTTCCCTATGCGCATAGCCATTGCGGCTGAAGACTATCTTGCTATTATCGGGAGATAGGGTAGCCCAACGGTCTCCCACGTCGCCTAAAAGCGTAGCACGCTCTCCGCTGATGGGGAGCTTGTACATGGAAGAGCCGAATTCTGCATTGCCGCGGAGTACAAGAAGATGTTTGCCATCGTTGAACCAATCTGCGATGCTGTAAGATTCGCGGATGATAACTTCTGCCTCTCCCCCCTTGGCAGGGATCAGATAAGGATAGGTTAGTCCTTCACGGCTTGAATTGAAGGCAATCCATTGGCCATCAGGAGACCAGATCGGGCCCCATTCACGGGCTTTGGTGGAGGTCAAGCGCCTGGCATCCCCTCCCTGAAATGGAACGATCCACAGATCATCGTCAAAGACAAAACAGACTTCATTGCCATCCGGAGAGATGGCAGGATCCTTGGGAAAGCCCGGAATGCCCGCAAGCAGCGGGACGCAAACTAAGCCTATGGCCAACAGCAGTAGAATTACTCTAAATCTCATTTATATTCTCCAATTACTCTTTTTCAATCAGACAGATGCCTTTCTGATGACTCTTGATCTGATAGGAATGCTTTAATACCCGAAACATGGTCTTGGGATATACTTCATCCCGCACGGTGACGGATTTTTTCTCGTCCAGGGGTCTTTTTAAAAACAGGTTCAACTGATTGTCCAGCTCTGCTTCACAGCGGCTGATGCGCTCCCGAATATCTTCCAAAGCTTTGTCGCCGCCTTCTTCGCGAAGGCGGACAGACTCTTTGGTCATCTGCATCAACATCGCCCGATAAAAAGGTGATATCGCTATCTCAATCTCGGTTTCATCACCGGAAGACGATCCAGCCTTGGCAATATCGATATTACCAGCAGCTTGAACCAAGCCACCATTGATGAGGGAGCTATATTCGTCGCCAATGAGATTCCCATCTGTAGCTACGATGGAGTGCAGTATCTCTTCTTGAAACTCTATGTCTGACTTCACATAAACGCGGGAATGATTGATGGATTTCACTTTGAGCGAACCCAGAACCTGTATCCCGGGATTTTTGCATGAAATGACCTCTCCATCTATGATCAGGTCTCCTTCGCAGTATATGCTACAATCCTGGATATTGCCGTGAATGATCATAGTTTTAAGGCAGGCAATATTGACTTGGCTGAGATCCCCAGATATTTCCAGGCTCACGGGACTGCGCAGAAATTGACCGCTGGAAACCTGACTGCTATCCAGCTTCAGGCTATCCAAAATGCAAATACGGCCAGCTTCATCCAGATAGGGATATCCTGTTTTGCCGGCGATATAATCATGGCTCTCATAGCGTATATGGTTGCCAGCCAGTTTCTCTGCTGCTTCTTCATCCACATCGGGAGGAGTGATCAGCTCGCCAAAAATGTCGTAGATGCTGCCATCACGTTCAAAGAGATTGTCCGAGTAGCTGGCGACTATATCTCCCTCATTCACATAGATGATTTTACTGAGTGTGGCCAGATCAAGCTCACTGGCGTCACCTGTGATCGCATCGGGATCAAAACGGTAATTCAGGGTAGCCTCTTTCTTGCCTTCCTCTTTTGTGCAGACTGCGATGGGAAAGGGCTTGTCAAAATCTTTCTCGATCCCGCGCTCCCGGATCAGTTGCAAGGCTTCTTCAAATCCAGATTTTATGCCAGCTTCATCGATCAAATCCAAGATATCTTTTTCATCCACCAGCCGTCCAGTGCGTTTGATAGTGAGCCAGGCGGATGAACTTTCCTGCCTTAGTTCCAGCAGGATCTTGCCGCTTTTGTTCGTAAAGGTTTTATTCATTGCTGATCCCGATCAGGTTGATTTGACGATTGTTTCCATGATCCCGGCGATATGAATAATAGTCAGGATTCTCATAACTGCAAATCTGGACGTTTTCGATATTGAAAAACGTGAGCCCAGCTCTTAATAGCTGTTGAAAGATAATGGCACGCAGATTCAGATGCCGGGGCATATTTGAGCAAGTAGTAAAGTTATCTGCATTAAGGCTTTCTGTAAAGGCATCATAAAGTTCTTCACTTACCTGGTAATGCTCTTCACAGATCCCCGCCCCCACCTGAGCGATGATATTGGCGGGATCACAGCCAAAGTGCTCTACCAGGGTTTGCACTGCCTTCCCCACGATATTCTTCCTGGTGCCTTCACGACCACTGTGCACAGCAGCGATAGCTTTGGCATCCTTTTCATAAAAGAGCACCGGATAGCAATCCGCAGTTCTGATCAAAAGATATTGATCCACAATATTGGTAGCAAAGCCATCTGCCAGGGGAATCTGAGGATGAAGGCCAAAGCCGGCTCCGCTATCCTCATTAGAGCAGATATGCACTATCTTGGAATGAGTCTGCTCACAGATAACCATTTGCGAAGGGAGAATAGTCTTCTCTGCAATGCTCACACCTTTTTGATAATGCATCAAAGAGCGGTAGTCGCGTTCCCGGTCACCCAGATACAGGAATACTTTTCTCATGGATTTATCCTGAGACAGGAAGCCCTATACGGCGAGATGGAGTTCCTTTTTATAGTGCAGATCATCAGAGAATAAAGCGCGAGAGATCCTCGCTCTCGATTACTGGGCTCAGTCGCGAGATGACCATGTTTTTGGTGATGCTTACTTTCTTGAGTTTACTGCTTGGCATTTCAAAGAGAAAGTCATCCAAGAGAGTATTTAAGATGGTATGCAAGCGGCGGGCTCCGATATCTTCCATCTTTTCATTGGCCAAAGCAGCAAAACGCGCGATCTCTTTGATCGCCCCTGCGCTGAAAGAAAGCTCCACAGCCTCCGTGTTGAAAAGCTCCTTATACTGCTTTGTCAGAGCATTTTCTGGCTCGCTGAGGATGCGGACAAAATCCTGTTCGGTGAGGCTATTCAGCTCCACTCTAATCGGAAAGCGTCCTTGCAGCTCCGGAATCAGGTCACTGGGTTTGGCAGACGTAAATGCTCCGGCCGCGATAAACAGGATGTGTGCAGTATCTACAGGACCGTATTTTGTGGGCACGCTACTGCCTTCCACGATAGGGAGCAGGTCGCGTTGCACTCCACTGCGAGAGACATCGATGCCGCCATGTTTGTCCGTGGTGGCGATCTTATCAATCTCATCGATGAAGACTATGCCGTTTTCTTCCACTGCTTTTTTAGCATTTTCAGCAACTTTGTCCCGCGGCACCAATTGATCGATCTCATGTTCAGTAAAGGTCTTGAGCGCTTTGGCTACAGTGGTTTTGTGTTTTTTCTTACCGGCGCGTCCCGGCATCAGATTGGAGAGCATGTCTGAGAAATCCAGATCAAAGGCCTCCATATTAAAATTCGTCATAATCTCAAAGCTCGGCAAGGAATCCTCAGGAATCTCAATATCAATGAATTTGTCGTCCATCTGGTTATTGATCAGCTTTTTGCGCATCTTATCGCGGCTCCGTTTGTGGCGTTCAAGAGCTTCCGGATCTTCCGCATCATTCTTTCTACGTTTGAGTGGTAGCAGGGCATCCAACACTCTTTCAATCGCCAGAGCTCTGGCCTCTTCCTCAACCTCTTTTACCATCTGCGTACGAGTCTGAGTCACAGAATAACTCATTAGTTCGCGAATCATGGATTCCACATCGCGTCCCACATAGCCCACCTCGGTAAATTTGGATGCTTCCACTTTGATAAAGGGAGCGTTCACCAAGCGCGCAATGCGTCTGGCAATCTCGGTCTTCCCCACTCCGGTAGGTCCGATCATGATGATGTTGTTGGGCATGATCTCGCGGCGCATATCGCTCTGCACCTGTTGACGGCGCCATCTGTTTCTGAGCGCGATAGCCACGCTGCGTTTGGCTGCATTTTGGCTGATGATGTATTTATTCAGTTCTTCCACGATCCGGGCTGGAGTCAAGTTGTCAATTTCCATCATTACAAGACCTCCAGCACAAATTCGCTATTGGTATAGATGCAGATTTCGGAGGCGATCTTCATGGCTTCGCTTACTATCTTTTCTTCGCTGAGCTTGGTATTGCGCATAAGGGCACGGGCTGCCGCCAGGGCATAGTTTCCACCGCTACCTATGGCCATCAGTCCATCATCTGGCTCCATCACATCCCCCACTCCGCTGATCATCAGGATACCGGTCTTATCTCCAGCGATGATCATGGCTTCCAGGCGTCTGAGGTATTTATCCTGACGCCATTCTTTAGCCAATTCCACTGCTGATCTTTTAAGATTGCCCTTGTTTGCCTTCAGCTTTTCTTCAAACTTTTCAGAGAGGGTAAAGGCATCTGCGGTGGCTCCGGCAAAGCCGATTATTACTTTATCTTCAAATATCCTGCGAATCTTGATCGCCTTAGCTTTGACCACGGTGTCCCCCATGGAGACCTGTCCGTCGCCACAAAGTGCTGTTTTGCCATTGCGATGGATACCGATGATGGTGGTTGCGTGCATATTATTTGGGTTCATTATCTATCTCCAGGGGTGGTATATCTTCGAGCTTTTCTTGGTTTTCCTCTGCGCTATCATCGCTTTCAGGCATATCAATACCTGAGGTATGCTCAAAACGCATTTCCTTGGCGCGCTCATACTTGGCCTGCACTATTTCACGCTCCTCGATATCCAGATTATCCGTAATCAAGCTAAAGATATCATCTGTATTCAAGGTTTCTTTTTCCAACAATTCTAGAGACATGATCTCCAGAAGCGCGCGGTGCTTAGTCAAAATGGCTTTAGCTTGGTCGTGAGCTTCTGTAATCAGAGCACGGATTTCTGAATCCACCAAACGTGTAGTCTCATCGCTGTGTCCATCATGTGTGGCCAGCTGTTTACCCAGAAACACTTCATTCTGTTCTTTGCCGATGGTCATGGGGCCGATCACATCGCTCATTCCCCAAGAGCAGACCATCTTCTTGGCAATATCGGTCGTGCGCTCCAGATCGTTACCAGCTCCAGTGGTAAGCTCTCCAAAAACCACTTCTTCCGCAGATCGTCCACCCAAAAGGGTGACCATAAACTGCTTCAGATAGCTACGGGAATATCCCGTTTTATCGCTTTGCAGATAGTGAGTAGCTCCACCTGTAAAGCCTCTGGGGATGATGCTGACCTTGTGCACGGGTTCCACCAAGTCCAGGAATATACTGGTGATCACATGCCCGATCTCATGATAAGCTGTAAGCTTCTTATCTGCTTCGGGAATTACCCTGCTTTTCTTTTCGATGCCCAGAGTCAGCTTATCTTTGGCTGCCTCAAAATTCACCATCCCAATGCTGCTCAGGTTTTTACTGGCAGCGATCAGGGCTGCTTCATTCACCAGATTGGCCAAATCTGCTCCGCTAAAGCCAGGAGTGCCGCGAGCGATTAGTTCCAAATGTACATCTTCAGCAAGTGGAACCTTGGCAGCATGAACTTTCAAAATCGCAGTTCTGCCTTTGATATCAGGCAGATCCACTGTGACCTGACGATCAAATCTACCGGGACGCAAGAGAGCTGGATCCAGGATGTCAGGACGGTTTGTGGCAGCGATGATAATAACAGCTTCATTGGGTTCAAAGCCATCCATCTCCACCAGCAGTTGATTCAAAGTCTGTTCTCTTTCGTCGTGTCCACCGCCCAGACCGCTTCCACGGTGACGGCCCACAGCGTCAATCTCGTCGATAAAGGTGATGCAGGGAGAATTCTTTTTGGCTTGTTCAAAGAGGTCCCGCACCCGGGCTGCGCCCACACCCACAAACATTTCTACGAAGTCTGAGCCGGATATGGAGAAGAAAGGTACTCCTGCTTCTCCGGATACAGCTTTGGCTAAGAGGGTCTTACCTGTGCCAGGCAGTCCCACCAAGAGCACACCGCGGGGAATTCTGCCACCCAGGCGTTGAAAGCGCTTTGGGTTTTTGAGAAATTCCACGATTTCCTGCAATTCTTCTTTGGCCTCATCCACTCCTGCCACATCCTTGAAGGAGATTTTGGAGCGGCTGGCCTCGTGTAATCGAGCTTTACTTTTCCCAAAACTAAAGGCTTTGGAATTCTGGCCTCTCATTGACCTCATGATAAAGAACCAGAAGACGATGAGCAATATAAAGGTAAAGGCGTAGGAAATAAGCCCCGTCCAAGCGGGAGGTTTGGTGGTGGTGACCTTAATCCCACGCACCAGCAGGCTATCTACCAAACGGGCATCGTCGAAGGGAATGGTGGTCACATATTTCTTATTCGCCAAGTCCAGATAGATTATATCACGTTCGGTGAATTGAGCTTCTTTAACCGAGTTGTTATTCACCCGGATCATGAAATCGCTGAAACTCTCTTTGCTTACTTGTTCTTTGTTTCCGCTGAAGGTATGCCAAAACACTATGCCTAATAGTATAAGGACAAAGATAAAGGGCATTGAGAAGATAGACTTCTTTACTGGGTTAACGGGCTTCCCCTTTTCATCCACATTAGGAGTTGCTTTTTTGAGTACCGTGTCGATAGTTCCGCTTTTGTCAGCTTTGCGTTTGATCATCCAAATACGGATAAGGCCGATCGCCGAGATCAGGATAATGGCATAAATAAACCATCTCAACATACTGGAGAAGCTATCTATCACCCCTGGCATCTGCACTGGAAGCTGCTCCAGGGAATCCGCTACATTCTGGGCCCAAAGACCTCCACCGAGGATACCAAGGACCAAACTCAGGATATATTTCATGAATAACACTCTTCCTTTAAGATACCAATATAGGGCAGGTTGCGATAGCGTTCGGCAAAATCCAAGCCATATCCCACCACAAATTCATCGCCTACTTCAAAGCCCACATATTCAAATGAGATCTCGATCTTATGCGCCATTGGTTTATCCAAAAGCACGCAAGTTCTAAGGCTGGCAGGTTTGTGTTTCCAAATATAATCTTTGATATATTGCAGGGAAAGTCCGCTGTCCACAATGTCTTCCACGATGATCACATCACGGTCTGCCAGCTCGATATCGATATCTTTGCGAATCTTGACCACACCGCTGCTGCTGGTGCCCACTCCGTAGCTTGAGATAGCCAGGAAGTCGATCTCAAGCGGGATAGTGATGGCTCGAATCAGATCACTAAGGAAGACAAAACCACCTTTTAGCACACCGATCACCACAGGCACTTTGCCGTCGTAATCGGAATTTATTTCTTGCCCGATCTCTCGGATGCGGGTCTGTATGCGCCGTTCATCAAATAGTACGGCAGATATATCACAATTCATCAAATTCATCATATCCTCTTTTTTTCCGGTTTGCAGCCCGGTTTGGCTTTTTCGAAAGCGATACGGCCTCGATCATCAAGTAGCGGCTGGTAGTTTCCGTGTAACGAACCCTCTCATCAATACGATGACCGCAAATCCAGAATATCTTTTCTCCATCATCAAAGATGGGGATTAAGTCCCTATCATATTTTGCTACTTTTTCGTCAATGAAAAAGTCTTTTACCTTTTTAAAACTCTGCATTCCCAAAGGCATAAAACGGTCTCCCGGCCTTCGTGAACGAATCATAAATCCACTTTTTATTTTATCCGCATCGATGATGGCTCTAAAGCCCTGATAGTCTAAATGGTCCTGAGGCAATACCCTAAGGTACTTAAAACGAAAGCGATAGTCCATGTGCACGGCCCGCGAGCGTTCACTCTCGATCGGCAAAGCTTCAGAGTTTTCAGTCTGAACATCTTCCGGGCTGGCCGTAAAGACCAATTCCTGATAGCGCTTGATCGCAAAAGTCCCATGTGGCAGGCTCACATATTTGCTGCCTTGTGCAGATAAAATTCCCTGAATCTCTCTGAGATTTGCCAGGAAAAAGTCCTGTTGTTGCCCGCTCACCTGCCTGTAGGCCTCCCGCAAAATATAAAAATGCTCGATATCTGGAGCCTTCAGCAAATCCGGCAGACTCAGGACGATCCTCTGATTGCTATTGTCCAGACAGATCTTTTTATAGCGACGTAGTGCTCTTTCGCTGATGTAGCGATCCGCTTGATTGAGGATATTGGCTTCTTCTGCCAGTTTATCTCTAAGCTGGGGGTTGTAGTCCTTTTCCAAGAGCGGGATCAGCTCATGGCGAATACGGTTGCGGGTAAATTTGGTCTCAAGATTGCTTTCATCCTCCCGCCAACTGATATTTTGCTGAACCAGCATATCCTTCAGCTCCTCTGGCTTAAAGCACAAAAGCGGATGCAAGACATTGCCCTGTTTCGGTTTGATGCCGGCCATGCCAGAAAGCCCTGCTCCCCGGAAAAGATTTAAGAGCACCGTTTCTGCCAAATCCCATTTATGATGAGCCAAAAGGATTTTGTCGAAGCGGTAACTCTCTAATATGTGTGAGAATATCTCAAAGCGTGCCATCCGGGCCCGGTTTTCCAAATCCCTTTCCCCGGGCAGATCGATAGTACGAACGATCAGAGGGATATTCAGCTTATGGCACTGTTGCCTAACGGCCTGCTCATCCAAGTTACTGGATTCTCCTCTAAGCTGATGATTCACATGAACCGCCAGCAAAGTGACATTCAGGACAAAGCGTAATCTGTGATAAAAATACAGCATGGCAGTGGAATCCGCACCTCCGGATACAGCCAAAAGCAGCTTCTCCCCTGTGCAGAGGATCTGCTCCCGCTCAAGGTAATCCATCAGTCGCTTGATGTAGTCTGTACTGAGGCTCATCGTATTTCCACCCATATATAGTATTTCAAGACTATTCTTTTTTCTTTGCTCTGTCTGTCAACTGGAAACTGTCATCAGCATATGGAATTGTCTTGAGGTCAGCCATTTCTGCGCTACAGATTAACCTGCTACTCACTTTTTAATAGCCGGATATTCCTACCAATTGCGGTAAAATGCGACACTATGCCTCAGAGCATCAGGCAGTAGATGATGTATCCAATATGAAACTTTACACTTTCCAGCTAATGATAAAGCTGGACAGAAAGATTATTTTAATCTATACTCAAATGTAAACTTGCTATTATGGCTGTAAACATCAAGAATAATCATGCCCAGACATTCCCCCATTTTTTTGGCAAACCTAGTTTAGATTCTTTCTTAAGCAAACCACATTCCATGGTGATTATTCTAAGCAGTTATACTCCCCGCCACCCGACATCTCCTTTTCTTTCTAAAGAAAATAAGCAAAAGAAAACCAATGGCACCCTATGCCACAGACCCGGCACCGTTCTTTGCTATGCTGTGGGAGTTGTGCCAAGCATGCTTAATTCAGGGGCTATTATGTTTATTTCAAGGCAAATATGGGGAAAACATAAATCACTACATAGCTGCTCTGCAGACCCGGAAACCGATGAAGTTTTTTGTGTAGCACGGGTCGTACCATGTCCTAAACGCAACACGGCACCAATAAGCAGCAGTAGAAAAGGAACCTCCACGGAGCACACGGTAGGAACCACTATCTGGACCTTTAGGATTGTTGCTTGGGCTAATATCATAATAATTTGAGTCCCCCCAATCCCAACACCATTCATCGAGATTACCGCTCATGTCGTAAAGACCAAGGGCATTGGGTGCTTTGGTGCCAACTTCTTTTGTTTTATTAGGGCTATTGTTACCAGCATACCAGCCCACTGCATTGAGATCGTCCGAGCCACTGTACAAATAATCCGGATCATTAGTAGCACTACGAGCTGCATATTCCCATTCTGCCTCGGTAGGCAAACGGTAGCCATTGGCGCTCCAATTACAGATAGCGGCACTCCAGGTACTATCACTGGACGTTGGGACATTCCCCCAAGCAGTAGGATTGGTGGAACCACCAATACTGTAAACAGGCGTCAAGCCCTCATTCATACTGCGTAGATTACAGTATTTAATGGTAGAATACCAATTAACGGTATAAACTGGATAGTTAGGGCCAACTCCATAATTACGAGCCGGATTGGAGCCCATAATAGCAGTATATTGCGCTTGAGTTACCTGATATTTGCTCATGTAAATAGAATTCAGGGTAACGCTGTGGGTAGGCAGTTCAAAGTCATATCCCACGCCTCTGGTATCGCCCATGGTGAATGTGCCGCCAGGTACATAGGCAAAACCTGCGGGTGGAAAGATATATGTCGCGCTTGTCGCAACAAGCGAAGGCAGCCACAGCTCCTTGTAAGCCCTGGCTTTCAGAATGGTATCAGTACTTATGTTTATGGGACCTGTATAGAGCGTGGAGTTTTGATCAGGGTCGCTGCCATTGGTACTGTAATAGATTCTGGCGTTTGCTGTGGCACAGGTGATGCTTATCATTTGTGGACTGTTAAATACACCGCCTGCAGGGCTAAATATTGGGGTCTCCACTCTGCCGGAAGTATTATCTTCCGCCAAGACCCGGATGCGATAGAGCGAGCCATCATAATCAATACTCTCTTCTCCGGCTTTCCAGACAATGTGTTTATTCGTGCCGGTATAAATTCCCTCACCTATATCCCCGTAAAGATTTGCGATATTGGGCTGATAAGCAAAAGTGGTACCACTATCTTCGGAAAGCATAACCGAGATAGTGGCAGGATCATTATTAGCATCATAAACATTGTAGTGGATATCCACGATTTTGCTGCCATCCGTTCGTTGAAGGGCAGTTACGTTATTCACGGTAGGTGCGACGGGTGGAGTACCACTTCTTTCTAAAGTAAAGGCATCCCAATGCGCATATTTATTATAGCCATCGTAGCTGGCTTCCACCTTCAGCCTGAAGCTGGTGGCATAAGCCGGGATTTCTACACTTATTTCTGTCCAGACATTTGTATTTGGCTGCAAATCAAACCAATTTGTCCAGGCCTCGCTGTTGTCATATTCAATGCAGTAGCGGCTGTATTCCGTGGCGGGATTCAGGCCTTGTGTGTAGTAATTGAACTTCACAGTATAGACATAGCCAGAGCTCAACTGAACGCTTTCAAACTCCACGGCGTGATTCTGCATAGTCAAATTGCCGCTTGCAGAATACCAGCTTCCGCTGTTTACGCTGGTACTGCCAATGAATTGATCATTGTCGCCTAATCTATTAAACTCAGGTATGGCTGTGTAGTTCCAGGTGTCCGCAGGGCTGGATTCAAAGCCCTGAAAGAGAATCAGTTCAGCAAAAGCACTGCTGCTGAGCAGCAGCAAAAGAGCGATAAGGAGTATTTTGTGTGTATTCATTGAATTTTGCCTTCGATCAGAATTTTCTTTACTTGCAGCCAAGGTATGCGCTGCGTTTGGCTTTGTTGCACCAAGGCTTCCAAAGCTAGGCTATCTTCTGGGGTGTAATTCTTATAGGCAGTTACCCTATAGAACATTCGATTCCAGACTTCTGCCGCATTTTGATGAGTATAGTTGGTGCTGTAGCTGCGTCCCAGGAAGTAATAGAATTGCTCATCATTTTCATCGGGGCCTTCATTGCAGAGAATGATGTAGCCATCCGGAGTGATGGGGGTATCGTAGGGTGGGATGGTCTGAGTTACTTCATCCCAAGCCAACAGAACATCGCTTGAATTAGTAATTTCCAGACTCAAGCCTCCGGGATTAGCCGGTGGAACATAGTTAATACTGAAAGGATTAAGCGAATTCACCAGAGTACTATTGCCAAAAGCATCTGTGGCTCGAATTTGTACTTTGACACGCTGGCTTTGAATAGTGGGTAGCTCCCAGGCATAGCTGCCTGAATTTGTGATAGCTTCGGCTAGACTAACATAATCTGCTCCGTCATCCAGACTGTAGCCCAGATGGATGCTATCGCCTATGAGATTTCCGTCTGAGGCAATCCATTCTATATTACGTGTATCCCCGATGTACCAGTTTTCCCCGCCATTGGGGCTGATCAGCTGGACTTGCGGGTCCACGGTGTCCATTGTAAAATTTGGGCTATCGCCATAAGAGCTGAGTCCGTTGCACAGTGTAAGTGTGCCAATCAGCATGGCAAACATGACTGATTTTTTCACGTTTTCCTCCTTTTAGAAGAGATAAATCATTCCGCCCGATTAAGCACTTGCAGAGACTAAACTTGATGTTAGCAAAAAGTTCTCTTTCCAGTAGAATACGCTTTAATGCATGAGTTTTGAATACCCCAAAATAGTCAAGGAAAAAAAGTTCTAGATTCCAAGTTTTTGCTCCATGAGCGATACTCTTTTAGGATTTGATAAACTTCTGCTAATATTACCAAATCCCCGTTTGTTGTCGTAGAGATGCCGTGCATATAGCAGCAATAAATGCACTGATCTCCACGGTATCTCTACCATAAGCCATGGGGTGAAGAAAGAAGTCAAAGCCCATATTCCAGATTTATTAAAGAGATTTTTGCAGTAAGATTCATTTGCGAAAGAGAGGCAAATTGACTATCATGTAAACAAGAAATAAAATCTATGGGGAATAATGCTATGAAACATATCATCGCTATAATTCTACTCTTGGGAGGAATTACCATGAGCGCAGCAAAAGGCATATACGATATCGAAGTCCGCAAAATCGATGGCACCCAGCAAAAGCTGGAAGCCTACCGGGGGAAAGTGATCCTGATCGTGAATACAGCCAGCAAATGTGGCTTTACCAAACAGTATGAAGACCTGCAAAACCTTTGGGAACTGCATCAAAAAGATGATTTCATTATCTTGGGTTTCCCAGCCAATAACTTTATGAATCAGGAGCCTGGCTCAAATGAGGATATTGTCGAATTTTGCCAACTCAATTACGGAGTGGATTTTCCTATGTTTGAAAAAGTATCCGTCAAGGGCAAAGACATCCATCCCCTGTATGATTATCTCACCAGTAAAAAAAGCAATCCAGAATTTGGGGGCAAAATCACCTGGAACTTCAATAAGTTCCTCATCTCCAAAGAAGGCAAAATCATCAACCGTTTTTCTACCCCAACAAATCCTATGGATAAGGAAATTCAGGCAGCCATCCAAAGCGCACTGAAATGAGACTTCTGTTGCTAATAGCTTTGATGGTGTCAGGCACACTGCTCACTGCCAAAAAGCTGAAGATGGTGGATTATGTGGATATTCCCCGCTATATGGGAGATTGGTATGTGATCGCTGTCATTCCGAATTTCATCGAGAAAAACGCGGTTAATTCCATCGAGTCCTATAGTTTGAATGAGGATGGCACTATCGCGGTGCGCTATACATATCGTAAAGGCAGTCCTCAGGGCAAAGCCAAGCTCATGCGTCCCAAAGGCAAAATCTACAATACCAAGACCAATTCCGAATGGCGCATGAGGGTGTTTTGGCCTGTTTGGGCAAAATTTATGATCATTGATCTGGCGGAAGACTACCGCTATACTGTGATCGGAGTGCCAAACCGCAAGATGTTATGGATCATGTCACGCACTCCCCAAATGACAGAGGCAGATTACTCAGCCGTCATCAAGAAGCTGAAAAAGCAAGACTATAACATAGATAAAATCAAGAAGATACCCCAGATTTGGTGATATGAAAATTGCATATCTAGACGGACACAGATTCTTCCGCATGTTTCGGGTGGGGGCTTATGCCATTATCCGCAATCAACGGGAGCTGGATAGGATAAATGTCTTCCCCGTTGCAGATGCAGATACAGGTATCAATATGGCTATGACGGTGGAAGCGGTGCTATCCGGTGCCACTGCGAGCAAGGATATCAAGGCAACCCTGCGCTCGATTTCGGATGCGGCTCTGATGGGAGCCCGGGGAAATTCTGGCATCATCCTGGCCCAATACCTGCACGGCCTCAGCACAGAAGTTCCAGATTCGGGAAGCATTACAGCCCGTAGCTTTGCTCTGAGTGCGGAGAAAGCGGTGAAACACCTCTACCGCTCCTTGATGAATCCAGTGGAGGGAACTATCCTCACCGTAATCCGGGAATGGAGTGAATTTCTGAGCCAAACGCCGGAGAATGATTTCAGCCAATTAATGGTGAGTTCCTTGGCCAAAGCCCAAATATCTCTTAGCGAGACTCCCCAAAAGCTCAAAGTCCTTGCGGATGCAAAGGTAGTGGACGCTGGCGCAAAAGGATTTGTTATTTTCCTGGAGGCAATAGTGGATTTTATCCACAAGGGTTCTTTGCGCAGCCAGGCTGTCATGCCAGTGATAGCCCAGAGCCACAATGATGTGCATAACAGCTCAGCTAGCACTTTCCGCTACTGTTCAGAGGCTATCCTCAGCGATTGCACAATAGATACTGAAGCTCTCAAAGCGCTTTTGTCGCCTCTGGGAGATTCCATTATCATAGCAGGCGGGGCTGAAAAGATGCACTTGCACATCCATAGCAATGCACCAGAAAAGGTCTTTGATGCCTTGCAGCCTTTGGGCCTTTTGAGCTCGATCAAAGTGGATGATATGAAAATCCAACATGAAACCAGCCATGAGCAAAAATACCCCATTGGGATCATCACAGATAGCGCTTGCGATCTGCCCCAAGAACTATTGGACCAATATCAAATCTCGCGGATAGCCTTTGGGGTGAATTTTGGCAAGGAATTCTATCTTGATCGGCTTTCCCTCAAACCCGAGGCCTTTTATCAAAAACTAAAGAACAATAAGAACCATCCGCAAAGCTCACAGCCTTCCCCCAGCTCTTTGCAGGGCACCATAGATCACATGGCAGGAAACTATGACAAGGTCTTCGCTATCTACGTCTCAGATAAGCTGAGCGGGACCTACCAAAGCGCTGCGTCCTATATAGCAGGCAGACATGGGAACACAGTGTATCCGGTGAATTCCAAACAGCTATCTGTAAGCGAAGGCTTGGTAGTGCTACGGGTGGCGCGTGCCATCGAAGCTGGAAAGAGTTTCCAGAGCATTCATTCCCGGCTGGATTCTTGGATTGCTAATACCCATATCTATACCGACATCAATACCTTAAAGTATATGGTGCGAGGTGGTAGAGTGCCACCGCTGGCAGGTGCGATCGCTTCCCTGTTGAATCTCAAACCCATTGTGGGACTGGACCGTGAAGGCAAGGCAAAAGTCAGCGGCAAGAGCTTTAGCCGGACTTCCAACATGCGTAGAATTATCAAAATGATCCAAACTGAGCTGCAGGATAAAGAGCTTTGGGAATATGCCATTGTGCATGCCCTGGCCGATGACAGAGCTCAGGAATATAGCAGTAAACTGACTAAACTTTTAGGGAAAAGCCCTGCTTACATCATGCCGCTTTCGCCTGTGGTGGGCGTACATAATGGCATCGGTGCAGTAGGCATTGGAGTGATGTATGACCCTGTTTAATGCTATCATCATCGTTATCAGCAGCGTCTTTGTTTATATGACGACTCTTTTTCTGATAGCGGTACTCGTCAAACGCAATGATCTGGTTGACAATGCCTGGGGCATGGGCTTTGTGCTGATCTATTGGCTGTTTATGGCCCTCATGCCCACAGGAGATTGGCGCCGGCTGTTGATCACGCTCTTGATCACCATCTGGGCGCTGCGGCTATCCCTCTATCTTTATCTCCGTTACAAAGATAAAAAGGAAGATTTCCGCTATGTTCAGTGGCGCAAGGATTGGGGTAAAAACTGGCTCTGGCGCAGCTATCTGCAAGTATTCCTTTTACAAGGCTTTTTTATGCTTTCGATCGCCTATCCGGCTTTTATGATTCTTCGCTCAAGAGTTTATACCTTTACTTTCTTGGACGCTATTGCCATCCTGCTCTGGCTTACCGGCTTCATCTTTGAAGCTGTAAGCGATGCCCAGATGATGGCTTTCAAAAAGAAGCCTGTCAATAAAGGCAGAGTAATGAACCAGGGGCTCTGGCGCTATAGCAGACATCCTAATTACTTTGGCGAAACCTTGATGTGGTGGAGTATCTTCCTGCTCTGTCTTCCCTTCCCAAAAGGCTACCTGGCCATCTTCAGCCCACTGATTATCACTACTTTATTGCTCAGAGTCTCCGGCATTCCCATGTTGGAAAATAAGTATAAGGACAATCCTGAATATATGCAATACATTCGCAGTACCAGCGCTTTTATCCCTAAGTTTTGGTAAATGTTTCGCAGCTTGCTTTTGCTATGCGTAACCTTAATCGGAAAGAGAGATAGACTGTGGCCCTTTTTTGTCTTGACAAAAATTAGCAGTCTAAAAAAGTGTTTGCTAAGAATGCAAGTTCGACTATCCTTAAAATATGAAACTTAATATAACACAATGGAGGTTATTATGAAACTGAGACCTATTGAAGACCATGTTGTGGCAAAAATTGCCGCAGCCACAGAAGAGAAAACCTATGGCGGACTTATCATTCCCGATACAGCTAAAGAAAAACCGCAGATTGCGGAGATCATAGCGGTGGGCAATGATGAAGACCTGCAAAAGATTGTTAAAGTTGGCGATAAAGTTCTCTACGGAAAATATGCTGGTACAGAGATCGAGCTTGACGGAGACAAATATCTCATTCTTGCCAAGAGCGACATCTTGGCTGTAGTAGAAGAGTAAAGCATAATGGCTATAGTAGAAATAACTACTGCCACCTTTGAGGCAGAAGTCCTAAAGTCGGACATCCCGGTTTTGTTGGATATTTGGGCTCCCTGGTGCGGTCCCTGTAAAGCCCTTACACCGATCATTGAGAAGTTAGCAGCTGAAGTAGGAGACAAAGCCAAGATTTGCAAGCTCAATATTGATGAAAATCCTGAAATTGCCAGCAAATATTCGATTATGTCTATTCCTACGCTCTTGATCTTTTCCAAGGGAGTAGTTGCTGAACAGCTCGTAGGCCTGATGCCTCAAGCCAAGATCATGGCCAAACTGCAAGCCCATCTGTAGAAAATATCTCTGCAGATTGATAAAGTCATAAAGGCGGAAACTAAAGGTTTTCGCCTTTCTTATCTATCTGCTTTTCAAGGCAATGGCTATGGGCTGCAATCATTACTTCAGATATGTGATGGCCTCCACATCCAGAGCCTTACTAAAAGAGCTATCCTGAGCACGAAAAATACTTGACTAAATCGCCCTATTCAAAAGACTGACAATCTAATTCAAAATATATGAATTCTAAAGGAGATAGATAAATGAAAAGGACTTATCAGCCCTCAAACAGATCACGGAAAAATACTCACGGTTTCCGTAGTCGTATGGCCACCAGAAGTGGTCGTAAGCTAATTGCCCGTCGCAGATCCAAAGGTAGAAAGACTCTCTCTGTGTAAAGATGATCCGCTGGATCACCGCTCATCAGGAGTACATGGAATTTATCCACGCAGAAAGCTCGCTACGAACCAGGAATTTCTATATTCCCTATCTGCAGGATCCCAAGGGGCCTGCGGTGGGTATTACTATCAGTAAAAAAGTAGCAGGCGCTGTGAAGCGTAACCGGCTCAAACGCAGAGTACGGGCTTGGATCAGAGCGCACGGCTCTATCCTGCCGCAGGATCTCAAAATGAATATTATCGCCAGACAGGGAGCCGCCGAGCTTTCATGGCCGGAACTGTCTGCTCAACTTGGAGTTCTGGAAAAATGCGAATGACCTTGAATAGTTTTATTAGCTTACCCTCAAAGCTGTTCATGTTGCTCATCCAGTTTTACCAGAAGGTAATCTCACCAGTTTTACCCAAAAGCTGTCGGTTTACCCCCTCTTGTTCCACATACGCATATCAGGCATTTCAGCGTTACAGCTTTCCGAGGGCGCTTAGCTTAAGCGTTCGACGAATCCTGCGTTGCAATCCTTTTTGTCGTGGTGGATACGACCCTTTGCCCTAAGGAGATATTTTGGATAAACGAACCCTTACCGCTCTGCTCTTGATGCTGGTGCTATATCTGGCTTTTGATCAGTTTGTTTGGAAACCCCAACGCCAAAGCGAACGCCTTGCTCAGCAACATGAGCTGCTCCAGCAAGAGCCTGCCATAGCTGATACTCTGGATAGAGATGCTTCGGATACCCAGCTTTTTCTCACCGATAGTTTGGCAGTCATTGAAGATGCAGAAACCCACGAAGTGGAACTGGAAAACGACTATCTTAAGTTAGTCTTTAGCAGCAAGGGTGCCAAGATCATCTCCATCGAACTCAAAGGATACAACTTTAGTGAAGGTGTACCTGTGGATTTGATACCAGAGCAAGGATCCATCCTGGGCACCACGATCTCTCAAGGCGGCCAAGAGCTTGACCTTGCTAAACGCAATTTTGCTTTTACCGAGAACCCCCTGGAAAAAAGCATTAGTTTCTATCTGGGAGAAGAATCTGATCCCCAAGTTTTACGAGAGTACAATCTGGACGAAAAGTATGGTATAGGCATCCTCACCAAAGTTCAGAATTTGGGCAGTGTGAATGGAATCAGACTGGATCTCTCAGACGGCATAGCGGATAGTGAAAAGAATCCTAAAACCAAGATTCAGGATTACAGATTCTTCCTCTATGCTGATAATGAGCTTTTGAAGGTTTCGCTTTCCAAGATGCGTAAAAATCAACCCCGTGGCAGTTTTGGTAGCTTCGGCTACGCAGCCGTACGCAGCAAATACTTCACTCTGGCTTTGAGGGAGACCGAGCCTCAATTGAGCAGGGCCTTCACTACTGTAATCAATGCTGAGACCCATAATCCTGGATTCAGTGTGGATAGTTTTCAGCGCACAGCCAAGGCAAATTGGGAACAGAGCTTTGTTCTGTTTGCCGGACCTGCTGATGCAAGCCTCCTCAAGACCTACGGACCGCAGATGGAAAACATCGCTGAGCGTGGCTACAATTGGCTGCGTTGGCTTGCCAATGCCTTTGCCTGGTTCCTGAGCTGGCTACATGGCTTTGTGAAAAACTATGGCGTGGTAATCGTTATCTTCGCTTTCCTGATCAAGATTGTTTTGCACCCGCTGACCAATAAGAGCATGAGTGCATCCCTCAAAATGCAGGAACTACAGCCTCATCTGCACGCTTTGCAAACCAAATACAAAAACGACCCCAAAACTCTGCAAGTAGAAATGAGCAAGCTCTACAAAGAAGCCGGAGCCAGCCCCATGTCCGGATGCCTGCCCTTGTTGCTCCAAATGCCAATCTTCTTCGCTCTCTATAATGTCTTGCGCTACTCACTGGATATGCGCAACGCAGGTTTTGTCTTCTGGTTAAAGGATCTCTCCGAGCCAGATCCTTATATGATACTTCCCATCCTCATGGGAATCTTTATGATCTTACAATCCAAAATGATGCAACCCAAACCGGTTAATGTGGACGAAATGGATGAAAAACAGAAAGCGGCTCAATCCACTCAAAAAATGATGACCTGGATGATGCCGATCATGATGTTCTTCATCTTCCGGGGTATGCCCGCAGGCCTGGTGCTCTATTGGACTGTCTTCAACATTTACTCAGTAATCCAGCAGTATTATCTGCTAAAAAAGCACAGAAACAAGGAATAATTTAATGAACACTATCGATAGAAGCGGAGACTCTGTAGAAGAGATCATCCGCAAGTTTCGCAGTGAGCACAATATTAGTGATCACGAACTTAAATATGATATTATAAAAAAGCCCAGTAAAGGATTTTTTGGGCTTTTCGCAAACAAGATCGCCCTGGTACGCTTTCAGCTTCCTGAAAACCAGGACAGGGTAAGGCTTTTCGCCGAAACTTTATTAAGCAAAATGGGCGTCAGCTTTGGCAAAGTAATCACTAAGAGCGAAGGCAAAACTCTCTTTCTTACTATAGAAGGAGTCGCGGAGCCAGGTTTTGTCATCGGCAAAAATGGCTCCATGCTGGAAACCATCCAATACCTGATCAACCGTGTCTTTGAAGATGATAAAGGCATCGAACGCATCTATGTGGATGCAGATGGCTATAGAGCGCGTCGTGAAGCGCAATTTTTGAATCGCTTCATCTCGGATATTAAAAAAGTAAAAGTCCAGGGTGAATCCCTCACTCTGGATCCCATGAGCCCTGGCGAGAGAAGGATCATCCACCGTCATGTTGAGCGCGACAAAGGACTTCGCACTCTCACCGTGGGAGAAGGAGAAAACAAACGCATTGTGATCTTCTCTTCCAAGCAAAAAGAAAGCGAAATCCGGAAGCAGAATTCCCCTAATAAACCGGCTGATAACAAGAGCGTAAAACCAGACAGTTCCCGTAGGCCCCAGAGATCTTCTGGCAGAAAACCAGCTCCACCAAAAGAGCATGCCGATGGTAAGCCGGATGCTAAGACATATTCCACTCCAGATCGCAAACCACGCCCGCAGCGTCGCCCCCGTACCAATCCCAGAGCAAACAAGCAGTCTGGAACTTCTGGTGACAAAGATAATTAAAGTCCACGCGGGACATTATTGGTCAGATGGTGGCGCCTTTATGGGTGTGCTTCCTTACGCGATCTGGGGAAAGAAGATCCAGACCGACGAGAAGCGTCGCAAAAGATTAGATCTGAATCTGGCTTTGATTGTAAGCGGAGATCGCCGCATCCTGATTGATACAGGCACGGGAAATCGCCTCAGCGATAAGCAGCAAGAGATCTACCGCCCCAGTGAATTTGCCTTGCCTACCGCTTTGGCAGAGCTGGGCTATCGCGACAGAGACATCACTGATGTGATCATGACTCATCTGCATTTTGACCACGCTGGCGGCATTGTCACCAGCTTGGGCACTCATGATATACTCACTTTTCCCAGAGCCAAATACTGGATTCAAAAGGACGAGTGGGAAATGGCTAAAGCTCCGGACACCACAAACCAGGCCGCGTATGCCTTTGAACATCAGCTTGCTCTTTTGGAAAGCCACGGCAAGCTGGAGCTTATCGAGGCTGAAGTCGAAATGGCTGAGGGAGTCATATGCGTAAAGGCCGGCGGTCACACTGTGGGCTGTCAGTTTGTGCAGATAGATAGCCCTGAAGGCTTTTACATTTATGCCGGAGATATTATCCCCACCAGGTTTCATACCTCCATGGCGGTTACCTCTGCTTATGATGTCTGTAGAAGCGATACTGTGGCAGCCAAGAAATTGATTTATGACCGGCTCAAAGCAAGAAGTGGCACTTTGCTTTTGAATCATGATACCTCCTTTTGGGAGATACCGGTCTCAGACTTGAAAGTATAAATTCACAGAAAAGGCGGAGTACAAGCTCCGCCTTTTCTTTCAATTAGATTTCGCAATTAGCTCATGGCATACCAATCAAGCGATAACTGCTGATAACTATCACCGGGATTACGAGCCCTATTCGTATCTACAGAGATAGGCAGTCTGCTCTTTGGCTTTTACTCCGAATTTCTGATTTGCCTGCACGATAAAGGTTTCTCCGGCTTTGTACTCTTTCCAAGTCTGGCTCCCGGGTAGTTTCACGATCAAAGCGCCACTTACCACCGTCATGTATTCCACACTGCTGGTGCCAAATTCATATTCACCTATATCCATAACGCCAACTGTGAGTATCCCCTGAGCATTTTTAAGAGCGATGGATTTTACTTTCCCCTCGAAATATTCGTTTGATTTTAACATTGTTCTCTCCATTTTAGACATTTTCGCTATGCTTTCTCAGCACTGTTTAAAGTCAAGCAGAATCCAATTCTAAACCCTAATAATTGGCTATGTGACCCAGATTAAAGCGGGCTAAATAGATTTTTCTTGACTTCCTACCATCAGCTTTGTTTACTGATTTAGAATATCGAAATGACAATATCAGATAGTATAAGAGGATAATGATGAAATACTATATCTTGTATCTTTTGGCTTTTTGCCTGATTCCCCTGAATGCCTTTCACAGCGAGCCTTTTCTATTGGGTACCTATTCGTATCTGCAAAACGATAAACGCTTTTTCACTGAGCATCGCGATGAATTGATCTCCTATATGAAGGATCTGAGTTTCAATATAAACGTGATTGAAACCACCAATAGTGACAGTGATCTAAGCTCATTACTACAGGCTCTGGACCGGGCAAAGCTGGACGCCGTACTCACGGATAAACAGTGGAGCAACGATCCCAAAGATCCTCGCCGCTTCAGCGCAGTCCCCCTGGCCACGAGCAACTACCATCGCTTTGAAGCTGAATTTACCGACAGTCGCGAAGTGAAAAAAGGGGATAATCTTAACCCTAAGTTTTGGTATGGGAATAGCAATGTCACAAAGCGAATCGGCCGGGCAATACAAGACCCCAAAGCCTCTTATGAGCACGCCTGGCAGGTAAAAAGAGGAGAAGATAAAGCCGGTTGGGCTTATACCGACATCATTATGCGCTGGCCAGACCGTATGGGAAAATCAGTGAAACTTTATGACGAGATCCGTTTTCATAAAACACACCTGGAAACCAAAGGCGACACAGATTCTCTCTATCTTAGCTATCGGGTGAAGATTACAAACCTCGCTCCAGATTTAACCGATTCTGACCCGCTCTTAAGTATTCAGCTTTACGCCCATCTGGGTGGGAAGCGTGAATTTGGAGAGAAAATCACCGCTTCCAAGAATGCCAAAGGCAGGCAAGAAGAGCGCAGGTATTTTAGTCTTGGCGATTTCAAGGCTATGGGCAACCCCGAAGGTTACATCGATCTGCCCTTTACCATAAGCTATAACGATCTCAGAGCCAGCAAGATCATGACCGATGATTGGGACAACAATCCCGAAACCCCAGGGCACTGGTGGTGGTACATCTTCCGACATTTTGCACCAGGCCTGTATTGGCATGGAAATTGTGATCTGAGCTTGGATTACATCGATATGGAAGATGAAATTCATCGGGACTTACGCCAGAATTACGCCTTCTATAAAAAAGGTATCAATGAAAGACTCAGAGCCCATCGCGCCTTAGCCGGTGGTAATGTGATCCGCTATACTTACAGTATGGATGAGCCATTTCAAACCCATCTTTCCTCTTTCAACCTGATCCAAAGCATGATCGAAGAGGACAATCCTCAGCTTTGTGCCGCCTCCTATGATGTTTCCCACCGGACCTTTAAACTTGATAAGAAAGACAACTGGTGGAACTTTCCTGACATGATCAGAGCAGTCGCCCAGCCCAGGATAATGATGCCAGACATCTATCCCATCCAGCCTGGCATACTCTATGAGCCTGATGCGGGTGAAAACTTTTATCAAAATGTATTGGATTATCGCCTGCTTAAGGGCTATAGAGAAAGCAAACACTATGCCTCGCAAGACCCAAAGCGCAAGCTCTATCCCGTAGTCCAGGTTTTCGGATATTGGAGTGGTGCCCGCTGGTGGTCCTGGATCATGCCTCCTCGGGCTACACAAAAGGCCTTGCTGTTTTTGCCTCTTTGCTATGGTGCTCAAGGTTTATATCAATATCAATTACAAGGTTTTGTGGACTCTTCTGATGTGGGATACTATGCCCCTTTGATCGCCATAGATTCGCGCGAGATCAAGAAAGTCGATTACGTCTATGACGTGGTGAAAGAGGTTAATCCCCGGGTTTTGAGCTTCGGCAAAGAGCTGCTTGATTGGGATTGGTTAGGAGCCACCACTGCGATGACTTACAGCAATTATCCCAAGCTGGATTATGCCGGTAGCGGCATCCGAAAATTGCGGGTGGAAGAAGCCTGTAACGGCAGCTATGAGGGTTATGTGGAAACCGGTCTGTATGCCAAATCTTCCGGTGAATATGCCATCTTTGTGGTAAACCGACGCAGCAATGAATTTCATCCCAACGAAAAGTATTCCACTCCAGATTTTGTCTCTCCTGAGAATTATCGAGATGCCTACAGTGAATTTGAGCCGCAGACCTTCAAAGTCATCTTTGATCGAGATGTCAAATATCCGGCACTTTTGGACATGGAGAGTAAAGAACTCTATAAGGCTAAAAGACACATGGTCAAGATTAAAATCCCCGCGGGAGAAGCCAAGCTTCTCAAAGTGGTAGATTGGAAAGATCTGAAGACGCAGCAATAGATTCTTCCTTGGCCTGCAAGTAGATAAGGTCGGTAAGGGCTTTTTGCTATTTATCGGTTTCGAAGAACCAAAACGAGTCAGGCAGACCTAGCTTGCTTGTGCCCTGCACTAGGCTTTAACTGGTCTTGGACTCGAATTGACTCGAGACCTTGAGTCAGCTCGAGTCTAAAGCGTGTTAAAATCGAATTGAAGCAAAGGGCAAGAATAAAGCTTGGGGGATAGTAATATCCGGCAGCTTAGTTTTGTTTTTCTATAGCTGTAAGCAAGGCTTTGAGGGCAGTATCCGGATCTTCTGTTGCAATGATACGTTTATCACCATTATCGAAAGTGATTACCAGTTCGCCAAAGCCCCTGTGCAGTTCTCTGATTTTAGAGACCACAATAAAGCTGGATCCCAAGTCTTCTTTATATTCAATTATGTTTTTCATCCAAACTCCCAGGACTTACAAAGGAATGGTTTTAGCATCAGTAGCGTTTGAGATTGCAGCCTTGACTAAAGCCTTCTCCAGGGCGCAGATATTGTGCATAATCGGGATCAAATTCGACGAGAGTGTAATCCGGATCATCATATCCGTGGAAATACTGATCGAAGAAGAAGCAGCGCTCGGAGGCTTCCGCCTTGAGCGCTGCATTATTTACAATTGAGGCTGTCCCGCTGAGGCGAATGTAACCTGTTTGGCCATCTTCGGTTAGCGGAATACAGATCTCTACGAATTTGCTGCTTTGGATCTGCGCGACCTTGGAATCTCCAGTGAAAGTGGCAAAGAAATAGCGCTCTTCATGCATAAACAGCACCACCGGGCGCACTCTGGCCTGCTTTTTATCGCAGGTGGCCAGATACACATATTGGTTCTGGCTGATCCAGGCCATTATTTCTTGCTGCAATTGAGATTCGTTGATTCGTGCCATGATACTATCCTTTATTTGGGAAACGAGATACCAGTGATAAAGGCTTGGTTCTCAGGTTTTGGATTATCTCTTTGATCGCGAGGAAGCTGTTCAATCTCATGCACCACAGTGAGGCCGGAAATCACTTTGCCAAAAACGGTGTGTTTGCCGTTGAGCCAGGGTGTTCCCTCTTTCTTGGTAACGATAAAGAACTGACTGCCATTTGTATTGGGGCCGCTGTTCGCCATGGCGATAGTACCGTAGAGAGCTTCAGCATTGAGGATCTTAGCGCGTAGAGGCTCGTTGTATCCACATTTCTCCTGGTAGTATTCCACACTTTTTTCCATCAAAGGTCCGGGGCCTCCAGCGGTCTGGCAAGCTTCTACTATTGCTGCGATTTCAGGATTTGGAGTACGATTTTGCTGCATATGAGGAACGATAATTTGGGTCCAGACCAATTGAGCTTCTTCTTCAGTCTTGATCTTACCTTTGATAATCTCGCCATCCGTGTAGCATTCATCTTCAAACTTGTATCCAGGATCGCCCGTGCCGTCGTTTGAACGATCGCCATCCTTGGTATTAGGACATCCACCTTGGATCATGAAATCTGGAATCACACGATGGAAATAAGTGCTTGTGTAAAAACCCTCACCGGCAAGCTTGATAAAGTTTTGCACAGTTTTGGGAGCCAGATCTGGCCACAATTCCAATTCAATATCACCGTATGTGGTGCTAATGATAGCTTTAACTGTCTTTTGAGCAGATTCGTTCACTGCTTCCTCCTTTTCAGATATGACTTGGCTTTTGCTCTTAGTATAAAGCAGCGTTAAACCCAAGATCAGTATGACTGGGATTAGAATCAGCGCGAGGTAATTCGATTTTAATTTCATGCTGTTTCTCCTTTATTTATATTATAATGCTGGATCTGGATCTTACCAGATATGATTTCTATGTAGCTGTGATGGTTTATCCAATCTCCTGAATTTGCGTAATAGCCTGTTTCATACTGGATCAATTCAGGGTGGTGACTATGACCCATGATCACGTAGTCGGCGCAGCCCCTTTTGATCAGCCTTTTAGCGTATGCTCTGAGGCCTTCATTTTTCTTAGCTATCAATTCTGGAGAGTCTATGCGGGTGCGGCTGCTGCGGGACATCATGCTGCCCAAACCCAAAGCAAAATCGGGATGCAGCAAACCAAAGATTTTCTTCATCAAAGGCAATCTGATCACCCGGCGAAAGCTTTGATAACGAAAATCGTTGACCGTATGCGTGTCTCCATGACATACGTAGATCTTCTTATCATCCGCAGTAATCTCAAAGGATTCTGCTTTTAATTCAACATTCAAATAATCGGGCAGAAAATTGCCGAACCAGAAGTCATGATTACCGGTGATGTGCACAATGCGGCATCCGGCTTGTCTGATCTCATAGAGCTTGACTAAAAGAGGGAAATACTGCTTGATGATGGTGTACTTCCAATCGTACCAGAGATCAAAGATATCACCATTTAGGATCAAAAGATCGTACTTAGATTTGGCCTGCTCCAGGAAACTCAGCACGAGGGCATTATTCTCTTTGTCCTCAGAGGAGAGTTTGCTGTATTTACAATGCAAGTCGGAGATAATGCAGATACGCATGCTATTTCGCCATCATATAGTGGATGATATTCAGCCCAAAGCGCAAGGCTGTCTCTCTGAGCTCGGCAGGGTCGTTATGGGTATCAGGATCAGCCCAGCCGTCGCTGATATTGGTTTCATAAGTATAAAACATCATCATGCGGCCATCGTCATCAAAGAGGGCAAAACACTGGGGAGGATGCTCATCGTGCTCGTGAATCTTGGGTAATCCGGTGGAAAAATCGAAATAGCTGGTGAAAAGAGGATGAGTCGCATCAAGCTCGACCATTTCCCGTTCCGGGAAGACGCGCTTAATCTCGCGGCGAAAGCTTTTATCCATACCATAATCATCGTCTGCATAAAGGAATCCGCCACGCAGCATCCATGTTCTCAGGTTATTAAGCTCGGTATCCGAAAAACGGATGTTGCCGTGACCGGTGAGATATACAAAAGGAAAATCAAAGAGACGGGTGTCCGCTGCCTTTACCACGCTCTGATCGATGGGGATATTAGCAGAGAGATGCCTATTGACAAACTTGGCCAGATTGGGCAGGACTTCAGGATCGTTGTACCAATCTCCCCCACCGTCATATTGCAGGCGGGCAAAACCAGTCTTGATGGGGCTATCGATGGCGGATAGGGGGCAGATCACGCAAAGGATGAGCAGTATCAGGTAGATAATGCTTTTGCTGATCTGCTGTGTACTCGTGCTTTGCATAAAATTGACTATCCTAATTTACGATCTTAAGCTGTATGCAGATAAGGCCATCATCCACTATGGCATAAAAGCAAGTGCCGTAATTATCATAAGCGGAAAGGCTGTGCAGCTCCTGCTTGAAGGTAATGGTAGAGAGGTTTTCACCTCTGAAAGCATCGAAAATCGAGATAAGCTTTGCCGAAGGCACCACGGTGATGGCACGATCCAGCCGTGGATCATCTGCCTGAACAACCTGGCGTGGTTCCAAGCTGCCCAGATTGGTGTGTATGCTCGTGAGCTCAGCCTCCCAAAGCTGAGTGCCATTATCTTTAAAACCGAAGCTAGAATCGTCTTCCAAACAAACCAAAAGCACGTTATCGGCATAGAAAATAGAATTGATCTGCGCTGAGAAGGACTTCTTCCAGATCAGCTCGCGGCTCTTTTTGTCGAAAGCGATCAGATTGTGATCTGCAGCCAAATAGATGGTATTCAAGCTAAAGACGGGGGGGCTGGTAACCTGATAGGGCAAAGTGGCGCTCCACAGGATATCAAGTTCGATGTTGCGGGCCGGCAGATTCACTATGCGATCCAGGTATTTGAGGAAGTTTTTGGTCTCTACAGAGAGATTGTCCGGTATCTGTTCAAGCCTCAGGACTGAGTTGTTTTGCACGTTCATTCTGGTGCGATGCAAGGCCCGATCCAAAAAGCGATTGCCAAAAAGCATATAGGCTGTGGCAAGGAGGGTAAGCACGATAATCACAATAAAGCTGATCCACAAGCGGGAAAGCTTTTTGCGGCGGGGTTTGATCAGATGCGTTTTGCCATCTAGGATCAGCCACAGGGGGTTATCGCTCTGGGCAAAGCTCTCGATATAGTGATCCAGGGTAGCCAGATCACTCTGGGTCTCAAAGACGCGCCCGCAGAGATTGCCGCTGATGGCGATAAAGCGATGGTTTTCCCCGATGAACATGCGATGTACCGGGACTTTGATGTCTTCATCGGCATAGCCCAGCAGATTAAGCTTTTTGAGAGTCTGCATCTGGTAATCCCGATATTTCGAACCTACAAAGCGGAGTTTCTTGCCATCTGAGAGAGCACAGAATATGCGGCCAAATTGCACAAAAAAGAGTTCGTGCTCATAGACAATGCCAAAGAATACCGAAAGCCCTTTTTCCTGCAGATCCGTCTTGCGCAGATGCGCATACAGCTTCCAATTCAGCTCTACAAAAAAGCTTTGCAGCCATTTTTCCACTTCCATGCGACTGATAGTGTTAGCGTCTGAATTGCGGATTGATAGCTTCAGCTCTGCACCCAGCTCTTCCAGTTGCAGGCTTTTCTCCGGATGCCACATAGCCAAAAACCAACCAAAACGTCCGTCCTGAGCAATACTGCTTTCTACGAAACTATATGGCGGATCGTGATGACTGCTTTGCAGGGCGATCATTTTAGCTCCACCATTTGATAAAGCTACGATAGCTTACTCTAAACAGGGTGGGAATATTCATCAGCATATTGGTATAATAGGCATTGGCCAGAGGGCACCAGCATTCTTTATTATGGATGCTCTTGCGATCTATTTTGGCTTTCTTGGACCACCAGACTTTACCGAATTTGTATTTACTATCGCGTAGGTTACCCAGCGATTTTGCCTTCACGCAACAGCTCCAGACGTCTCCATCAGGGGCGATATGGCAGGAGGCCAAGCCAGCATAGCAAGGGATCACTTGTTTCTCATCCCGCATGATCTCTTTTACTAAATTGTAATACTCGATACGGAAAGCCATGGTGATCTTGTTCATCCCTTTGTATTTCTCGTTTTTGATGCGGTGGATGAGGTAATCTATGGCAGATTTGTAAGCCACTCTCCCAGGAGTGATATCCAAGCCTATGGTATCCAGTTCCACCCTTTCTTCTGCGATTTCAGTGATGTAGCTATCGGGCTCCAAACGCATAAGTTCATTGGCCACAGAGTAAAAGCTGTCTACATTAAATCTGGAAATAACGGTATGAATGCCGACAGAGAGATTGGAGATATTCAGAGCTTTGAGCTTGTGGAATGTGGATATTACCTTTTTGTAATTCCCCGGAACGTTGCGGATCTCATCATGCTGCTCTTCTATGCCATCGATGGAGACATTGACGATAATCTGGGCTTTGGGACAGGCACGAGCGATCTCGGCAGTCTTCTGCACGATGGTATCTACCAAAAGGCCATTGGTGGGGATATTTATGATGCGGGGATGGGAAGCACGGTAGATGGTAGAAATCACTTCCACGATATCTCTACGCAAGAAAGGCTCTCCCCCGCTGAACGTGATCCAAAAGGGACTCCTGCCTATACTACGAAAAATCTTGGCGTATTCTTCCACAGTTAGATTTTCGGCTTTCTTCTTCCAGATTCGGCAAGTACTGCAACGGGAATTGCAGGTGTAAAGTAAACTTACGGTATAATTCATGGGTAAAAGACGCGGGAAGCCGAGGTTCTTCATGAACCAATAGCCGACGATGCGAAACATTATGAGTAGCATGGGTATCCTTTTATGGTTTAACCGATTTGGTGGAGTGTGATATGTCCCAAACGAAGGGGTTTTTGCCCCGGATGTAAAAATCCCAAGAGCCCAGCAAACGGCAATAAACTTCCAGTGCCACTACTAAAGTCAGTTTAATAAAGTCTTGAGGGCGCTCTTTGAGTTCCTGTTTTAAAATCGAGATGAGAGTGCCCTTATCCTGAGACACCACTTGGTACTTTTGCCGTTTGATCAGCCACAAATGACCGTTTTGGATGCGGCGACGCTGTTTGATGTAATCGGGCAGATTTTCCGGCCCCTTATTATGAATAATGGCCTGGGGGATGTATTTCAGCTGCAGACCTTTCTGACGGATGATGGCTTCGATGCTGGCTTCATCGACGGCGGATTCTTTGGGGATGGATTCCATCACTTTGCGGAAGGCAATCATCTCACCCAATTTTGGAGAAATCAGCGCCATGCGGTGATGCAAGCGCCATAAGAGATGAACCGCATAGCCGATAAGGTTTTGATCGCTATTCACCGGCATCGGTCTGCCCCCACTGGCACCAATCTTGGGATCTACAAATGCAGAAACCATGAGTTCTATGGTATTTTCAGCGGGGATCACGTCTCCGGAAATCACTACCAGAACATCCGATTTTGCCTCTGCCATAAAGAGGTTAATCGCGCTGGACTTTCCCTCTCGGCGGGCTTGGGTATATAGCTTTACTTTGGGGTTTTCAAGGGCATAATCCCGCACCAGATCGTCCGTGGCATCAATGCTGGCACTGGAGACCACGATGATCTCTTCGATACAGGCTTCATTCAGCTTTTGGGCAGAGAGTGCCCTTAGCAAATGCAGGATGTTTGCTTCTTCGTTGTGTGCAAAAACTCCAATGCTGCAGCTTATCTTCATATCTATCAAGTGGGGATCTGCCGTCCCGGTAAACTGTGAGGAATGCCTTTGTTTATAGCGTCCAGGATGCCGTTGATGAACTTTCCAGTATGCTCACTGCAAAACTTCTTGGCAATCTCTATGGCTTCATTGATGACCACTGCGGCAGGAGTGTCTGTAAACATCAGTTCATACACCGCCACGATCAAGATGCTTTTATCCAGATGAGCGATGGACTCCAAAGACCAATGCTCTGTATATTTATCTATCTCAGCTTCGATGCTTTCGATATTGATGATGGTGTTCTTTACCAATTCATCCGCGAAAGCAAACAGGCTCGAGTTGGGGTTGATGTTTTCTGAGGAAGTCAGTTGATTCAGGATTTCAGGATACTCATTGAGTAAACCGTATTCTCTGAAATCTACCGTTACCTCGGCAAAATCAAGCGCGTAGATGCATTGAACCGCGAATTCGCGTGCTTTACGCCTTTGTCCCATTTTTAATCTCCCGCATGAGGCTTACCATTTCCACGGCATTGCTGGCCGCAGAAAAACCTTTGTTGCCAGCTTTAGAGCCAGCTCTTTCTATGGCTTGATCCACACTGTCTGTGGTCAGCACTCCAAATATAACCGGTTTACCGCTATGTAAGGAAGCCTGCGCTACGCCTTTGCTCACCTCAGCTGCTACATATTCAAAGTGAGGTGTGCTGCCGCGAATTACCGCTCCCAGGCAGATAACAGCGTCAGTGTCCAGCTCTTGGGCCGCTGTCTGAGCCACCATAGGTATCTCAAAAGCTCCCGGAACCCAGATCACAGTGATGTCTTCATCGCGCACTTCAGATCTACGCAGACAGTCCAGCGCGCCTTCCAGCAATTTTCCGCTGATGATCTCGTTGAATCTACTGACAACGATGCTGAAGCGGTAGCCTTTGGAGACTAGATTACCTTGTATTATTCGCATTGATAGCTCCTTTGAAGTATAATTATTCATTGTGTGTCAAGATAAATGAGGGGGGAAAAACTTCAAGTAAAATCTTTATCAAGGCACACCCAAGCTTCCCAAAGCTGATCCATCAAGATAATCGGAGTGTCCAGAGCCCCGCGCACATCCTCCCTACTCTTCCCATCCAAGGTAAAGCCTTCATGATTGAAGATCACATCAGGCAGGATCACCGTAACAGGCTTTTTAGGGCTGAATTGCATCACTATATCAGAGAAAGTTATAAGCCCTGCCACCGTAACCTGCTCTCCGAAAAAGTCGTTTCTGATTACCTGCAGGGTGACTTTCTGTCCTTTTAGCCGCAAGTTCAGCTCTTTTACGATTTGAGCGATCAGTGATTTGGCGCTGGTCGAGCACAGGATCACGAAGTCTCCCCCGCTTTGACGTAGCTCTTTTAAAATAGCCCGTTTGCGCTTTTTGAAGTTGGCATAGCTCAGGCTCAGCATGCCGATGCCATTTTCAAGCTGAGGAAAATCCTGATAGTATTCTACCTCCGGCACAGGCCGTTTGGCCAGGACAAAGAGCTCATCCGCCGGATATATGATTTGGCATTTATATGAAGTTCGCAGTTCATCCAGAATGTCCAAAACCTGTGCTGCTCTGGCCTGATCAAAACTATTTAGCTGACAGAGTCCATCTCTGTATTTGGTTAGCCCCACAGGCACCACTCCGATGGACAGGATATTCAATTCCTTATCCATGAGATCGCTGATAGTACGTTTTAGCTCAAGGCCATCGTTGAAGCCCGGCACGCAAACTATCTGTATGTGAAACTCTATTCCGCTATCCGAAAGCTCAGCTAAAGTAGCCATCACATCTACGGGATGAGCAGAGCGCATCAGCTCTTGACGCAAGTCCATATTGCTGCTGTGCAAAGAGACATACAGCGGGCTGATATGTTGATCAAGTATGCGAGTGAGATCCCCTTCTTGGAGGTTGGTCAGGGTGATGTAATTGCCATATACGAAAGACAGCAGGTAATCATCATCCTTGGCATACAAGCTCTTACGCATCCCTGGAGGCATTTGATCGATAAAGCAGAATATACAGTTGTTTTGGCAATTGCGATGCCGGTAATCCTCCGGGATAATGCCCAGCGGTTTGGCCAGCTCACGATAGATGCTAAGCTCGCGCTGGCTGCCGGAAGCATCTTCCAGGATGAAATCAAGCTGGTAATCATTAACATAAAATTGCAAATCCAAGAAATCCCGGATGGGGATGCCGTTGACAGAGATGATCCTATCTCCGCCCTGCAGGCCATTCTCGTGGGCCAGGCTACCCGGCTCTATGGATTGGATCCTTACAGCCATTTAAGCAATATCAACCGATATCTTGAGATGAAAACAGCAACTTTCACGGAAATTGTCAGCAGTGTAGGGATTCCGATCATCACAGGTGATTCTGCGTTTGGGCATGTAATGCTTATTCATGTGTTACGGATTCTGTCATAGCGGTATTTAAAGCGCTTTAGGCCTTCAAAGATGGTTCTGGCCAGACGCTGTTGATAATCATCATTGACCAGGAGGCGCTCTTCATCAGGATTGGACAAAAAGCCAAGTTCAATGAGGATCGACGGCATGAAGGCACCTTTCAGCACATAGAAATTGGCCTGTTTCACCCCTCGGTCATAAGCCTGACAGCCAGCAATCAGATTTTGTTGCACACTGCTGGCCAGTTCATTACTGCTTTGCAGATGCTCTGTCTGGCTGAGGTCACTGAGGATAAAATCCAGTCCGTCGTATTTGCTGCGAGCTGAAGCACCGCCTTCATAAAGCTCCACCACTTTATTTTCCAGGGCTTCCACCGCTCTGGCATCGGAGGTCATGGCTGTAGCCAGATAGTAGGTCTCCGCCCCACGTGGAGAGATATTCGTGGAGGAATTGGCGTGAATGCTGATAAATAGATTTGCTTTATTCTCATTGGCAAAGCGGGTACGATCTTGCAAGGAAACAAAGCGGTCGTCAGGTCTGGTCATCAGTACTTTCACGCCCAATTCTTTCTCTAATAAGGTTTTGAGCTTTAAGGCAACAGCCAGGTTCACGTCTTTTTCTTTGATCTTAAGGGCTTTACCGACTGCTCCGGGGTCTTTACCGCCGTGGCCGGGATCCAGCACGATCACTTGCACACTATGGTCCACCGGCTGTTTGATGGATAAAACTCCTCTTTTATACCCGGCTTCCTGCTCAAAGTGCAAGGGCAGATGCTCGGTGAGGAACACTGTGGGCAGATAGTAGTTTGCCTCCTTGCGTTGCAGCGGAAAATGCATATTGTAAGAATCAATCTTATAGCTGTAATAAGAGCTTCCTTCCAGGAAGATGAAGGTTTCGCCGAAGAAATGCAGATATAGCCTTTGGTCGAGACGTTCCTGTTTGCTGATGCATTTCAGTGCGGGGCCAAGGTCTTTGATTGAAATGTAGTTGATGCCATCTATCTGAATCTCAGGAACATTATGTTTTTCAGATGTTCCACGGATTTCGATATTGACGGCAGTTAGCGAAATCGTGATCAAAAGTAGTAATATGGTAATAAATGTAGTTCTCATGTTCAAACTCCCTGTTTGGTTATGTCGAGAAATTTTGGAGTCCAGTGGTCGTCGCAGGAGAGCTCTTGTGCAAATAGCTTTTCAAAGCCTATTTCCTCTGCTGTTTCTACCACAGCTTGATATTCATTTGGTTTCACTCCCCGGTTTAGCTCTGCTATATGCACAGCTTCACCAGCGGGATAATATTGCGCCATCAGGCTTAGAGGCAGGTCCGTGCCAAATTCGTCGGCCAGTAAACGCAAACTATCCTTGGTTCCGCTGAGGGCATTGGGCAGTAGCAATAGCCTGACCAATACCCCTTTTGTAGCGATCCCGGAGGGGTCTTCTTGCAAAAAGCCGGTCTGCTTTACCATTTCTTTGAGCGCAGCAAACGCTACCGCAGGATAATCCTGGGCATGCGAATACTTTTTGGCATAAAGAGGGTGGTAATACTTAAAATCAGGCAGATATATATCCACCAAACCATCCAGCTTTTTGAGTGTTTCCAGGCTCTCATAAGCGCTGCTATTCCACAGAATGGGAATCTTTAAACCCTGCTCTTTGGCTTTTCGCAGCACAGTGATGAGAGGGATGCTATAATGTGTGGGTGTAACCAGATTGATATTGTGAGCGCCCTGAGCCTGCAAATCAAAAAAGATCTTCAGAAGCTCCTCTTCAGATACCTTGTGACCAGAGCCTTTCAGGATGATTAGGTGATTCTGACAAAATACACAGCGCAGGTTGCAATGGCTGAAGAAGATCGTTCCGCTGCCCCTATCGCCAGAAATGGGAGGTTCCTCCCCAAAATGCAGTTGAGCCAGATTTATCATGAGCTCAGCAGGAGCCCCACAATACCCTTTATTCTGATAGCGGTTTACATTGCAATTTCTGGGACATATTGTGCAAGCTTGCAGCTCAGGATAGATCACAGACTAAAGGCTCCCGGCAGCAGCTCTGCGATAGTAGTTTCAAAGGTTTCATCATGATTGGCATAGATCACAAAGATCTCAGAGCCAAATTCATGTATGACTTGTCGGCAAGCTCCGCAGGGTGGGAAGATCTTATCGCTATCCACATAGATGGCAATCGCGGTAAAATCCCGCTTGCCTTCACTCACAGCCTTGAAGATCGCCGCGCGTTCTGCACAGATGGACAGCGAATAGGAGGCATTTTCGACATTGCAGCCGCTATAGATAGTGCCATCCTTGCAGCGTACCGCACTACCCACCCGAAAGCCGGAGTAGGGGGCATAAGCTTGCTTTGCAGCCTCTCTTGCCACTTCCAGCAATGCATTCAAATTCTTTGTCATGACCTTCTCCTCATGCTAAGAGCGCAAGGATTATTCCTCCAGCAATTACTGAACTTATTTGCCCGCCTACGTTTACACTCACTGCTGGCATCAAAAGGAAATTGAAGGGGTCTTCTTTTTGGCCCATCTGATGAATTACGCGGGCACTCATCGGAAAAGCGGAAATCCCGCAAGCTCCGATCATGGGATTCACCTTTTCTTTGCGGAAGAGATTGAGCAATTTGGCAAACATCACCCCACCTGCAGTATCGAAGACAAAGGCTACGAGTCCCAAAACGAGAATGAGCAGGGTCTGTGGACGCAGGAAGTATTCCCCCTGCATCTTGCTTGCTATGGTAATGCCCAAAAGGATGGTAACCACATTGCCCAGTTCGTTTTGAGCGGATTTGGATAGACTGTCCAATACACCGCATTCGCGCAGAAGATTGCCAAACATCAAGAAGCCGATCAGAGCCAAAGATGCCGGTACCAAGATTCCCGCTACGAGGGTGATAGCGATGGGAAAGATGATTTTTACGGTCTTTGAGACATCACCGGAATGATAATCCATGCGAATCTTACGTTCTTTTTTGGTGGTAAGCGCACGAATCACAGGAGGTTGTATAATAGGTACCAGAGCCATATATGAATAAGCGGCCACGGATATCGGACCCAGGAGATTGGGGGCAAAGCGGTTCGCCACATAGATCGAGGTAGGCCCATCCGCAGCTCCGATGATTCCGATCGAGGCAGCTTCCTTGATATCAAATCCCCAAAGTGCTGCCAGGATGATGGTAACAAAGATGCCAAGCTGTGCTGCCGCACCAAATAGTAGCATAAACGGATTCTTCAACAGCGGCGTAAAATCTATCATCGCACCAATGGCGATAAAGATCAAAAGAGGAAACAGCTCTGTCTCGATTCCTGCCTTAAACAGGATCGTAAGTGGACCATGATCGCCGATGGCTGCAGACATCGGAATATTGGTGAGTATGGTCCCAAATCCGATCGGCAACAGCAAGGCCGGTTCATATTTTTTCGCTATTGCCAGCCAAATCAGCACTAAGCCCACGATGATCATAATCATCTGGGAAAGCTGAAAGTCCAGCAGTCCGGAAAACATCGTCTGCATCGCTACTCCATATAATTCATTTTGTCTGACATTCTATTTCATCAGGCAGTTTTTGTCAAGCCTGCTGTGATGATTCCCAAAGATTTACCTTTAAAAGGCACGAAGCTCCTATCACTAAGCTCAAAGATTATGTATCAAAAATAGTGCATCAAGGTAAGAAGCCCAAGCCTTCCTCTTCTCCTGGACTCGCTTTTAACGGAGTTTCGACTCGAGTTCACTCGAGCATTCGAGTCAGTTCGAGTTAAAAACGCGTCAAAATCAACTTGAAGGGGTGAGCAAGAGCTAAGGTTTTATAGGCTTGACTCTTATCGATCTTAAGAGAATATAGGCGATAGTCAAGATATTCAAAACAATTCCTTTACAAAATTGGCAGTTCCTATAGTGTGGCAGCATAATTACATAAAAGGAAAACTCAATTGACAAAATTTACTGATATCACACTACCAGAGCCTCTTCAGCGTGCTGCACAAAAGCTGGGCTTTGAAAGCCCTACAGCTATTCAGGAGCTGTGCATTCCCTGGATTTTAGACAATGATCATGACCTTATCGCCCTGGCCAATACTGGAACCGGCAAGACCGCCGCATTCGGATTTCCCTTGCTCAGCGAAATAGATATTGAAAGTAGCGATACGCAAAGTATCATCCTCTGCCCCACTCGTGAGCTTTGCCTGCAAATTAGCAAAGATCTTGAAGAATATGCTTTTTATATGACCCGCATTCGCGTGGTGGCAGTATATGGAGGAGCTCCGATCTACAAACAAAAAGAAGCTCTGAAGACCGGTGCCCACATCGTGGTAGGCACTCCGGGACGCGTGGCGGATATGATCCGTCAGGGCTCTCTGAAACTGAGCAAGGTAACTTACTTAGTCTTGGATGAAGCGGATGAAATGCTGAATATGGGTTTTCATGACGAGCTGGCTGAAATCATGAAAAGCATCCCCGAACGGCGCCAGACTCTGCTATTTTCCGCTACCATGCCCAAAGAAGTGGAAAACCTGGCCAAGAAATTTATGAAAGAGCCACATCGCATCAGCGTGGGCAGTGAAAATAAAGGTGCAGAAAATATCCAACACTTTTACTACAAAGTCCAGGCCAAAGATAAATACTTGGCTCTGAAAAGAATCGTGGATATGAATCCCAATATCTATGGCATCATATTTTGCCGCACCCGCAATGAAACCCAGGAAATCGCCGACAAATTGCAGCATGACGGCTACAATGCCGATGCCCTGCATGGAGACCTTTCTCAAGGACAGCGCGAGCTGGTAATGAGCAAATTCCGCAGCAAATTTGTGCCGCTATTGGTAGCTACAGACGTTGCCGCCAGAGGTTTGGACGTGGATGATCTCACCCACATCATAAATTACCAGGTGCCCACTGATCCCATCATGTATATCCACCGTTGTGGACGTACCGGCAGAGCGGGTAAAAGCGGAATCTCGATCACCATCACCCACGGCAAAGAAACCAGTGCCTTAAGAGCGGTGGAAAAACTGCTTGGCGCCCCCATCGTCTGGCAAAAAGTTCCCGGCGGCAGAGAAATCTGTGAAAAGCAGCTCTTTCATTTCATCGACACGGTGGAGCGCATCGAGGTCAATGAAGCTGAAATGGAATCATTCCTCACCAATGTATTTAAAAAGCTGAGCTGGATGACCAGGGAAGACCTGATTAAGCGCTTTGTTTCGGTCGAATTTAACCGTTTCTTGAACTACTACAAGGATATCCCAGATCTGAATAACATGGGTGAAGCTCGGGATTCACGCGATTCGAGAAGTTCCAGAGATTCCAGGGATTCGAGAGACTCCAGAGAACCGCGGGAAAAGAGGGACAAGAGCAGCTTTTCTTTCAGCACCTTCCGTCTGAATATTGGACTCAGCAACGGTCTTACGAAACGTGATCTGATGCGCTATATCAACAGCCTGAGAGTAACCCGTGGAATAGAGATCGGACAGATTAATATCTTTGGAGATTACAGCCTGATAGATCTGGATGCAAAGTATGAAAATGAGCTAAAAAAAGCCATTTCTCAAACTCCATTCAACGGTCAAAAGATAGATCCCAGCGTGTCCCCAGCGAAAGCTGCAGGCTCCAGTTCATACTCCCGAGAGAGCAGCAAAAAGCGCTCAGATTCCTACAATCCACCTTGGGAAGATAAGAATAAGGCCAAAACAGAATTTCGTAAATTCAGAACAAAACAAACTGCAAAACCCGATAGAACTCCCAGCTTTAAACGGAAAACCAAAGATAAAGCCTGATATGACAGATATTTATCACCACTTGCAATATTAATTATATTTGTAGGAGATACCATGAAGAGATTAGTCTATATTCTACTCATAAGCTTAGCGCTGTTTGCCTTGGCCGCCTGTGGAGCAAAATCAGAAAAACCTGCCCGAGCATTCTTCGATGCTATCGAGAATAATGATTTTGCCGCTGCCAGGAAACATACTACCGAACAAGGACAACAGCTTTTGGAAATGCTTGAGTCTTTCGCTGAAAACATGAGCGAAGAACAAAAAACCGAAATGAAAAAAACCAGATACAAGATCTTGAAAACAGTGGAAGAAGAAGATTCTGCCATCGTTACCTTCGAGAAGTGGAATACAGATAGCCCAGATGAAAAGAATATTCATGAACTGAAAATGAAAAAGATCGATGGGACCTGGAAAGTGGACCTTGCCAAGGAAGACCTGGACAAATAGGCTTGCGCTCATTGGCCTCGGCCTGACAACAGTCAGCATATTAACAAGCTCTGCCTTTCGTGGCAGAGCTTTCTCTTGGGAGCCTGATAGTCTGAAAGGGCACAGTGCCTTTGTGGATAGCACACGCTTCACTGAAGGCGACATCTTGCTCAGGCAAGGCAATTCCCTCATCTCCACCCTGATCACCCAGGCCTTCCCCTCTGCCGAGGGTATGTCGCATTGCGGCATATTGGTGCATGATCAGGGCAAATGGAAGATCATCCACAGCATTTCGGGCAGCATCTCGGATAGTGATGGCATTCGTATTGAGGATCTTCAGTCTTTCATCAGCAAAGCATATCTGGGAAATATACGGCACATAAAGCCGGCCTTTCAGATCGAGCCTGCGCTGCTTGGCAATAGAGCCAGATACTACCTAAGTCAGAGATCAGCCTTTGATCACGATTTTGATCTCAGCAACAGTGATCGGCTTTACTGCTCGGAATTGATCCGTTCAGTGTACCTGGATGCAGGAGCGGAAGATGTGTTTATCTACAAATTGATTGCTGGGAAAAAGCTGGTGGACCTGGGCTCTTTCTTTGACTCGCGATATTGGCAATAATGCTATATATGATAAAGGGGGCGTCGAATCGACGCCCCCTGTTTATTTATATTGATATTCAGGATTTATTGCAGTTCGCTCCAGATTTTATTGATCAGAGCCTTGGTATGGCTATCCAGCATATAAGATAATGGGAAGGTAAATGTATATACCTTGCCGCCGTTACTGTTTGTTTTGCGCACTCCTACCACCTTACCATTGAAAGTATCAAATTGAGCTTGGGTGGGGGGAGATGTAGGGAAGTCCACAGGTTTGCAACCGTAGGTATAAATCGGGTCACCAAGTATATTCGGTGCTCCATTGACCACATTATAATACGCCACAGCAGAAAAGCCTTTGCGACTCTCAACGATAGGGTTGAAAGCTGCAGTGCCGGCTGTATTATCAGGATTATCGGAATATTGCACGCCTACGTTCGGAAACCCTGAGCTCCCTACGCCTTTTTGGAAGAAGGCTCCGACACTGAGATTTTGGGATCCAGGGGTCATTTTCGGAACTCTGGGCAGACCCATGAAGTCCATAATCGTATATTTTCTGGAATTCAAACCCAGGGCATACTTATTTGCGATACTTTCGACCTTGGACTTAAATTGTGCAGTATGAGAAATCACGAGATTCCCGCCGCCACGCAGGAAAAGAGAGAGGCCATCGACCTCATCCTCAATAGTACCACCACGGGCAGGATGATCCGCATGATAGATTACCAATTTATACTTTTGTAACTCAGAGAATGACAGTTCGCGGCCACGAGCGTCTTTACGCCTTCTTTCTTCTGCTGTCTCTTCTGGTCCTGGATCAAGACTTTTTTGGAATAGTTTGAACATGGTCACGGCTCCAATACCAGAGGTCATGCTGGTATATTTAGCATTCACAATCTCTTCTGGTGAGTATTGGGCACTGTCGACATCATCATCCACGATCAAGATTCCAGAACGTGAAGCTGGTGGGATATAGGGCACAACATTGAACTCGAATACAGCCGGATATTTGGAAACTTCATCCTGAGAATCCACAGCACGAACTTCAAATTTATGTCTTCCAGGGTTGATTTGGTTTCCAGTGAGCACGATGGATTGTCTGAGGGGAGAGTACAGAGGTAATCTCAGCCACTCAGTTCCATCATCATCGACAAAATTATATTGTGATCCGGGGAAAGGCTGAAAGAAATAAGGCTCACCATCATAGCGAAGATCAAAATGGGTGATCTCCGAATAGTAATTCTTGCCACCTGGATTTCCGGTTGTAGAGTCAGGTTCGCTTAAAACAGCGTCAAATTTCTTTACATAAGGATTGTCGGCAGGATAGGTGATGGAACCACTACTAGATTCTTCACCGTATTCACCCCACCAACCCCAGCGGACGTAAATCCTGAGATCTGTGCTGTGAACTACAGAATAGGTGTTTGTGAAGTCTTTAAATAAAGGAGTGGCATAAAGATTTTCCCCTTGAACGACAGTATAGGGCAGATCTTCAGGGGTCGATTCGTCTTTTATATCTTCAAAATGATTTTCGCCCAAAGCAAGAATCCTTTGGGAATAGAGAGTGGTCCGTGGATGGAAGCCAGGTTTTACTTTAAAATTGACTTGCCAATTAGGAGGCTTATTATCCGTGGGTATGGTCATATCGGAATATACTCCAGCCAAATCGACAGCCCGGGCAACCACTCTGGTACTATAGCCTAGTGAATTACCCTCTTGATCATAATCGTATGTCAAGGGTGGATTGGTTCTTTTGGTTAGGCGAAATTCATTAATGCGCTCCTGCCCCACTGTGTTGAACCACTCAGTCTCAGTACCGGCAACAATCTGTTTCGTCACATCGTCGATCTTCATCATCTTAAATTCGAATCTTGAAGGAACCGCATCGATCAGCATATTCAAGCTATCTGGATAGTTCATAGAAAATCTGAGAGTCATGCCACTTCCTACATCACCGCCATCAGGGTTGCCTCTGGTAGTACTGGCAATGCAATCAGGACGATTTGAGTTTGTGCGGAATTTACGCTTGGCTGTATTCTTGGTAATGTCTCCACGATTGTCAATCGCCAATACTTCAAAATATGATATCGTGGGCATCGGATCGCCGTTTTCATCAGATGCGGGAAAATTGATCAGCGCATATTTCTGATTTGTCCAGATTGTGCGCTTAGCCAAATGATTATCCAAAGGGTAATCTTGTGGCGCACCGGGTAGATAGTGAATTACCCAGCCTTCTCCGTGTTTGTTCAATAGATTCTCCGGGATCAGGCCACTGGCAGCGTCTGCTATATACTTATAGCCCGGCACTGCAATGGGATCTTGGTTTTCATCCAGAATACGGAAAGCGTACCCAGTGATAACGCCATCAGGATCTGTGGCATGCCAGAATATCTTCTGTTGAAAAAGGTACTCATGGCTAGTTGTATCCACGTTTGCTGGAATATTATCATTACTCCAACCCTCAAATGAGGTAATTGAAATCGAAGGCAGTTCGTTTGCAAATCTGTTCCCGGACTTTCCACAGCCGGTCACAACAAGAGCTACTGCCGTAAGTATCAAGATGATCGCCAAGAGTCTATAACTCTTATTCTTCATCGTTCCTCCCAAACATCAGGTTATTATTTCTTTTGGTTCTCACCAAAAATCAGATCGACATATTCGTCAACGTTTTTATTTATTTTTTTGGCAATAAGACAAGCTTTCACCAAATTCAAATACAAAAGACTGGTGGTAATCCGGCCAATTCCCCCCGGAACGGGAGTAATGGCCTGAGCTTTTTCATAGCAAGCATCATAGTCTATGTCACCCACATAGCTGGAGCTGCCATCTGGCTGTATGATCTCATTGATGCCTACGTCTATCAAGACTGCGCCATCTTTAATCATATCCGGCGAAACAAAATTCGCTTTGCCGATCGCAGCAATCAAGATCTCCGCATTTTGACAGATTTCCTTTAGGTTGCGGGTGCGGCTGTGGCAAACTGTTACCGTGGCATTAGCATAGGGCTTCTTCCACAAAAGCATATTCGCCAAGGGTTTTCCCACCACGTTTGAACGCCCTAAAACTACTACATTCTTGCCCATGGGGTCGATGTCATAATACTTCAAAGTGTAATAAACCGCCGCTGGAGTGTTCGGCAAAAAGCCATCTTCTTGCATAAGGATTTTACCTAAATTCAGCGGATGCAGAGCATCAATGTCTTTATTTGGGTCAATGCTCATATTTATCTGGCTGTCATCCATCGTTTTGGGCAGAGGTTTTTGCAGCATGATGCCATGCACACCTGTATCTTCATTGGCGGCTTGGATCACAGATATCAAGTCCTCTTGACTCGCAGTCTTTGACAAGGATAGCAATTCAGCTTTGCAACCCAAGCGGGAAGCGGTATTCACGATGCTTTGCACATAGTAGGAAGAGGCGGGGTCTTCCCCCACCTGGATCAAGCGCATGCTTGGGCTTAGATCATACTCCTGAATCAGGGCTTTGGAGACCTTATTGATCGCCAGTGCGATAGCCTTGCCTTTCAATTCTTTTTGCATTTATTCCTCCACTGCCAGTCTAATGCGCTCAATACGGGTAGCCTGGCGCGAAACTGGATCTATATCCAGTGCAACGCCATTTATCATGAGTCCCTGATCCGAAGTTTCAAAGCGGTGAGGCACAGAAGTTCTGAATTTCTCCAGGATGATTTCCTTTTTCACACCGATCACACTATCGTGAGCGCCTGTCATACCGGCATCCGTCAGATAGGCGGTGCCTTCACTGAGGATTTCCTCATCAGCAGTCTGAATATGAGTGTGGGTGCCGATCACAGCAGAAGCTCTGCCATCCACGTACCAGCCAAATGCACGCTTTTCAGCGGTAGATTCCGCATGGAAATCCACAAATAGGGGTAGCGTTTGATCTGCAGCATCCCAGAAACTATCAAATGCCAGAAAGGGAGAATCACAAGGCGGCATATAAATCTGGCCGGTAAGGCAGATCACGTTGAGCGCCAGATCACCCTTGCGGATAATGTAATTCATGCTCCCCGGTGCAAAAGGAGGATAGTTCATAGGTCTCACGATTCTGGGCTCCTCGGCAATATATTCCAACCCCTCTTGGCGATCCCAGAGATGATTGCCACTGGTGATCACATCCACGCTTCTGCTCAATAGCGGCTTTAGGGTCCTTTCGGTGATGCCCTTGCCATCGGCCAGGTTCTCACCATTCACGATCACAAAATCGCTGTTGTATTGAGCAATCAGCTCTGGTAAACGACTCAGCAGGGCTGTTCTGCCCGGTTTGCCAAATACGTCGCCGAAAAAGAGGATTGTCATTTATTTTGCCATTGCGATCTGGCGTGTCTCTCGAATCACGGTTACTTTAATCTGTCCTGGATACTGTACTTGCTTCTCTATCGAAGCGGCAATCTCAGAGGCCAGAAGCGGTGTTTGATTTTCCTCGATCATGGAGGGCTCCACGATAATGCGCAACTCTCTGCCGGCCTGAATGGCATAGGATTTATTCACACCTTCGACTTTATTGGCGATCTCTTCCAGCTTGGCCAGGCGCTGCATATAAGTTTCCAGCATTTCTCGCCGGGCTCCGGGACGGGCTCCGGATATGGCATCTGAAGCTTGCACCAAAGCGGCATAAACCGAAAGCGCTTCCACTTCTTCATGGTGCGCTTCGATAGCATTTACGATCAACTTACCTTCGCCATTTTTGCGAGCTAAATTGGCTCCGATAATGGCATGAGTGCCGTCGAATTCATGATCTGCAGCTTTTCCGATGTCGTGCAGCATTCCGGCTCGGCGGGCAACTTCCTGATCCAATTGCAGCTCTGCTGCCAATATACCACAGATCCAGGCTGCTTCAATGGAGTGTTGCAATACATTCTGCCCATAAGAGGTACGATAATGCAGGCGTCCCAAGACTTTGATCAGGTTTGGCGAGATATTGTGGATATTGGTTTCCAATACTGCCTTTTCACCGATCTTGATGAGGTTTTCATCCATTTCCTTATTGGTTTTGGCGATTACTTCTTCGATGCGTCCGGGATGGATTCTGCCATCGGAGATCAGTTTCTCCAAAGACAGACGTGCAATCTCTCTGCGTACAGGATCAAAACAGGAAAGCACTACGGCCTCCGGAGTATCGTCTATAATCAGATCTACTCCCGAAGCTTTTTCAAAGGTGCGAATGTTTCTACCTTCGCGACCGATGATGCGCCCCTTCATCTCATCCGAGGGCAGAGACACTACGGATACAGTGCTTTCGGAGACATGATCCACAGCCATGCGTTGGATGGCAGTGGCAAGGATTTCGGTGGCCTTTCTGGTGGTGTCCAGCTTCAGCTGCTCGATGGTGAGTTTGGCATCATTGGCAGCCACCTGACGTGCAGTGGCGATGAGTTCCAGACGCAGACGCTCCAAAGCCTCTTCGCGAGAAAGTCCTGCCACTTCGGCCAGTTTTCGCTTTTGTTCAGTGATAATATCATCAAATTCCTGCTTCTTCTGCTGCAGTTCGTCTTCTTTACCCTTAAGTCTCTGTTCCTGTTCAGTAAGGTTGTTTTCCTTTTTATCCAGGGAATCCAGCCGTTTATCCAAGCTGCCCAAGCGCTCATTGTATTTCTTTTCCTGAGCTCTGAGCTCACGCTGACGTTCTTTTACTTCTTCATCGAAGATACGTTTTTGTTTAAACCATTCTTCGCGTGCTTCCACCAAAGCCGCTTTCTTGGCGACCTCGGCCTCTTTTGCTGCATCTCTTTTGATGCTTTCGGCAATCTCTGTAGCTTGGGATACAGCCCTAAAGGCGCTATTGCGCTTGATCAGATATATCACCAATGCGAAAAGAAAGCCCACGGCAAAAGCGATGGCACTTGCTATGTATGCTATTTGCATAATACTATTTCCTTAGTTCGATCTATTTACGCTCACCGAAATAATTCGGGAAGCAGAATTAAAGGCCCGCGTGAACCGTGTATGTTTGACTTTATTCAAAGCCATACTGCAGGTGGGAATCTACCTTGTGGGCTTTATGTATCCGGAATGAACCGGCGCGCATGCCACCCATGGCTCGACTCCCTTATTATTCATTGGCTTTTATGCAATCCATATCACGAATTCCGCAGGCTAATTTCATATATTCACAATGCTTTCCAGCATCTGATTTACCCGGTTTAGTTCGGTTTTCAATTCTTGGTTTTCTTCTATTGCTATTTGCAGCTTCTCTTCACGCTGAAAACAGGCGAGCAGCAAAAGCCTGGAAAAATCCAGATTCTCGTAGCTCTCATAAATTTCTGTCAGTTGTTCAGATAAGTCTTCAGCAATCTTTTGTGTGCGGGTAGGATTGTCGCTTCTCAGACGAAATAAGCGCCCAAAAATCTCCACCTCTACCGATTTCATTGCTTACTCGCTGTCCCCTATCTTGGGGAAGATATCATCGATTTTCTTGATAGCGTCGTCAGCAAAGCTTTCTACGCCGAAGAGCATCTTTTCCATTTCGTCATACTTGTTTTTCAGACTTTGATGTTCACCTTGAAGTGTCTTTAGAGAATTATCTGTATCTGTTACCAGATTGACATAATCTTCGATCTGGCTGAGCAGCTGGGTATTCTCATCCCTAAGCTGAGTATAGCTGGTCTTTAGCTCGTCCAGTTCCTTTTTATTTACGGTATATTGATCAATCAATTTCTGCAGTCTCTGCTGCAGATTTACAATCGGACTTTCCATATTTACCTCATTGCAATTTCAAATTTATCTGTTAGTGTTTTTTGCACTGAAATCATTAGCTCATCAAGGCGCTCATCTGTCAATGTTTTTTCTTGATCTTGGATCGTTATGTGCAGGCTGAGGCTTCTAAAGCCTTGTGGGATTTGCTTTGAACGGTATTCATCAAATACTTTTACTTCTCTGATAATATCTGTATTGATAGCAGTGATACTGTGGCGCAGCTCGAGATAGCTATATTGATCTGAAATCAGGAAGGAAATATCTCGTACCACAGCAGGGTACTTGGGGATATCATGATATTTAATCCCTAGATTTCTGGTCAGCTTTACCAGATTCTCCAGCTCAAAATCCAGAGTCCAGACATCCTGACCCAGGCTATTGGCATCAATGCCAAAAGCTTGAAGCACAGCAGGTTTTATCCTGCCAAAACTGCCTAAAAGAGTTTCTTTATGATAGTAAGCGGATGCTTCCTTGGCTATCAGATAGGGCAGCTCGCAGGTATGTGCCTGATAGCTGATACCAAGCCTGGACAGCAGGCCTTCAAAGCAGCCCTTTACCCAGTAATAATCTATCTGAGCTGACTTGTGTTGCCAGTGTTCGACATTAGCTTTGCCGGTAAAAATAGCTGCAAGATGCTTGGGCTCATGGTGATCGCTCTTCTTTTTCAGATACACTTTACCCAGTTCAAAGAGCTTCACATCCCGCTCTGCATGATTCAGGTTATACTCCAGATTGCTGAGCAATTGCGGTAATAACGAGACTCGCATCACGCTATTATTTGAGCTCTGGGGATTCAACAGCTGAATATAGTTGGTGTCCTTATCCTCGTAACCCAAAAGCTGCATCAGCGCAGGGTCTGTAAAGCTATAGTTCAAGGTTTCATAAGCGCCAAAAGACACTATCCAATCCGTTGCCTGATTTTGGATTTTGTAGGCATGACGATCCATTATCTGTCCTAAAACTGTCTTCTGCGGCACTTTATCATATCCCGCCAACCGTGCCAGCTCTTCCAAAATGTCTGCTTCCCGGGTGATGTCTTTACGATAAGTGGGGATCCGATAATAATGGGTAAAGCTATTGTCCTGAAGCTTTCTGCTTTGAAGGTCTTGGTCTTTCACCCCATTTGTCTGTAAAGAGGGAATATCTTCTACATAGGCAATCGGTCGTGGCTTGAAATCTCCATATTTGATGAAAGCAAAGCCCAGGTTTTCCAAAATCTCGCGAATCTTGTCATTAGACAGAGCATAACCGATCAAAGACTCAAATCTATGAGGACGTACTCCCAGGATAATCTCTTCATCATGTGTAGGATAGCTATCCAGCAATTCTCCACAGATCGTTCCACCGGCCAGCTCCAGGATCAGAGCAGTAGCCCGATCGCTGATTTCGGCCGCACTTTTGGCAGAGAGATGCCTTTCAAAGCGGTAGGAAGAATCCGTACCGAGCTTGTGTTTATATGAGGTTTTGCGGATCGATCCGGGATGAAAGGCTGCGCATTCGAGCACAATATTCACAGTCTGCTCGCTTATGGCTGAGTGGGCTGAACCCATTACTCCGGCCAAAGCAGAGGCTTTCTTGCCATCAGCGATCACCAGTTCATCACCATCCAAACAATACTTTTTGCCATCCAGGGCAATAAATTCTTCTTTTGTGTAGGCAGTACGCACCACGATGTCAGGATAGCCCTGAGCGTCATCACTTGCTTCCAGCTTGTCATAATCAAAAGCATGCAGAGGATGTCCGCTTTCCAGCATCACGAAATTTGTTACGTCCACGATATTGTTGATGGGCCTGAGGCCACTTTTGATCAGAGCGGTTTTCAGCCAAAGCGGTGATTCTTTGATGGTAACGCCCTTGATGACCCGCGCTGTATAGCGGGGACAAAGTTCTGGCTCGAGATTCTTCAAACCCAGTTTAAGCTCTTCATTGCCGATTTTAAGCTTCGGCAAACCAGGCTTGATCACCGGGCGTAAGAGCTTGGCGGAAAGGTCTCTGGCGATACCGACATAACCTAAAAGATCACTACGGTTTGGTGTGATTTCCAGATCAAACACACAATCGGGCAATTCATACAAAACATCTGCCAAAGTGCCTATCATTATCTCGGTAGGCAGGGCTATGATTCCAGCATGATTTTCTGAAAGGCCAAGCTCGCGCTCCGAGCAGAGCATGCCGTGAGATTCTATCCCGCGGATCTTGGCTTTTTCAATCTTGATATCACCGAGTTCTGCGCCAGGTAAAGCCAACACAGCCATCATACCTGCGCTGCAATTGGGAGCGCCGCAGATTACTGGAATGCAGTTGTTTTCATCTTTTCCAGGATAGTGTATATCCCCAATATCCACGGAGCAGATCTGCAAGTGATCTGTCTTGGGCACTTTTTGGGCAGAGATAACCTTCGCTGCGAAAACTTTGTCGCCAAAGGCAGGTAGCTCTTGCATGCCCTCTACTTCGATGCCGGCAAAAGTGAGCAGATCAGAGAGCTGGTGATTCTCCTTATCCACTTCCAGGTAACGCTTTAACCATGATAATGCGATTTTCATTATAGCTCTCCTCTGAATTGTCTTAGCATCCTGAGATCGTTCTCAAATAGAATCCGCATATCCGGAATATTGTATTTGAGCATGGCTATGCGTTCGATGCCCAGTCCAAAGGCAAATCCGGTGTAGATTTCCGAATCTATGCCCAGGGTATCAAAGACGGCGGGATCCACCATTCCGGCACCACCCATTTCCAACCAACCGGACTGTTTACAGATCCGACAGCCCTGGCCACCACAAGCCACGCAGGATATATCCATCTCCGCAGAAGGTTCGGTAAAGGGAAAGAAATGTGGCCTGATGCGGCTTTTCACGTCTGTGCCAAACATGATGCTGGCAAAGTTTTGCAAAGTATCCTGCAGATCAGCCATACTGATGCCCTTATCCACCACGAGTGCTTCCACCTGATGAAAGACGGGTGAATGTGAGGGATCCGGTTTGTCATTTCGATAACAGCGTCCAGGAGAAATGATTCGGATGGGCGGCTTATGCTTTTCCATCACCCTGATTTGCACAGGAGAGGTCTGGGTCCGCAGTAGCATCCCACCATCCACATAAAAGGTATCTGCCAGATTGCGGGAGGGATGATCTTTGGGGGTGTTGAGAGCGTCAAAATTGTGAAATTCGTCCTCGATCTCATTGGCTTCAGCTATCTCAAAACCCATGCTGATAAATACTTCGTCGATCTGGCGACGGATAATGCTTAAGGGGTGATAGCCGCCTCGTCCCAAAGCGATTCCCGGCATACTGGGATCAAAATCCACACGACTTTTTTCCCAAGTGCTTTCCTGGATGGCCTTCGAGCGGGCACTTAGCAGAGTTTCGATCTGCTTGCGCACAGAATTTAGCTGATCGCCAAAAGCTGGACGCTGCTCGGCATCAAGTTCTTTCATTTTGCCATAAAAGCCATTCAGCATGCTTTTCTTGCCCAAATATTTGGCTTTGGCATTGAGTATATCGTTTACACCGGAGCAATTGCCAATCTCTTGCTCCGCTTCCTTGATTAGAAGTTCAAGCTGTTCTTGCAATGTTCTTTCCTTATATGAAGCTTAGCTGTGATAGATAAAAAGCGGTTTTTAGTCAAACCGCATTTTTATATTATTGGGCAAAGGTCCCAAATATGGACTCATTTGCTTTTGTGTTTATTAGATACTTTTGGCGATCTCTACCAGGCGGGCAAAAGCACCAGCGTCATGCCAGGCCAGATGAGCCAAGGTCTTGCGGTTTATCTCGATATTGGACTTGTGAAGTCCATTGATAAACTTGCTATAGCTCATGTCGTTCAAGCGACAGGCGGCATTTATGCGGGTGATCCACAGGCTGCGGAACTGGCGTTTTTTCAGCTTGCGATGAGCAAAGGAGAAGGCCATAGCACGTTCAACGGTCTGACGTGCTACACGATATGTTTTACTTCTGCGACCAAAGTAGCCTCTGGCTGCGAGCATATATTTTTTTCTTCTACGATGGGCTGCTACGTTATTTGCACTTCTTGGCATTTCTTATTCTCCTTTACAATCCCAGCATGCGGTAAATTCTACCTTCATCACATTTTGCGACGATGGCGCTGGCACGAAGGTTACGTTTCAATTTTGGTGATTTCTTGGTCTTGATGTGGCCAGTTTTTGCATGATGGCGCACTATCTTCCCGGAGCCGGTTAGCTTAAAGCGCTTAGCGGCAGATCGATTAGTTTTGATCTTTGGCATTTTATATCTCCTTGAATTTCTCTATATCATCACAGCCCTGACACATCTTTCAGGATGCGCAACTGGCTGGGTTATATTCTATTAGCTTTCTATGGTCTCGGGCTGAGTGCTTTCCTGGGCTTCCACGGTTTCAACGATTCCTGTGGCTTCAGTGGCCTGCGCATTTTCAGTAATGTCTGTAGCTTCTGCGCCATCTGTAGTTTCACCCGCTTTGGGCGTAGTTTTCAGGATTTGGTCAATATCTTTTTTGGGTGAGACCACTATCGAAAGTAGATTGCGGTCGCTCATCGGTTCCTGATCGACATCAGCGATATGAGCAAGATCAGCTTTGATCTTATCCAATATCTTATATCCCAATTCCTTATGCGCCATTTGGCGGCCCCGGAAACGAACGGTGAATTTCACCTTGTTGTGCTGTTTTAAAAATTTAATCGCATTGTTTTTCTTGAAGTTATAATCGTGTTCTTCGGTATTGGGACCAAATTTGATTTCCTTTACCTCAACTTCATGCTGTCTTTTTTTGGCTTCGCGAGCCTTCTTTTCTTTTTGGAAATAGTATTTACCAAAATCCAAGAGTCGGCAAACGGGTGGGTTTGCTGTGGGTGATATTTCCACCAAATCCAATCCAGCTTCATCTGCCCTATGCTGAGCATCGCGTAAGGACAAAACACCAACCTGCTTGCCATCAGAATCGATCAGGCGAACTTTGTCCGCAGTGATCTGATGGTTAATTCTTTCTTTCGGCACAACTTCTTTGGTCCTTGCCTTGAAACGTTTAATCCGGATTATAAGAACCTCCTTCTTTACCGGTTAAAATGGAACAGGCGAAATCTCCAAAGGAAATTCCGCCTGTTCCACAGTAAATAATGTACTGATATTCAGTATTTCTGAGCCTTACACACACATTTAAGGCAGCAAGGCTGAAGCAGACGGCTTCATTTCTAACCATATTTTCATAAAGGCATTTTGTGTCAATAAAAATCTTCTACTTTCTTTCAGAGCAAGCGCTTTGAACGAATATCCTTTCGATAATCCATGTTTTGGTAGAACGTAAGTCTGCCCCTACGCTCACCCTTCGATTCAATTTGTCTTTGACGCAGGTTCGGCTCGAGTCAGCTCGAGTCGAACCTGCATCAAAAGCGTGTCTATCGCATAGGGCTGGCTCTTGCAGGAGCCGCCTATCAATATTTATCGGGGCCCGGCTGGAAAGTCCAGGTAAAGAACCCTGACCGAGGTCTGGGCTGCAACACCTTACTTCATCAGCATAGCTTTTTGAGTAAAGACACCGCTATTGGTTTCGAGTCTGATCAGATATATTCCAGAGCTCACGGGGCGACCGCGTTCGTCCACTGCATTCCAGATTTTACGATACTCGCCCGGGCTGAGGCTTGCATTCATCAGAGATGCTACTTGTTGTCCCTTGAGGTTGTAGATCGAAAGACGCACCGGTGAGGCATCTGCCAGGGTAAAGCAAATTGTGGTGGTGGGATTGAAGGGATTGGGATAGTTCCTCTGTAAACCGGTAATGGCTACAGGCAAAGGCTGATCAGGATTGTCCACTCCCCCCCAATAAAAGCTTAGAGTAGGTGTGGGTTTGGACTCTCCTTCGGGGTAAAGGACACGGATGTAGTATTTATACTCTCCAGAAACCTCCAGGGTTTCATGATACAAGGGCTGCTGCACTGTACTAATCATCTCAAAGGCTCCTGCGCCAAAGCGCTTGTAAACCTCGTATCCCAGCACTGGGTATTCAGAATCTGCGGGCGCATCCCAACTCAAGGTCAGAAAGTCAATATTCACATTGTGAACCACATTTGAGGCAGGCTTGAAATAGCCCAGATAAAAGTCCTGAATAGCTACTGCAAATTCTTCGCTCAGCCCGATAGCCACTGGGTCTATGCTATGATAGCCTTCTGCTGTAGCTGAGACATATTGCAGGCCCATGGGCAAATAGAGATTATAGTTGCCGCTCTCATCTGCAGTACTTAAGATCGCGTCGGCATTGCTGATGCAAATGCTTTCAAAATCGATCGCAGGATCGGAGCTTAGGATCTGCCCGCTTACCATGCCAGCATACTCAATATATCCGGAAGTCCGCACATCGTCTATAAACCAGCCCTGACCGTGGTTGCTGCTATCGGAGGCAAAAACGAAACGGAAGATCACGTTTTGATTGCTATATGCTGAGAGCGGGAAGGAGGATTTGACCCAACCATTGCTGTTGCCTGAAAAACCAGGCCCATTCAAGGCATTGAGGAAAGAATTAGTATATCCACCTGTGGGAGGAATCACTTGCCAGTTATTGCCTGAATCTGTAGATATTTGCACGTTACCACCATCGTAATTCGCTTCAGTATCAAAATAATGCCAAAATTCCAAGGCAAAATCAGCGCCAATATAAATGGCCGGAGTGCTAAGCTTATAGTTTGCATTTGCACTATAGCTGGAATCGAGGCGGGTGCCCCAGAGCTTGTCACCACTATGGGCAGGAACAGCACTGGAACTCCCCCACTGCCAGGCGTTGCTTGTGGGATTGGGCTGGAAATTGCCATTGTTATCTTCAAAATCCTGGCTCATACCGGTGGTGCCGATGCTAATAAATAAATGATTGTTTGTGGCAGGAACGAGGTTTCCCAGATAGGTGAGATAAAAGCTTAAATTGTTGCCCATGGGTGCTTCAGGTGAGATGCTGATTTCATATTTCGCTTGGGTAATTGAGCCAGCTGGGATTTTGGGCAAGAGCAAGCCGGAGTTTAGAATAGTTACATGCTGAGACGTGCTCATGAGATTGGCGGTAATATTGTGAGCATCCACTAGGTTTTTATTGGCAAAATTGACCACCAGATCAAAGCTTTCACCAGGATCTACCATGCCGTTGGCGTTGCCTTGAGCGTCATTCATATAGTAGCTGCTGATTTCTATAGCTGGTTTATGTACCGGTACCAGGATGGAATAATCCCAGGCAGCGTTGCCCGTTTCCACATGCACATTTAGCTGAAGCTGGCTGCCATCAGGACACTGCTCACTCACGATGATGCCAATGGGCTGGATATTTACAACTCCCATTTCGCCGGGAATTTCTGGATAAGCACTTTGGCTATTGGTTAAAGTGGCATAAGGATGATTCATACTCACGCTGATCTGGGTATTCTCTGCGGTATTGAGGCCCTGATTGAGAAGGCGGATACCCAGCTCGACAGTTTCTCCGGGTTCCACGATTCCGTTGCCATTGGAATCATTGATGATGAGGTCCTGCACCACGAGATAGGGACTTTCGTGCAATACGGGCACGGTGTTTATCATCAGCGCTGAATTATGGCTCAGAGGTGCTGCCGCAGTGGGATATACATTGTCATAGCTATATTCCAAGCCACGGGTGCCGGTATGGTCTTTGATGCCAATGGTGGCATATTTTCCATGCCGGGGAGAGTATCCACTACCACCCACATCTACATTGTTAAAGTCCTTATATTGAAACTTGATCTTGCCATCGCCCAAGCTGGTTTGATGGTACATGGGATCATAGAATATCACCTGAAAAGTCTCAAGTGAGGTACGGTTATAGCCATTACGCAGCTTGTAATACTCGATGATAAACCGATGTTCATCGGCATCATAATATTGATATATTCCAGCATCGCCGATGAGGATAAGATCGTCCCAGAAAGGAGCGATCATGGGAGCAGGTCCAATTCCTGCAGGCAGTCTGCAATTCCTGAATTCAGGGTTTTCTGTAATCCCCATGACGATAAAACCATTTACACAAACGGTGATTTGATTATAGGTTTCGCCGTAAAAACTAAAGTCAAAGGGCAAATTGACTACTTCCAAAGCATTGCTGCCAACTTGTTCACCTTCTTCACCGGACACCCCGGAATCGTTTAGTGTACTAAGTAAAGTGCCCCCTCCTCCCTGACTGGGATGGATTTCAATCCATTCATAGCTGGGACAATCCTCATAGGCCGTATCGCTTTCGTCATAGATAAAATAGCCATAGCTATCCGGGCCCAAAGGTGTATTTTGTGTAACGTTCCCTATGTTGACATTGAAATAAACATCTTGCTCAAAGCCGCTGGTGCTACTCAAATGCACTCTAAATGGAATCTGCATCCCCGGAATAAGCAGAGGGCGCGCATAGACTTCAAAACTCTCGAGGGCAAATATCATAGACCCTGCCGCAATGCTGCCTACATAGGCTTGGTTCTGCTGCACCTGTACCAGATCGTCCAGCGAATAGAGCTGCGCTGAGACATCATTCACCGAGGCTATAGATTGATTGCGAATACCCAGCTGAAGCGTGCCATTTTCGTTGGGGTCTAAGATACTATTGCCTCCGGCGAGGATATTCACCGCTTCCACTTTCAGCAAAGCGTTGTATGCAGCTATGTGCATTGGGAATACGTGATTACCACCTGAGGCATCGCTAAATTCAAAAACCAGGCGGATATCACGCTGAGCCGGTAGATTATTAGCAAGAGTCATGAGTACCGGAGCGTTGGCTATTAAATGCCCGGAGGCGGGAATATCTCCAAAACTAATGGTATTGGTCTGAAGTTGGATATATGCATCGTCACAAGATACGCTCGCGCTGATTCCGGTCAAAGCTGATTGTGTAGTGTTTTTCACAGTCAGCATCAAAGCGATGGTCTCACCAGCTTGGGCGAAGCTATCTGAGTTCCCGCTAGAACCATATTCTCCATTATCATACAACACCTTATCATAATATACTATGCCACCTTCTGCAACATACACCGTCTGGAAAGCGGGCTTTTTGTCGGGCTTGGCTGCGGTGATCTTGATATTCCCCTGCATACCTGAGCCAATAAAAAGGCTTACGTAACCATCAGAGTCAGTATAACCCCGGGCCACAAGCTGCGAACTTGACGTATTGTAGGCGGTTACATTTACATCCGCAAGCCCAATGGAGCTATCATCCAGAATTCTGACGTCCATCGTCGTACTGCCCAAGGGCAGGGAATCCGGAGCTTCAATCTGCAGATTGCCCGGAATGCCTACAAAGACTTCCATGCTGGGATCTCCCATCAGATTACACCAATGGGCAGAGCTTTTTGCCCCAGCGGAATGACTGGCGCCATAAGTTTGATTGATAAAGAGACGGCCATTTAAGAGAGCTTCTCCCATGGTGCGCATATCATGAGCAAAGATACCATTGAAGATACCGGCATTGAGGGCATTGTTAAACATGGTATGTGTGCTGCTGGTAGCCATGCCTATGGCAGTGACAGCGCCGCTGGGATTGGCAGAAGTACCTAGTCTTATGAAGGCTTCTGAGGTTGTGGCGCCTGAACCGGCAAAATTACCGGTGCCGCAGGTAAGCATCACCGCATGCGGAAGGCGGGGATTGTTTACGAGGGATCCGCTGGGGCTCCAGCCACTCATATTGATCCAGCCTCGATAACTAAAGAAATTCACTCCTTGATTGATCCCGGTATTGATGGAGGAAGGGAATCCTCCAGTGTAGTTTTCGATAAAGGTGTAATCAGGATTCGCCCTCGCGGCCAATTCTTTGATGTATAAGCTATTATACATACAAGATATTCCCGATATGCCGGTGTCTCCGACCAGTAGAATGCGGTTTAGCCAATTGGCGGCTACGCCACCGGTGTAGATATCCCTTTCATAGCTATAGATCTTGGCCAGTACTGTGAGCAATTGATCTACCGTTTCCACTGATATTCTACCGATAAATACATCTCCCAGCATATCATTGCCGGCCAGGAAGGTATAAGGGTAATCCCCTTCCCCGCTGCTTTCGTAAAAAGTGGGAATCTGAGGAGTATCACCGATCAGGATCACAAAATCAGGCCGGGTATTGAGGTTGTCATATTGGGCTTGAATATAATTCTTGATGGCAGAACTGGAGGATCCGGCTTGTTGAACATTGACCAGGTTTACCTCATGCCCCTTCATTCTTTTCCAATCGGCAAATTCTTCTATCTTTGAGATATAGGTAGCATTGGTGTTATTGGCACGAATCATCAGAATCCTGCCATAAGCTTGGGTGAGATTCAGGTAACGGTAATCGTCAAAATTGATCAGATTGGCGGCATAGATATTTCTGAATGCAGGAGAATAGCTGGTGTAAGCAGCCATGTCTGTATCACTTGTTTCATTGGTAAAATCCACTTCGATAACCACATCTTCGTACACTGTGAGCTCGCCTTTTTTAGCATTCCACTGGACGGGGTGAATGCTGAGGCTCAGAATCCGGAAGTCTCTGAGCACGCTGACGCCAGAGGATTGCACCACAGGTTGCAGCTCGGCAGTATAGTATTTGGAGAGGTCATACTCACCAGGGCTCTCATCATCTGCAAACACAGGTAAAGGATGAATACCTTGCAACTTCTTCTGGCTAAGAGTTTGCACATTCAAAGTATAAGAGCCAGAGGCTGGCAGGATAATGCTGGTGCTAAACACCGGTAAATCAGGAAGGCCGGGCTCTACCGAAGAGCTCCCCGAGCCCATCTTTAAAACATGATAATCCTGTGAACCCACTTTCTGAGACGAAAGCTCAAGCTCGGGAGCTGAGAATCTCAAGGACAGGCCTTGGGCGTGAGATTCCTGGACCTGGACGGGACCTGCGGCCAAAAGTAGCGTCACGACGCTAAGTAATACGCATACTAAAATCAGTTGTTTCATCTTTTCCTCTTTATAGACATAGCTTGTCAAATGCGAAAAGAGACCTGAAGCACTGCTGCCCAGGTCCCTGATATTTATCTTTTATTGAAATACTTTATTCATTTATTCATCTTGTAAAAGAAAATGCCGTCATCTCTACTGGCTACAGCCAAGACATCGCCTATGAACTTAACCGCTTTGCAGTAACCAACCTCTGTTATTCTCTTAATCAAGATAGGTTTAGCAGGATTTCTTACATCAAAGACATAAGCACCACCACCGCCAGATGAAAGGGCCACAATTCCATTATGATAATCTACTTCGTTGGCATGGCCTGAGCTAAGATACTGAGCAACCTTTACAGGATTTTGGAGGTTTCTTACATCCACAATCTGCAGACCGCCCTGACGGCAGGCTACATAGGCATAGCCATCGCGAACCACCAGCTTTTGAGCTACACCGTAGAGGGGGATATTGCATACTAAGCTGTAACCTGTTTTGTTGTAAATCACCAAACCGCGCTGTTCAGCTGCTCCGTAAATGTAATTATCGTCTAATTCTACTCCCGAAACACGCGTCGGGAGATTGAGCATTTTGTCAGCAGAACCATCGCCAAGCCACAATTCACCATCATAAAGTTTATAAATGATATTGTTTCCAGAACAATATACCACTTCCATCACATTCTCTGTGGTAGGATTGGGAATGCTTCGGGCGGTAATATCCTGGATATTAGAAGTGCCACCAGTGACCCCTTCGAAGATTTTCAGCGAATCGGGATCGGTAGTATCAATGATCCATATCATGTCTGTGGCAGTGATTTCATTGAGGAAAAGACGGTTGTGTTCAGGTACCAAGGCAAGTTTTCGGCTCTGATAGAAGGGCTTAGGGTCAGCTTCAGGGTCAGTAAAACTCATCTCAGAATACCAAAGTGGGGTATAACTTTGTAAATTGATTGAGACCAAACCGCCCTGATCCAGCGAAACATACATATTCGCATCATCACAATCAAGCTGTTGGGGATCTCCAACCACAGGAACCACGGTCAGCAAAGTAAGTGCATCCGCATCCTGATAGCTTGTATTTTTTTCAGCACAGCCGGCTACCAGAATTAGAGCCAGCATCAGTATGTACCATAAGTACTTTCTCGACATCAAGATCCTCCATGTATCTAATAGGAATTATTTCTTTTAATATGAATGTGCAATAAGCGTTCCGAAACTGCATAATAATGGTGAAAGTGAGATTTAATTCATTCTTTTGGCAAAATGGATGCTATCTCCCCACTCGTCAAAGCCAACGCTTTCACCGATTGAGATAATTTTATTGGTGAGGGAATCAACGGTTTCATCAGCATTTTCATCCAGATTAGGCTTGCCTTCGTAGAGCTGATATCCATCCCGATATTCGGTATTGGTAATATTTGGCATCAAAACGTTTGCTCCAGCCAAAAGCCCCATTTCCCGGCCCTCAGGATGCAGAGCCTGCAAGGCTGTAGTGGTGGCGATATTAATATCTTTGAGGGCAATGCGGCAAGTAGCGATTAGTTTCAGCCCGAGCTTTAGGGCTTGATCGGGGTCAAAGCCTTCTACCAGATGTTTTAGTGGAGTATTATGATGTGGAATATAGGGACCCATGCCCAGCATATCCACGTCTTCATCATAGAAAAAGAGGATGTCATCGGCTACGTCCGCCATGGTTTGTCCAGGCAGGCCAATCATCACTCCAGTCCCAACCTGATAACCTACTCTGCGCAGAGATCTCAGGCATGCTCTGCGATCGCCAAAGCTGTGATCGGCTGGATGAAGAGTTTTGTAAAGCTCCTGATTGGTAGTTTCAATGCGCAAAAGATAGCGGTGTGCCCCTGCCTCAAACCAACGGGTAAAAACCTCTTCAGTTTGTTCCCCCAAACTAAGGGTAATGCCCAGCTTGCCATCCGAAAGCTTTTTGATGCCGGTGACAAGCTCGGTAATGAAATCTATCCAAGCCGGGTCTGTGCGCTCTCCGGCCTGGACCACCAGGCTGCCATAGCGCTGTTCATAGCACCACTTGGCTTCCCGCAGAGCTTCCTGCATTGATATGGTATAGCGTTTAAAATCCGCATTACCACTGCGGATACCGCAATAAAAGCAGTTTTTACTGCAGACATTGCTCAGCTCGATGATCCCCCGGAAATAGACTTTGGTTCCTACTTGCTGCTTTTTGATCTCATAAGCTTTCTTATATAGTTCAGCAAGCTCATCCTCGCTTTGCAGGCTAAGCATCCTGATCAATTCGTTTCTATCTGGTCGCATTTATTACCTCTAATCAATAGTATGTATCTTGCTTCTCTTGATTGCAAATACAAAGCCGAAGCTTAGATAGCAATAAGCAAAACACTGACTTTACAAAGCAGAAATCTACAGCCCCGATATCGTCAAGCGAAATCTTGGCAGACTCAATACATTCAAGGAAAGCCACGGTGCCCCGCCAATGGTTATGATTCTCAATCATAGCGGTTTAAGTCTGGCCAACCCCATCTGTTATGGTAGAGATGCCGTGGAGATACCATGGATAAATCCTCTTATCTCCACGGCATCTCCACCATAAGCTATACAGAAAGCCACTATAATTCAGGGAAAGAGAAGGCTGAAGATAAAACCAAAATCAGGTTCGGCTAAAATAATGGGAGAATGCCAAGGCTAAAGCTACTTGACAATTATTCAAGCTCTGTAAACTTAGTTTCAAGGCATTAGTGCCCGTCGGGACTTAGGGAGGATGCATACTTAGGCCGCCTTAAGAACAGCTCTGATGCTTAGCCGCAAAAAACGATGTGGAGATTATTTTGATACGTTATGTACCAGATTTCATCCTGCGCCAGTTGAGCTTGGGAAAATTTAAGGGTAGCTTCAAAGGCTTTGTGCTGCTTTTGGATATCGTGGATTTTACCGGCGTGATGGAAGAGTTTCAGGGCGAAGGTCAGGGAGGTGCCGATAGAGCTGGCAAACTCCTGAATATGGTCTTTGATGCTCCCATTAGAGCCATACACCGGCATCAGGGCTTTGTGACTCTCTTCATTGGTGATGCCGTGTGCGCAGTCTTTGCAGGCGAAAACCCAGATAATTTGCGCTTAGCACTTCAGGAAATCAATGCCGATAACCTTGCTTTGAAAGGCTTGGATAGTGTCTCAAAACACCTGCATATTGCTCTGCATAAAGCTACCAGCTTCGGCGAAATCACCTGGGAGATTTTCCCTACAGACCATCAGTACGAGTATCTGTTTTCCGGCAAACCTTTTGTCGAAGTGAGTGAGACTATTTCTCATCAATCTGAAATCAGGTGCAGCGAAACAATTCAGGCTATCAAAGGCAAAGAGGGCATTAGTGCCCTGCCAGCAAAGCCGGCTGAGACAAAATCTGAAGATTTCCCATCCCTCAATGCAGAAATCGCCAAGGCCTGGAGCGTATTGTTCTTGCACAGGCGCTACTCCAGCCTCTTTCCGGCAAACGAGATCCGCGCGATAGTCCCCTGTTTTGTGAAGCTGGAGCAGAGCAGAGATATATCCCAAGCCATAAAGCAGATCCATTTTTTGGCGGATCGCCATCACGGTTATGTGAATAAGATCGAGCTTAGCAAAAATGGGCTTATAATTCTTATTATCTTTGGTGCTCCTCTCAGTGATGGAAAGAGCATCTTACAAGGTGGCGATTTTTCCATTGCCGCCATAGAATCTATACCCGGTATTTCGATCGGCTTCAGTTGCGGATTTGCTTATACCGGCTACATTGGCTCCACCAAGCTATGGGAGTATACGGGTCTTGGGCATTCCATGAATATCGCTTCGAGACTGATGAACCTGGCCAAGAGCGGTGAAGTGCTCTGCGACCAGAATGCCTGGCAGGAATTGCACGAAAGTTATCAATTGCAACCGCTGAAAGCTATCAAGCTCAAAGGTTTGGGCCAGGCCACACGCTATTATAGCTTACAGCAACGAATCAAAAGTAGCAGATTCCTCTTCAAATACAGCTTTGTAGGCCGACACCTGGAACTTGAGCAGCTTTGCAGCTCGATCAATGAATCCATCGCACTCAGACGAAGCCGCATCTTATACATCAGTGGTGAACCGGGACAGGGTAAGAGCCGGCTGGCCTTTGAATGCTTGAAAAGCTTTGAACACTGCAGGCAAGCAATCGTCTATTGTCAAGAGGATTCACACCAGCAAATGCAGGTCATAGCACAGATCATCAGAGAGCTGCTGGGCCTGACAGATGATCTTTCGGCCCAGGAACTTAAGGATGAATTTGAACTCAGCTACCAAAGCTATTTTGGGAAGGAAGAATCTGTCTATCCGGAGAAATCCACCTTGGCATCACTTTTGGACATTGAATACAGTGCATCCCTGTGGCAAAGCATTGAGATAGGTATCCGCTCTGAAAAACAGGCGGAGGCTTTCAGCAAGTTTATCAGATTCTTCGTGTCCCAGGCTCCGCTTTTGATGCTCATAGACGACGCTCAGTGGCTCGATGAACAGAGTCTGGCACTACTAAAAGATATCAGCTTTGAGGATAGCGCTGCCCTGGTGATCTTGGCCCCTTGCCGCAGCAAAAGTAACGGTAGCAGGGTGAATCTGCCTCTGCCCCACTTGGGATCCTTCCACCTTGCCCTGGAAAAGCTACCAGAGGCGGATGCCGATAGTTTTTTGAAACAAATTTTGCAAGTGTCAAAACTGCCCCAGGACTCTTTGGAACTTATCTATCACCGCGCCGGAGGAAATCCGTTTTTCATGGAACAGTTCACTACATATTTTATGGAAGAAGGGCTCTTGGACGAGAGCGCCAAGATCAGCAATAAATTAAGCGAAACCCTCTATTTCAGCATCAGCGACGTGATTAACAGCCGCATCGACAGCTTTAACAAAAGCATGCAGGAATGTCTTTACTCCGCCTCTGTGCTGGGTATGCAATTCAGCGTGAAAGTTCTGGCTATGATGCTGAATCAAGCCATTGACGTCAATCTGCAGAATGGCCTGAAGCATCGGCTATGGTTTAGCCTGTCCGAACTGCAATACACCTTTTCCCACCTGCTTTTACGCGATGTGATCTACCATCGCATGGTAAGTGAAAAGATAGCCTCGCTGCACAAATCTGCTGCAGAAGCTTTGATCAAGCTCTATGGCGGTGATGCAGGGCCAGGCTCTGCAGAAATAGCCCATCACTATGAGAATGCCAATGACTTTGAAGCTGCCATCTCACACTGGAGAGCCGCTGCAGACTACAGCATGGAGCACGGTACCTGGCAAAAAGCCGTCGCCTGTCAACGCAGAGCGGTGATCTTGAGTGGCAGGCATTACGGATTCGGCAGTTCCGGGCACATCGAAGAGCTCTTCTGGCTCGCCCTGCATTATCATTACATCCAGCATTATCAAAAGGCTGAGCCCATCTATCTGAGGGTGATAAAATGCCGCACTGAAGACCTGGGGGAAAGCAGCGCCCAGCTCTCTCCTTATCTGAATAATCTGGGACGCTTTTACAAGGACACCGCGCGCTATACCCAGGCCGAAGAACTGCTGCGCAAGTCTCTCAGGATAGAGCATTTGCAGTGCCCGCGTTCTTCCAATGTGGCTGATAGATTGAACAATCTCGCTTCGCTATTTGCTTACAAAGAACTGCTGCCCAAGGCTATGAGTTACTCCCGATTGTCCCTGAAGCTCTTCCACGAATGCAATCACGGTGACAAAGAGTATTTCGTGGCACTGTTGCAAAACAACATCGCCAGTCTCTGCATCAGGATGAATGACCTGGATAAAGCAGAGGAGTACTGTGTGATGGCCCTTTCTGCAATGGTAAAGCTACTAGCGGAGAATAGCCCCAATATCTGCCATTGCTATCTGAATTTGTATCGAATCAGGCTGAAACACAAACAGTATGATCTGGCTCAAAAGGCGTTAGACACAGCCATGCAGAAATTCAGTTTCTTCTTTGGCAAAGCCAATCCGGAATATGCCCGCTGCCTGATCTACCAAGGAGAACTGCATTGGGAATCCAGTGATGCTGCATCTGCTAAGAGCGCATGGCAAGAGGCCTTGGAAATCCTAAGGCATACCACCGCTTCGAATCACCCTCTGATGCAGAAAGTTATGCAGAATCTTGCGAGGCAAAATGGGGAAGCTTAAACTTTAGATCTTTCAGATCGGCTGCTTTCCTTTTAACTATCTATACTCGTAGATCATCCAGCCATCTTTGCCCATCGCAATATAGATATAATCATCTTGTAGGGCAATATCGATAGCAGCGGCAGGAGGATAAAAGGTATTTATCTCACTGATGCGCTGAGGGACAGAGATATCCAGAACCTTGACTCCACCCTTGCCCAAAGCCACAAAAAGGCGGTTGTCTTTCACAGCCAGAGCCTGGATCGGGTTAAAGAACGGAATCTGGGTGACGAGGATGGGATTATCCGGATCGCGCACGGAGAGCACCAAAACTTCTTTGCCGGCAGCTACATATATGTATTCTCCGTATTTCACCAGCTTGGTGGCATCAGGTATCTGGTAATTTGTGGCGATACTTAAGGGGAAGTTCTGATTGCTGATATCCACGGTTACAAAGCCAAAGTCATTGAGCGCATAGAGATATGGATAAGTCGCCACAAAGTCTTTGATCCCCCATTTCTCGGAGAAATTGGCCATCAGCTCTGTAGATACGCCTCCCCCGATATCGATGATATCTATACCCCGATAGCGGTCTGCCACGTAGAGTGTAGAGCCTTCACGGGTGAGTTTGTCGCCGATCACAGTATCAATAAAATATATGCGGCCATATAGATTGAGAGAATCAATGGGACTTACATTATTAGCCGGCTCATGGCTGGACAGATAAATGCGGTTCCCGGCTTGAAAATTCACATCTTCAATGCGGTATTCTGAATAAAATGAAGCTTCCAACCTGGGCTGCCAGGCATTGAAGGTGCTATAAACCCAAAGTTGGCTGAGATTGTGCGTCAAGACCTGCGAATCTGCCACTTGGATTCTGTTTGCCTCTACTCCCTTGATCTGCCCCAAAGGGTAGAGAAAGCGATTGTCCACTGCCCCGGCAACGAGTGTAAACAAGACTAACAAGATTGTGAGTATCAGGCTTCTCATGTAGCCTCCCAGCTTAGTTTTTTCCTTTTAATAAAAGTGCAACTATCTCAGCAGAACTGATGCCTTCAGCTTCTGCTGCAAAAGACAGCAGTATCCTGTGTTTCAGAACGATCGGAGCTACTGTGCGCACATCCTCTTCAGAGGGAGTAAGCCTGCCCTGCATCGCTGCCACCGCTTTGGCTCCCAAGACCAGGTATTGAGATGCACGTGGTCCTGCACCCCAGCTCACCCAACGCTTTATCTCAGGATCGGCATCTTCGGTATTGGGCCGGCTTCTGCGCACCAGATCGACAGCGTATTTTACCACATGCTCGCTCACTGGCAATTGGCGGATCGCGCCTTGCAAAGCTATAATCTGTTGGGCGCTCAGCATTGCTTTGATTTCCGGTAAAGCGCCGCCAGTAGTGCTTTCCACTATCTTCAGTTCTTCCTCATAAGTAGGGTAATCTATATTAATATAAAACATGAATCTATCCAATTGGGCTTCGGGAAGAGGATAAGTTCCTTCCTGCTCGATGGGATTTTGCGTCGCCATCACGATGAAGGGCTTTTCCAGTTGCCAGGTCTTATTTCCGCTGGTAATGGTGTTTTCCTGCATGGCTTGCAGGAGCGCAGATTGAGTTTTAGGCGGAGTCCGGTTGATCTCATCAGCCAAAATGATATTGGCAAATACCGGGCCCTTGAGATATTCAAAGCCCTTGATGCCGGTCTGTTGGTCCGAAACCAGGATGTCGGAACCGGTGATGTCCGAGGGCATCAGATCCGGAGTAAACTGGATGCGGGAAAACTTCAGGGAAAGGCTCTGAGCCAGAGATGAAATCATCAGGGTCTTGGCCAATCCAGGTACACCCTCGATCAAAACATGGCCATTGGCAAAGAGCGCAGTCAGGATTTGGTCTATAATCTTATCCTGCCCCACGATTACTTTGGCGATTTCTGCTTTTAGTCCAGTTACGGACAACTTAAGTTCATTGATCTGATCAATCAGATTATCCATCTATTTTTTCTCCTTTAAATATCATGCGCAGCACCTCGAAACCCGAGATGGCAAAAGCTACACTCCCCACCACACCCATTAAAACTGCGGTAAGTATGTGTGCGAATGCCATAATCGCCGAGGCACTGGACTTTGTCAAACTAAATCCTAAACTAAAGACTATGATCATCATCCATTCATTGCTGCCCAATTGCGCTGGAGGCTGTGGCAGAGCGTAACTGAGATTGATCAGAGTATAACCAAAAAGTACCAAAAGAAAGCTAAATTCAATGCCAAAAGCCACGAAGATCAGATAAAAATATACTCCATCCAGCAGGATTCCCAAGGCCGTAAGCAAAGTGGCCAAAAGTAACTTGCCCGGATGATGCTCAAAGAGATTGAGCCCTTTGACCAAGTTCTGCACAAAGACTTGCACTCTATCTTTGAATCTATGGGGAACTATCTTGAGCAACACACAGAGCCAAGCCGCAAACTTTTGCGGATGTAAAGCGGCCAAAAGCAAAATCCCCGCTGAAAGAATAAATACGATAGCCAGCAGCACCAGCAAGACCATGAGTCCAGGGCTGACTGCTATCGCCAAAAAGGGGGCTATGATAAGTATCGCAACTATGGCCAGAGTGTCAAAAACCTTATCTATAAACGCCGAAGGCAGGGTGCTGGCCATACTGTGCCCATGATTGCGCTTGATAAACCAAGCTCTGCAGACCTCTCCCAACCGGATCGGGATGATATAGTTGATTAGATTCCCCGCCATGGCATAAAGCCAGGTATCTTTGATGGGGATACGAACGCTGTGTGAGAGCAGAATGTTCCAGCGCACAGACCTCACGAAATAGGCCGCAAGATAGGTAACCGCCGCCAGGATCACATACAATGGTGAAAGCTGAGCAAAATAGCCCTTGATTTCAGAGAAAGGTATGTAATGCAGCCATAACAGGATGAGGCCCACCCCAATGATGGTGCCTAAAATGAGTATAAAAAGGTTACGTTTGTTCACGGCTGAAAGAGCATGTAATAATGATGCGCCCAAATGCGTTTAAAAAAACGGGGTGCCAGCAGCTCAAAGGGATACAGCCGCAGCATACGATCAGCAAACCTGGGGTCATTACCCTGATAGTATGGCATTATTGAGAGCGGATTTTCTATCTGCTGGGGCTGCTGATCAGATTTATGGCGGGCTCTTCCCAGCTTCTCAGCGAAAAAGTCCTCTTTGCTCATGCCAATATCCGGCCAGGGCGGGCAATCTATATAGCCCTGCTTCACCAAGTTCCAACCCTCTTTTCGCATCAGCCATATTATTGTCTTGGGATCGATATGCTGGGGATGCAAATCCGGATACTTCTCCGGGCTATAACCTTTTAGCTGCCCCTTGAAGCCGATTCCGTCCCGATTGGGTACAGAGATGAGGATACTCTTTTTAATCACTCGGCAGAATTCAGCTATGAATTCCGGCAGATTCTGCACAAACCACAGCGCCGAGAAATTGAAGCCAAAATCCACTGATTTATCGGCATAATCCAGCTTGGTATAACCAGGATTGAGCCTGATCTGCAGCGGCAGCTTTAACTGCTGCCAGCTCCCCCGGATGAAAGCAGCCCGCATGGGGTCATGATCTTCCAGCATCACCTGACAGTCTTTTTGCGCCAGAGCCACCAAGTTTATCCCCGATATTCCGGTAAAACCAAAACAAGGCGTTTCCAGGGCGCTTTCGAATTTACCCGTTTTATGCAGAAGCAGCAGCAGGCTATTTAATATGATGCGTTCATAAGATGAGCCCAAACCTTCATGGGCTACAGGATAGTAATCTTGCCAGCTGTTGATGATCGGAATCGCCATTATTTATCCAAATAGTCTTTGATCGTGATCTGGATATCCGGGATGGTGTAATGCGGCTTCAGACCGAGCTCTTCGATAACCTTATAATAGCTTTGCACGTCGTAAAACCAGCTTTTGGAAATGAGTTCAAACCGGCTGATGAAAAGCTCATTCCTGGCAAGGCGGGCCAGCTTCTCACCAAAGCGGAAAAACACCCTGTCCATGTTTAGTGCAGAGGGATAGTTCTTGTTATGCAACTGCCGTGAGATGAAATTCACCAGAGCATTGAGCTGAACCGGCTCCCGATCTGCTACATTCCAGACCAGACCGGTCTCAAAGCTGTCGCCCAGACACTGTTTGAAGGCGATCACCAAGGCCTCAATATGGCAGAGATGGATCCAAATGCGTTTATTAATCAAGGGAAACTGGTAGCGCGCCACCATCTTCACCAATTGATAGGGGAAGCCATTGTCACCTTTGCCATAGGTAATGCTGGGACGGATAATCGCTGCCTGCAGCCCGTGCAAAATGGCCTTACCGATGATCTTTTCGGCTTCGATTTTGGTATAGTGGTAGTAGTTGTCAGGGTTTTTGCTAGTTTGATAATTTGCCGGCAGCTCCTCTGGAATGGCGCCATACACGCCCACTGAACTGCAGAAGATCAGCCTGGCCTTAGTCTTAAGACAATAGTCCACCATCTGCTCTGTGCTGCTGACATTGCTGCGGTAATACTCTTCCTGCGAGGCTTTGCGTCCGCCCCTCAGCGCTCCGATATGCATGATGATCTCAAAATCTGAGCCTTGAAGATAATCTCTTAAGGCAGCGGTATCGCTCAGGCTCAGCTCTTTGATCGTGATCTTTCCGGCAAATTCCTGATATCTGCTGGCTACAGTCTCTGGCCGCACCAATGCCGTAATCTCATGACCTTCTGTGATGATCTCCCGGAGTACAGCAGCGCCCACAAAGCCGGTAATGCCTGTAATGAGCAGCTTAGCCAAAGAGCCTCCGCCAGATGCTCTTTTTGGGTTTGTGGTGAGAGCGCTTTACCCTTACATAAGAGTAAGGGATCTGCTCGCCGCTTTCTATCCTGGCCGGATAATCCTGAGTGAGTAAATCTACGGTAAGCCCATCGATCCTCTTCTTGATTAGCTCGCAGGCCTCCAAGAGAACCCCATATTCCCCTCTCACATGGTCATCAGAAGCCAAAAAGTGCACCCAGCCATTCTCGAGCAAAACCCAGGCTGTTTGCCTTACTTTCTCGCCATGTAAGCCCAAAAGAGATCCGGCATTGCATTGAATATAGATATTTTTATCGGTCAGATCGCGGGCCTTGCTGGGTCTGTGCATGATGCTTACATAACGCTCGGCATGTGCCAGGATCGGCTTGTATCCAGATCTGAGCAGAGGATATACATTGTCATAAAAATCTGTCGGCAAGCCATTCAATTCACTTTCAATCAATACATAGGGGCTATCTCCCAAAGTGAGAGAATGCTGTTTGATATCATTCAGGATTCCGGGCTGGATGAAGACTTCAAAACCGCTGGTTATCTTTATTTTAAGCCCTGCTACTTTGGCTAGCTTGCGCAAGGCGTTCAGCTTTTCATCATATTCCTGGCGGGTGTACTTATAGTGCCCTGGAAAATAGTGAGAGCTAAGATATATTTCGCTTACCCCGCCTTCTTCAGCCCTTTTGAGCTGATTGAGGCTTTGTTCTATGGATTTAGAGCCATCATCTATATTGGGTAAGATGTGGCTATGGATGTCTATCATTATTATGGCATTTTTTCAGCGATCATTTGGATGAACTCCAGGAGTGCGGCGTTATTCGGATAAGCTTCAAGACTGCGGGAAGATTCTTCCAACATATTCTCCACCTGCTTACGAGCCTTGTCAAACCCCAAGAGTCCGCTGTAGCCACTTTTGGCTGCAGGAACATAATCATCAGAAAAATCCAGGTCTTCGCCGCCACGGGCATAGTCTTTATCTATATCTGCAATCATCTGATAGGCTATACCCAGATTCACCGCATAGTCATTCATGATTTGCCGGGTATTTTCATCTGCCGAAGCCAGGATGCACGCAATTTCCGAACTCGCCAAGAGCAGTGAGCCGACCTTCTTCATATCTATATAACGCAGGGTATTGATCTTCATCACCTTGCGCTTGCTGGCCAAGGCCACTGCCTGTCCGCCAATCAAGCCATAACTCTTGCTATTCACGGCAAGGCTGCGAATGGCAAGATTAGCCATGGCAGGATCCTTGATCTGGCTGATGATCTCAAAGGCAAGCGTATATAGTGCGTCTCCCGCCAAAATCGCGATCGCATTCCCATATTCCTGATGAATGGCAGCCTGTCCCCGGCGCTCCTTGACATTCATCACAGAGGGCAGATCATCATGAATCAGCCCGGCATTGTGAATTAGCTCCACTGCACAGGCTGCAAAAACTGCATCCGGCATGAGCTTGTTATTTTTCTTCATGCCTGTCAACATCTCAAATATCGAGATTAAAAGCAGGGGACGCCATCTCTTCCCACCGGGAATCACAGCCTTGATCATCGCTTCTTTCAGCTTCCCCGCATGTCGTTTATCAAAATCTAACGCTGCCTTCAGGCCATCGTCTATCATCTGCATTCGAGTCTCAAAATACTTCTGTAAAAGCAATGTCTTTCTCCCTTGCCAGAGAGGAAAATACATATATTCCACCTGACCTTTCCATCTATATAATATTCTGAAGTTTTGTCAAGAAAATTCTGATGGGTTTTTCCATATGGGCTTAAAAGCTGAGATCTCAAAGCAGTTTAAACTGTGATATCTGCCAGAAAAGCAACAAAATGTGGCTCGTTTCCTATCATCCCGACAGAGCACAATTACTTTCTCTTTCTATGCTGTGCGACCACTGGACAAGCATATTTATTATTCGCCCTGGCCGAATGCCACTCAAGCTACGCCTGCACTGTCTTTAGCAAAGAATTAAAGCTATCCTGTCGAGCTGGCCAAATGCGAAATATATTTTTGTAGCAAACTATCCACAAATGGCGGATAAGCCTGATCTGGAGAGAGTTTCAGCTCATCATCACAGCCTGATATTAGCCCAATATTCAACAAAACTTGAAAAATAATAAAAAGAACGAAAGAAAGTTATTGACAATAAATCAGTCATTCTGTATTAAGTAATCAAGTAGATAAAGATGTCATTGCAGATCAGATTTATGAAGATATATATGTGTTATGCGTTCGAGATGATTATAATCTCATAGCTAATGACAGAAGAATTAACGAAAAGAAGGATGTTAAGATGAAGACAAAGACAATTATTGTGATTATGATGCTGCTCCTCTGCTATGGCATAGCAAGTGCAGCATATACCAGTCCCGGATGGAGCTTTGGGTATGAGATTGGCGTTGCCAGGGGCGATAATGCCGGTGATGCAGAGAATTTGGCCCCCTTGGCAGGTGTCCATGCTCAGCTTGATTTATTCAAATTTTTTGCAGTTCGCATTGGTGCTGGATACACCGCATTACATGCTACGGGAGATAACGATCTTCCTGTAAATGTACGTACAGCTTATTCCACCAATACTTTCATGGCAGATGCCAGAGTGTTGTTCCAACCATTTTATGCACATAAATTCTCTCCTTTTATCTATGCTGGAACCGGTGGTGCCAAAGAGCTTAGGCATTTTAATGAAGACATCATTCCTGTTTTCCCCGTTGGTATCGGAGTAAAGACTGCTTTGAAGGATGGACTGGCTATAGAAGTAGCCGGCGGATATCACCTGTTTAATTCAGACGATTTGGATGGTTTACCCCGTGCAGATGACGACATGAACCGTTTTACCGACCGCAGACAGGATGGCTTTTGGGGCTTGACCGTGGGCCTTGTCCACTCTTCCAAAGCACCTGCTAAAACACCTCCCCCAGTAGTTTATGTACCCCCCACACCTGCTCCACCTGTGGTTCCCAAGCCTGTGCCACCTGTGTTTGTCGAACCTGAAAAAAAACCGATAGTTGTTGAACCTGTTCCCACTCCTGAACCTGTCAAACTGCCTGAGGTAAAAGTTCCTTTAGATGACTTCGACGATCTAACCGTAGGTAAGAAATTTGTATTTGAAGGCATTTTATTCGATACTGCAAAATACGCGATTACTCCTGAAACAGCAGTTATCTTAGAGAGAGCTTATGTTGCTCTTTCTGCCAATCCGGAAGTGAATGTTATTATTATCGGGCATACCGACAGCGTTGGTTCTGACGCCAGCAACCAAATCCTGTCCGAAAACCGTGCAGCATCAGTGAAAAACTGGCTGGTTGGAAAAGGTATTGATGCAAAGAGAATCAGGACCATAGGCAAAGGCGAAAAAGAGCCTCGTGCTACTAACGATACCCCAGAAGGTCGCCACTTGAACCGCCGTATAGAATTCGAAGTAGTAGAATAATAAATAACTAATTAACCCATATTCAAGGGAGAAGAGTTCGCTCTTCTCCCTTTTTTCGACCATGCCAAGCCTGTCCCATATCAGAAGGATTTTCAGAGCTGGATAGATTTCCCAAACCAGTGCCAGAGCATTGCAGGAGCTCGTCTCAAGAGAGCTGGCCATATTTGAGGAATAAATAGTCCTTAACTGCACAACGAGGTCCGCAATATCTTGATTTTAGCTGCTTTGAATATTAACAATCAACCTATATCATATATTGTGTTTGGTAAAGTCCCGTGAATGAGGCCTCAAATAACCTGAAGAATAATGCCTGGAATTTACACCAACCTTTGAGACCTCACTCAATAAAGCTGCATTTGCATTATTCATTGTGCTTCTTTTAGGTTTGCTTCTAACGCTCATGGTTAGGTATTCCTTCTTGAGGTACTCTTACCTTCATCAAGTCTGTCATGCTTACCGCAAATGGGAAGGCAGAGCCCCTGAATCCTGTATAATCGCCCAGTTTTGAGATGTCCCAACTTTGGTTCTGGAAGTCTTGGCTTACTTTCTTTTCGGCCAAGCTAAACACAAGGTAAAAATCAGCACTTGGCGCATGTGGATATCTTCTTTGTATTAGATCGTCTTTGCTCCAGATCTTGGGGCCTTCATCTTTCAAGCGATATATGTTTCCGCTTTTCAATTCATTTGTGCTGTGCAGCAACAAGTATTTAGTTCCGGCAAGCTGGGGTGTAATGGCCAATGATCCTCTTTTCAAGCCTGTTCGCACATTAAAATAGCCGCTTTGTTCAACCCATCTTTTGTGGTAAAAGTCTTTGTACCAGACCACCAGAACATAGATCTCATCCGGAATCATGCCACGATTTACACCCGTCAACACTGGCATTGGAGCATACACAGATTTTGATTTGACATCTTTATAAACTTCGTAAGTTTTTAGCGCTATCTTTTCTCTTTGGGTTGCGCGATTCAATAGATGGCCTGCAACATCCTTCATAAAAGACCGAATAGCTTCTTCATCAAGATCACGGAATCCTGGATTGAGTGTAAAAGCTCCCAAGCCAGGGATAACCTCATGAAATCCGCGCTTATTGAGGATAGTATCTCCGGGGTATATCACATAAGCTCCGGCAGTTCTGCGTATTGCATCCCTGTAAGCGTGCATTTTCAAAAGGTCCTGATCTTTGGCTGCAGTGGCCAATGCTAGCCCATCATTACTGTCCACTCCCAAAATATCAAAGACGTCTTTCACCCGGTACTTAGCATCGAAATGAATATGGACTATAGTCTCTTCAATCTCGGCAATATTTTGACTGATGCCATAAGGCCATACACTCAAGGTATAATCCGGCCTGAAGCTATTGGTCCAGCTTCCGGCTTTAGGATAATCTTGATTGCCAGAAAAAGTTCTGTTGTAGCTAAATTCTACGTTGAGAGTTCGGGTTGGTGTTTCATAAAGGCCTTTCACTGCTACACATTTACCCTGCTTCAGACTCAAGTTCAGGCCATCCTGTGAACTGCTCAGCAAATGTTGAATATCTTCGGACTTTACTTTGAAGACCTGCGTGATCATATCCAACAAACGGAAATAGACCCAGTATTCATACAAGACTGCCACATTTTTTTTCCCGCCAGAATACACATCCTCACCACCATCCCAGGTGATTCGAGAGGCCAGATCATACATCAACCATACGCGAAAGACTTCACGATAACCCTCCTTCCTCTGCAATATCGGGCTGTTTAACGGTATGATTCTTGGTTGAGCTATCTCTCGAAAAATGGGATTGTTAAGATACTTTTCCATGGCTTGGGCTAATTGTGTAGCTTCGTTTCTGAGCCGGGTGTGTGGTTTTGCTTTCATACTCACTTCAGTGCAGATGGAAAGGAAGGTATTAAGAGCGTGTTTGATAAATCTATTCTCAGGAGTGTCCACTGTAGAGCTTTTTGTCATGCAGTTAAGCTTGCTGGGAACGCGCTCTAAAACATAATGCAAAGGGTGTGCTTCTGGCACCATGATAGAATTTCCCACAGAACATAATTGCCGAACCTGGCTTCTGGAAAACCTTCTTACGCTTCGACTATCTTTCTGTGTTTCCTCATTTTTCCAATTCGTAACCGGAGCACTGATGATTTTTTGAACAGCTTGTGTAAATTCTTCCGCATCGATTACCGATTTTAGAAAAGCAAAGCGTTGATAAAGGGTTTTTGCATCTCCCGAAAAAAGAGGTTCGATGTTTTGCACCAGAGGGGAATTGGCTTGCATAATCAATTCGTTACAAGAATCGGCGATATCAGAAAGCATCTGCCGATAATGATCTCTGTAGCTGAGCTTGATAGATCGTACTTCCAGCTTGAGTTCACCACAGACCTGATGATTAGCTTGTGATAGCACACGAATGCTGATAGTGCCTACATAGTTTTTTGGTTGAATACGTCCCTGACATGGATTAATACTCGATTTTTTAACCACTCCGAAGGCATCATCCAAAATGTAATCATCCAGGCTGTATTCATACGAACAGCCTTCAATTAGCTGGATTTCAGATTCTCCCCATTCTTGAGCATCAGCACTTGAGATCAGCGATAGCGAACCTCTTTGTTCTGGAAAGATCTGAATTTCAGCTTTTCCCAGATTAGGAAGTGGAAATCTGTAAGTTTCCTGATCCTGCGCCATATCTTCTACGCCTCTGTATAGCTGGTGAATCCGTTATCCGTCATGCCCCAATACATTCTTAGTATCTTTCTCAGTGATAAAGGATACCTTATCGCAGGATCACTTGATTCTACTTCCTTCTTTTTTTGGATAAGATCGTCAAAGAGGCTTTTATCTTCCAAACACAGTTCAATCATCTTTCTCAGTACAGGCTCCAGTTTTCGACGCGACCCGTGCACCTTCGGCAGAAGCTTTTGCATGATGGCAAAATCAAGAATCTTTTCCTCTTTGATATCAGCATCAATCCCTCTAACAACTCCGCAGAACTTGTTGATTTCGTAAGCAGTGCGATAGCCAAACTCAGCGCCTATCTTCTCAAGCTCTTCAAAAAACTTCATCAAGCTATTTCGAGTGAAGTCTTGAGGCTGGTACCCCGCGGCAGCCAATTCCATAAAAATATCAGAATACCTCTTACCCAAACCTATGTCCATGTGAATTCCGCTGCTATTCTGCCCCTGTAGGTATTGATCCATGTCTTGCGAGGACACTCTAAACTCAATCACACTGGCTCGATCAAGAACTTTAGGACTGAACATATATGTGGTTTCATCGATGTTCACTGTTCCCACGATAAAAAGATTCTTACTTAGCGCCAGCGCCGATGGTACTCCGCTTATAGCTTTACTATTGGGATGCAAGAATACCTCTTCTCCAGATTCCATAGAGCTTAAGAAATCTGCAAAGTACCGCTCCACATGGCTCATATTCATTTCATCCAAGATCAGAAAGTAAGGCTTTTTTAAGTTTTCTGACTTGGCCGCTTCGATGATGAGATCCAGCACTCCCGTGTCTGGCTTCACGTACTCATTTGGGTTTAGTGCGTTGGGATAGCCCAAAAGAGGCTCTCTATTTGTCCAATCTGCACCAACCGCAACCAACCTATATTGATTTTCAGAAGCGCAAATCCACTTTGCAAAGATTTGTGCCAGTTTCGTTTTTCCAGACCCAGATAAGCCAGTAAGAATTACAAAAGGCTTAGTCAAAAGTGATGCAGTAAAGCGTAGGACCATATCTCTGCTGATCATGAACTGGGCCGCTATGGCATCCTCTAGAAAGCTATCTACCCAGTTTAGTGTAGCGGCATTGGTTATTGGATTTCCTTTCATAGCCATCTCCTCTTTCCCTGCTAATTGAGATTTGTATTGTTTCACGATAGTGGCCAGATCAGACATGATAAGATTCTCATCAAGTCCTGCGTTGGGATCATCTTGCTGAATAGCATAAGATTTATAGACATAAGATTCTTTATATTTTGGAGGCTTACCCATATCTTGCGATGCATAATACTCCTCTATGGTTTGAGGAGTTTGGCCAGAGAATACCCAATTATCTTTCGGAGGCTTGGTTGCACTCAAACCGTAGGCAAGGAATAATATTCTTTCGGTCTTATAATACAGCAGCACGGGATAGATCCCCTCTGACACAAGCTGACCAAAGCCTAGGAACGCTATCCAAGGAATCTGGGCGGGAGTTCCTTGTCCAAAGCCTACTTTCACATCCAATTCTGCATATTCCTTAGGATAATGCCTTGTAGCCAAAGCATTGGTTGACGACTGTTCGATAAAACTCACTATATCTTTAAACGTTATTTCAGCCATAATCACTCCATTTATAATCAATTAACCAGTTAATAAATCGAGTTTATTTTGTCAACTTAAGAATAGCTTGGGAACCTCGATATTTCTATTTATTGCCCCTGCAAGATCTCAATCCCCGCCCCACCGTTCTACACGATTTTATCGCATCTTTAACTCGGATTCACTCGAGGGCTCGAGTCATCTCGAGTCGAAGGTCCGCCAAAGACAAGTCTATGCCTTAAAAGAAGGTAGGGGAGCAATCCACTCTGGGGCTCCCCTACTTCAAATTATACCTGCAGTTCTCCTCTACTTGATCAGCAGCATTTTGTGCCTGCTGACCTTACCTCCAGAATTCAAGCGCAGATAATAGACTCCGCTGGCGCAGTTTTTACTGCCATCGTCTTTGCCATCCCAGGCTAAGTTATGAGTGCCCGCGCCGTAGATTCCTTCATCCAGGCTGCGCACTTTTTGGCCACGGAGGTTGTAGATCTCAAAGCTCAGTTTGGCAGGCTGTTTGAGTACACATTCTATATTCGTGGATGCTCTGAAGGGATTAGGATAGTTTCTCACCAGGGGGAGATAGGGCACCAAAGCATCTTCGATACTGGTGTAGCTGAGATTTGCCAGCTTGACCCCGCTTTCCAGATAGACTTCATTCGGAGTGTAATACACAGATCCGACTTTGAATTCGTACCAGGTGGTAGCGTCCATTCCGGAGAAGCTATAATTTCTTGCAGTTCCGGACAGATTGATCACATTCCAACTGCTCCAGGGCGCACCATATTCCTTGTATGCCACTTCAAAATGATCTGGATTGGTATGTGAATACCAAGTGAGATTGAAGGTATCCGGTAACTGAGGCCGAATGGGAGCCAGATAGGGAATACAGCTAAGATCGGCATTGGGATCGATCTGCAGGCCGTCTGTCAAAAAGGCTTCAATTTGCTGAGATTGGGTCTTGAGCTCCTCCAGCGATTCACCCACGAAGAGGACGGCATAATAAATGAGAGACTCCTGAGGTTCCAGATAGAGGCGATGGATGAAGTTGCCCTGGGCGTCGGTTACATCGTAGTTTGGGTGATCGGGAAGGACGCCATGCATGGTATTCAAGAACCTGGTATCATTGGGTGAAGCTTGTTCGTATTCCATTATATCCGGGTCTTCAGAACGCAATGCAGAATATTTGTTATCAGACGTCGGATTGCAGCCAGTGGCCAGCCAATATTTTTCATTCGAGGTGCAAGGATTGTAGGTATTAAAATTCCTGGCATCATGATCGTCCGGACCATCGCCTACTCTCCAGTACCAGGCATGACGCTCAGCTCTATCATTGAAATCCGGAATGAACAGTTTGCTGGCAATATACTGGGGCGACAAGCCCCCATCTCCATCGAAATCCCGGCTATAGGCAAATTCATAGCCTGCACCTTTTACATAGCCGGATGCGTCGTCTGGGGCTATTACTACTCCCCAGGAAGAAGGGCCAAGATCCGCATCCACAAAATGCGAAAGAGCCAAGTCTTCGATGGCATCAAGTTCATTAGTATTATACACGGTATATTTATTGACCAGCATCTTGTCATGATCCTGCAGATTCCAGGAGAAACTCTGTTGGTGCACGGCCAAACCAAGCGGATAATGTGTGCTGCGGCTGCTCGAGGCTCCAAAATCCCTATCGCCTACCGTCCCAAAGGGGCAGTAATCATAATAGTAGGCGCTATCCGTGATAAAGCCGGGAGTTTCAAAAGTGCCTGCTTGAGGGATGGAAAAGCAGAAATTGGTGCTGCCAAAGGGATCAAAGGGTAGCGGGGCCGGACTTCCCATGATGCTTTGCAATACCCTATCCTGAGCGTTATAGACTTGGTAAAGAACATTTGCCACAAGAAGGGGGTTGTATGCCGGCAGGAATTCATATAGGTCTAAATCTCCATCGTATCCTACCGTAGTAAGGGAATCCTGCACTATGATCAGGTCCGGTGTCCACAGCGGATTATCCTGGTTAATAATTTGGTTGTTAACGCTTGTGGGGGGATATGTAAGCCAATACAAAAGGCGTCCCAGCCCGTCCCGACGCTGTTTCTTGCCGGAGATCCAATTGGCAGATTGGTAGATCAATTGCTGACCGCCCCTACCCTGCATATCTTCCTGGTATCCATAGTTGGTATTAGTGATCGAAATGCTACCGTTATCGTGAGTCTGAGTATTCAGCGTCCTGTCTGAGTCTGCTTCGACATAGGGCAGAGCAAAGGCGCACACAGAGCAAAGGCAGATGAGGCTTACGAACAGGCGTTTCATTTGTTCCTCCTTTGGGCTACGGAATTGCCTAAGATATCATCAAAAAGTGTATTCAGCGAGTTTGCCACCGGCGTCTGCTCCATATAGGAAAGAGGGAATCCAAAGACAACCACAGAGCTGCCGTTATTTTCATATTTATAAGTTACATATTTGGAGCTATACAGATCATATTGTTCCTGAGTGGGAGGAAAGGTAGGATGATCTACAGGCTTGCAGCCAAAGGCATATAGCCAGTCCAGATTCAGGCTGGGGTCAAACAAGGTGAGCGAAGAGAATCCTTGTCTTACATTCACCATAGGATTGAAAGGGTAACTGAGGTTCAGCGGGATATCATCCAACCCCATCTGACCTATGGCATTTATGAAAAAGCTATGTGAGAAACTGGAGATAGTGCTTATTCCTCCCAAATTGCTGATGCCAAGCCTGCTCGTGCGAAAATCTGGGGGGATATCGCCCAACCTATTGGCCATCTGAGAGGTGCCACTCCAGATCAGATTGCCCTGATTCCCCAGATAAATCTCCAGAGCATCCACCTGCGCTCTGAGGTCCATACCGGTGGAAGGATTATCACTATGCATCAGGACAGCCCTGTAATTTTGTAATGCAACCGAAGATATCTTTCCTGATGCGATTACAGACAGGTCCGCTTGGTTTACAGGTCCCCAGGCAGTGGGTGTAACAGCTGTATAAAAAGCATCAACAAAGGCTTCAGGAGAATTATTGGGGTTGTTTGGGCTGCCATCTATCACCAGAATGCCAGATCTTTGCTGAGGAGTCTTATAGGCGTAAAGATTAAAGATCTTTTGGGCAGTTTCACTAAGAACGCCCTGAAGGTCTTCCACTTTGAGTTCCACCACGTGATTTCCGCTGTCCAGATTCTGCAAGATGCAATGCCGGCAGTTGTCGTTGAAATTGGCTACTCTCAGCCAGGAATTGCCCTCGCTGTCGGTGATTATCTGCGGATTAAAAAACTGAGCTTGAGCAGGGAAGGGAGCTCCATCCAAGCGCAACCAGAAGGCAGTGATGTGGCCATGATAGTTTATTCCACTGGGATTCAGGACATGGTTCATTTCCCGGTCAAAGGGGTTGTTTGTAACAACCAAGTCACCATTAAAGGAAATGTTACCGTATTGACCACTGTATCCCCAGCGTAGATGCAGCTTAAAATCCTGTGAGTTGATGGCTTCAAGACCATAGTTAGAAGTCCAAAACTCACGGTTATGTCTGTCTCCATTGGGTGGGATGGGGTTTATCATGTAAGCGGGAGTATCGTTTACAATGCTATAATGATATTGCCCCTGTCCCAAAAAGGTTTGCGGATAGATCAGGGCCACAGGTTGATTACCTTCAACTACCTGGAAGTAAATCGAGGTCGGCCCATCCTGTTCTACTCCGGTTCTGCTTACCACATAACATTCGAACTGAGTAAAAGTGCCGGGCGCATTGAAATTCAAAGCAGGAGTAGTATTTAGCGATAGATGTACTTTACGAATATCGGGGCTGTCTATCGAACTATACCAGCTTCCCGCCTGTATCACATCCAAAGCCTCATTCAAGATATTCAATCTGTACATAAAGTGATGAGCATACATCCCATCCACATAGATATCACCGATTGATTCTTTCATAGGGAATTCCAATCCGGCAGGGACCTGGGCACCAGAAGAAAAAGAAACCTCAATCCAGCTGCTAATCAACCGGCTACTTTTAAAGGATGATTCCAGCTCTTCAATCTGCCCATCGGAATGTTTGATTTTGACCTGTACGCCAGTAATCAAATCTTCGATCTTCCCCTGTACAGAAGTGAAATCGATGCTAAGCTGACTATCGAAGGTCCAGATGCCAAAACCTGCAAAGATCAGCCAACCCTCAGCATCGGTACTAAAACCAGGTAGGGGCTCAGCTTTCAAGGTGGTGATTTTGTATGCAAAATGCAATGCTTTAGCGTCCTTGGTTTCTACATTACAACTTTGACGATAGATGTATTCTCCAGAACTCAAGAGGAGCTTCTCTTCGGTGAAACTTAAACCTGTTTCTACGGTAGGATTGGGCCCCAGAAGAGTGTGCTTCTCACACGAAAACAAATAAAAAACAAGTGACATAAACAAAATGGCTTTGAGCAGGCGTGCCATAATACCTCCGCTGTATTTTAGTCTTTCATGATAGATAATATTCGGCGATCTTGCTGTCAAGTAAAAAGTTATATAATGGAGAATTGAATTTTGAAAATTGAAAAATAGGGGGAGCGCTTTGCTCTGATAACACAAAATGAGCCTTTTAGAGGCGGCAATATGGATGAAAATCTGGCCTTCTGGGGAAATGGGAGTATATGCAAATCCCGCAAAAGTCTTGACAGATAAAAGCTACTTTAATGCATAGGAACAGATGATGAAGCAAAATAAATCCGATTATGCAGCAATTGCTCTGTTTTCAGGCGGGCTGGATAGCCTGCTCGCCGTGAAATGGATGCAGAAGGCCGGTTACAAGGTGTATCCGGTATATTTCCTCACGCCCTATATGCCTATTGAAAGAGCCTTGGAATCTGCCCGGGACAACGGTCTCGATCTCATCATTCGCGATATCACTACAGAACATCTCAAGATGATGCATGATCCCAATACCAGTTTTGGCAAAAACCTTAATCCCTGTATAGATTGTCATGCTTTGATGTTTCGCACGGCGGGAGCTATGCTGGATGAATTGGACGCCCACTACCTGATCTCCGGAGAGGTTTTGGGGCAAAGGCCGATGAGCCAACGCGTCAATGCCATGAATCAGGTGGGAAATCTCAGCGGCTATCGCGATCTCATCATCCGCCCACTCTGTCAGAAGCTGCTGCGGGAAACTGCTCCCCTGCGCGAAGGCTGGGTAGATCTGGATGATATGTTGGATATTCATGGCAGAGGACGCGTCAGGCAATTGCAACTGGCTGAAGAGCTTGGCATCACCCGCTTTCCTCCACCGGCTGGAGGCTGCCTGCTTACAGACAAGAATTACACACTGCGGCTGCAAGATCTGATCTCTCACCAGCAAATGGACGTAGAGAATCTGGAACTCTTGAAGTATGGCCGGCACTTTCGCCTGGATGAATCCGTTAAACTCATCATTGGCAGAGATGAGAGGGAAAACGGCTGTTTGGAACGCATCAGCGAAGGTTACACTGTGCTCCTGGCCAAAGATCAAATGGGACCACTAGGGCTTTTGACTGGAGAACTTACCGATCCCCAAATTATGACTTTAGCCTTGAATATATTTTGGACCTATCACCCCAAAGCTCCCCAAAGTGGAACCATCAATGTCCGACAAGGGGACAAATCAAAAGAACATGTAGGGCAAAAAGACAAGCTCGAACTGGTCAAACAATATATAATTTCTTATGATTAAAAGGATATAACATGTTGAAAATCGAAGCATTTATGCTCTTACCCGCCTTTCAGACCAATACCTGGCTGATCTGGGATGAGAAGACCAAACAGGCCCTGCTCATCGATCCATCGGCTCCGGACAGTTCACTTTTGGAACTGATCAAAGAGCGTGGACTGAAGGTGCAAGGCATCGTAAACACCCATGGTCATGGCGATCACATCGGTGGAAACAGCTATTTTCAAGAGGCACTCTCCTGCCCCATCATGATTCATGAAGCAGATCAAAAGATGCTGGTGGACAACAAGAAGAACCTCAGTGAATTCATGGGCACTCCGCTAAAACTGGAAGCGGCTGACAGACTCCTCAAAGATGGCGATATCATTGAGCTAGGCGAGCATCAGCTCAAGGTGATTCATACTCCCGGTCACACACCTGGAGGCATCTGCCTGCTCACAGGTAAATTCCTGATTTCGGGAGATACTCTGTTTGAGATGAGCATCGGACGCACAGATTTTCCCCGTGGCTCGCACGAAGAGATCATCGATTCGATCAAAAACAAACTCTTTATCCTGCCTGATGACACTGTGGTATTCCCCGGTCACGGCCCCCGCACCACGATCGGGATGGAAAAGCTCAACAACCCCTTTGTAAGGTGAAAGATCATGGCTGATAGTGTGCTTATCCTGGATTTCGGCTCTCAATATACGCAAGCAATTGCGCGCAAGATTCGCGAAGCCGGTGTATATTCTGAGATTCACCCTTATAATCTGCCCTTGCAGAAGATCAAAGCCTTAAATCCACGGGCTCTGATCCTTTCCGGCAGCCCTTTTCCCATAGCTCAGACCGATGCCCCCAGACCAGATCAAGGCATTTGGGATCTAGGCATCCCCATCCTGGGTATCTCTTATAGCATGCAAGTCATCGCAGAGCATTTTGGCGCTAATATAGCCTACGCCGCCGAACGTGAATATGGCAATGAGGAGCTGCAGATTACTGGAGAAGACCCTTTGCTGGACGGTATAGAAAGCGGAGCCCAGATTTGGATGAGTCATGCCGATAAGGTTCTGTCTTTGAGCCCTGAGCTCATGGCTCTGGCTTCCACAAAAAGCTCAGCATACGCAGCCATCAGACATCGGATATTGCCCATTTATGCCCTCCAATTTCATCCGGAAGTGCATCACAGCCTTTGTGGCAAAGATCTTTTGGCGAATTTCCTGTTCAAGATAGCTGGCCTGAAAGCGGATTGGAATCCGGGGTCTTTCACCTCTGACAGCGTCCGCAAGATCCGTGAACAGGTAGGCGAAGACAAGGTGATCCTGGGCCTTAGCGGTGGGGTGGATTCTTCCGTGGTCGCAGCTCTGCTCTATAAAGCCATCGGAACACAGCTCCTCCCCATTTTCGTGGATACGGGAATGATGCGGTTTCAGGAGGCAGACCGGGTAAAAGAGATGTTCAAAGCCTATCCAGACCTCAAGATAAACTTTGTAGATGCCTCTGCCCTATTCCTCTCCCGTTTGGAAGGTATCTCGGATCCTGAACAGAAACGCATGATCATCGGCGCCAGTTTTATTGAGATCTTTGATGCTGAAGCAGCCAAATTCCCGGATGCCAAATATCTGGCGCAGGGAACCCTGTATCCGGATGTGATCGAAAGCGTATCTTTGCCCGGGTCAACGGTTGCGGTAAAGAGCCATCACAATGTGGGTGGGCTGCCGGAAAACATGAAGCTGAAGCTGATCGAGCCCCTGCGTGAACTCTTCAAATACGAGGTTAGAGAAGTGGGCAAAGCCTTGAATCTACCTGACGAATTGGTGATGCGGCATCCCTTCCCCGGACCTGGTTTGGCAGTGCGCATACTGGGGCCTGTGGATGCAGAAAAGGTCAGGATCCTGCAAGCAGCCGATGAGATCTTTATCCAGGAGCTACGGGCAAACAATCTTTATAATAGCACCTGGCAGGCTTTTGCAGTGCTACTGCCCATTCATAGCGTGGGCGTGATGGACGATGAACGTAGCTATGAACAGGTCTGTGCACTAAGAGCAGTGAATAGTGTGGATGGCATGACTGCGGAGGTCACCCAGTTTCCCTGGGACTTTATGATGATGGTCTCAAATCGCATCTGTAACGAGGTAAAAGGCATCTCCAGAGTGGTCTATGATATCAGTTCAAAGCCACCCGCGACGATTGAATGGGAATAACAGAGATTGAGAATGGAGAATTGAAAATTGAGAATTACTGATGAGCTGTTTAGTGGATAAAGCCTGCACCCAAGACCAGATCGCCATCGTAAAAAGCCACAACCTGCCCGGGGGTAATGGCAGAAATGGGGCGCTCAAAACAAACCTGTAAGCTGCCATCGGGCGTCTTTTCTACCCGACAAGGCACTGGAGCCTGCGCCAGCCTGATCTTAGCACTACAAGTAAAGGCTTCCTCCGGCTCTGAGATCGAGACCCAATTCACATTACTGGTATATAGAGAATCACTGTACAAATCCCTTTCAGGGCCTATGATCACGCGGTTTTGCGCTCTATCCAGCGCCAGTACATATTGCGCCTCAGCAAAGCCCGCCAGTCCCAGATTCTTCCTTTGACCGATGGTGTAGTGAATCAGTCCTTTATGCCGCCCCAGAACCTTCATATCCTGATCTACAAAATCACCCTCTTCCACTGTGTAATCCTTAAAAAGCGGGCTGCTGTCGTAGCTTTCCAGAAAGTCCTGGCTTTCCTTCTTTTTGATCAGATATTTATAGCCTTGTGCTCTGGCAAACTCTTTGAGCTCAGCCTTGTGCATATCTCCCAAGGGAAAAAGGCTGAGGGCAAGCTGCTCCTGGTCAAGCATACTGAGAAAATAGGACTGATCTTTGAGGGGATCGGCTGCTGCCAATAGCTGCCAACGCTGGGAAGGCTCATCGTATGCTACGCGGGCATAATGTCCGGTGGCAAAGTGATCAAAGCGGATGCCATGCGCCCGAGCTTTCTGAATCAAAGCGCCAAACTTGATCTGATGGTTGCAGACTACACAGGGATTGGGCGTTCTGCCCTGCACATAGCTATCAGTATAGTATTTCAGGACGATACGGGAGAATTCCTCTTCCAGATCGATGATGTGATGCTCGATACCCAGTTTGGCAGCGGATTCTATCGCAGTTGCGAGCGCTGCTGGTTCACTGGGACCGTAGCAGCCCCTTTTATCGGCACTATCGATGCCACTACAGGGGTTCCACTTGGTCATGGTGATACCGATCACCTCATGGCCTTGTTGCAGTAGCATCAGGGCACACATGGCGCTGTCTATGCCTCCGCTGAGCCCCAGGGCGATCTTCATGAGTGAACCTCAAAGAAACTTTCCAGGCGCAGGATGGTTCTGGAATCCAGCTTTTCCGGCAATTCCCCTTCCAGATTCAGGAAAGGCAGCTTGATATGTTTTTTGAGCAGGAGGTTATCGATTTGCAGATGGCAAAAGGCCTGAGTGTAGCCGATGATCGCTTCTATTTTCCTGAGCTGAACCTGATGTTTGATGTCTTTGAGACGGTCTAATACGCTGTAAGGATAGGTATATACCAGGTATTGCTCTACTATATCCTGCTTTAGATGAGGCATGGAAAATTGTCTTTGCACTTCGTTGAAGATCACATCTCCGCCCAAGTCAGATACGGTATCATAGAGATCTCTGAAGATCGGAGGAACACCTAAATAGCCTAAGCGCAAACGGGTAGACAAAGGTTCTGAAGCTCTGGCCTGATACAGAAATTCATCCAAATCCCGTTCGAAACGCGCTGGATCGCCTTGAAAGTCCGATGAATTCACCAGCCAAAGATGATTGTCCCTGCCGCAGACCTTGCGCTCTAGATAAGACAATTGATCCAGTTCGATGAGTTTCTTGCGGATGCTATCCAGCCAGGCTTTGACCTCCTGGGTCTGTTTCCGGCTGACGCCAAAGTGAGCTTCGAGACGCGATATCTCTGTGTCCAGAGCAGCATATTCTCGCTCTGGGGGGAAGGAAAATCTGTGGATACCAATTCCTTCTTCGGCGATCATTTCCAAGAGAGAACTGGAATTTGAGCAATCTCCCTGCACGATCCCGATCACTTCATCCAGCTCCGAGCACAAAGCAGAGGAAAAGTTCCCCTTGATCCAGGAGCAGAGGCTGCGCGGAAAGCCCTTGAGCTCTGCTTTGTGGATGTGACCGCTGGAGTCCTGACTGAGAAAGATATTGTTCAGATCGATGGGGATATGTCCCGCTGCGTACAGCACTTCCACAGGTAGTGAAGTAGTAAAACCGATGCGTTTAGTCTTCACAGGCCAGTACCAGATATTCGTGTTCCAGAGTACTTATCTGCTCATCTATTTCCAGAAGGCGCTGCTCGATGGATTTTTCTTCTTCATTGAGCTCTTTTACCCGCGTTTCGCTCGAATATGTAGCAGATTCTGACAGTTTCAGGTGTATTTCCTTGCGGCGCAGTTCGTTTTCACTCTGCTCCTGCTGGAGTGCCAAAATCTCTTTTTCGAGCTGCTCCAGATGCCAGGGATTGATCTTACGTTTCTTTTGGCGCGGTTCTGGTTTGCTCTTTTTAGGCAAATCCGGTTCGCTAAAGGCAAGCTCTATTGCTGCCTCTGCATCTAGATCCGGCTCTGAAATCGTCTTTATGATTTTGCCATTTTCCAGCTTACGGTTAAAGACCCAAAATTTATTGGATAGGGACTTGATAAAATGGCGATCGTGAGAAACAAAGATAATCGTCCCTTCAAAATCCTGCAAAGCCTGCAAAAGCGCATCGTGCATAGGGATATCGAGATGGTTCGTAGGCTCGTCCAGGATCAGCAGATTGGGCCGTTCATGGATCAAAACGCTGAGGTAGAGGCGGGATTTTTCTCCTCCGGATAGAACCGGAATCTTCTTTTCCACATCGTCTCCGATAAAGCCAAAACGCGCCAGCCAGCTCAGCACATAGCCTTGGGGCTCTGACGGAACCAGATTCCACAGAGTTTGCATCACCGTAAGGCTGTCGTCCAGGGTGTTTTGATGTTGATCGTAATAGCCTATTTTAAGACTGGCACCGGAGTGAAAATCCCCGGATGAGATCTCATGATCACCCAAAAGTATGCGCAGGAGGGTGGATTTGCCACAGCCATTGGGACCGATCACGGCGATGCGATCCTGCCAATGAGCCTGAATATCTACCTTTTGGGCCAGAAGCAGCGAGTCCCCTATGCCAAAGCTGGCGTCGGCAAAGCGGAAGACATCGTTACCACTGCGGGAAGAGCTCTCCAGGCGTAACCGGAACTGCTTTTGGGCGGTAGGCGCATCTACCAGATCCAGCTTTCCCAGCATCTTTTGCCGGGATTGGGCCTGTTTGGTCTTTTGGCTGCCGAGGTTCTTTTGGATGAAAGTATTAGTCTCGGCGATCAGCTTCTGCTGTCGTTCAAACTGCCGTTCTTCGGCCAGCAGTGCGATCTGTCGTGCCTCGTAGTATGAGCTATAGTTTCCTTTGGTTATGCTGAGTTTGGTGTTCTCAATGGCATAGATACTGCGGGTGACTTTATCCAGGAAAACGCGGTCGTGAGAGACTACCAGATAAGGCTTGGTATGTTCGGAAAGATAGTTTTCCAGCCAGCGGATCATGGCGATATCCAGGTGGTTTGTAGGCTCATCCAGGATCAAAAGATCATAGGGACACAGCAGTAGCCAGGCCAGGCAGATTCTGGTCTGCTCTCCTCCGCTAAAGTCACCGATGCGCCTATCCCAGACAGACTCCTCAAAGCCCAGAGAGCTGAGCACGTATTTGATCTCATTCTCATATTCAAAAGCGCCAACTTCGTGCATTCTTTCCACTGTGCTATTCAGCTCTTTGTGCAGGGCTTCATCTTCTTTTTGCGCCAGGGCTGCCGAGAGAGTATTCAGCTTTTGTTTGAGATCGCGGATGTCCTGCCGGGCAGATTCGATATACCTTAGCAGGCTTTGCTCTGGGTTCAAGGTCGGATTTTGTTCGAGATAAGCAATTTGACACTGTTTGGCCTGCACTACTCTACCCAAAGTGGGGCGCAGTTCTTTCTGGATCAATTTGATCAAGGTCGTTTTGCCACTGCCATTGGCTCCGATCAGGCCAATGCGGCTATTGTGTTCGATCGTGAAATTGATATCTTTCAGGATATAGTTTCCACCAAATTCAATTCCCAGATCGATTATTTGGATTAGGCTCATTCTCTCTCTTTCTATGTTTTGTATTTTACCCTAAGCAAAGTCTGCACAAGGGCAATACTGTCAAATGGATTTTTGTCTTCCAAGAAAAAAGCCGGCGTAAACCGGCTTTTCTATTATAATGCAGAATCTGGATTTATTTCAATAAACTCTGCAAGTGTTTTACGTAGGCTGCAGCGCCGCCCTGTTGATATCCGGTACGATTGATTTCTTTACCATCACTATCCATCAGCAAAATGGTGGGAAATCCCTGAATGCCAAATTGCTTTTGTAAGGCGTTATTCTGCGTTTTGAGAGCTTCAGTTTGGGCTATAGCTCTCGGGAAATCAAGCTTGAGCAGGATGAGATTATCTTTGGCGTACTCATGAAATTCATCTTTAGAAAAGACTTCATTCATCAGCTTGATACACCAAGAGCACCAATCTGAACCGGTGAAATTCACCAGGACAGGACGCTTTAGTTCTTTCGCTGCACTAAGGGCCAAATCCCAATTTTCGGTCCAAGCACCGACTTCATATTTTGCGGCATCAGTAGCCATTAATTCGGAGTCTTCAGGGGCTTTCGAATCTGCATCATCTGCAGGGTTCGCAGCCGGTGTGCAGCCCAATACGGCAACTATAGACACCAGGAGCATGATCAAAATGTATCTCATTGCTTTACTTCCTCATCATTTATATATATTTTTACCACAATCTTTGCCGCTTTTCTCAGCATCGCGGTAGCTCCGCAATAAGTATCATTTGAAAGAGTTACTGCTCTCAAAATCTTATCCGGCGGCAAATCTTTGCCAGAGAATTTGTAGATCACGGTTATCGTGTGATAGACTATAGGATGTTCGGTGGTGGAGTCCCCTTCTACTTCAATTTCAAAAGAGTAATCCTTCACCTTCATCTTCCCCAGAATGGAAACAACATCCATTCCAGAACATCCAGCGATAGATGTAAGCATCAGGGCTTTGGGGCGGACGCCGGTATCGTGTCCGCCACCTTCCTCGCTGGCATCCAAAATCACATGATGACCGGTAACCAGAGAGTCAAAGCTAAGACCCCCGGTCCATTTGGTTACTACCTTAGTTGCCATTTTAAACCTCTATATAGGTTTCTTTCAGGACTTCCTCATATTTTTCCACGTATTTCCGGAAAGCTTTGTAAATCTCATCAATTTCTTTTTCAGGGATTTTGCCCAGCAGCATTTCCTGCTGATCTAAAATAGATTTTTGGCTGTTTTCGGCAAGTTTCATCCCTTTTTCGGTGATGATGGCAAACCAGCAGCGACGGTCTTCTTCGCTGGGTCTGCGAGTAACCAATTTCTTGTTTACAAGGTTGTCCATGATGCGGGTTACCCGGCTGTGAGAGACGTTGAGCACTTTGGCCAGCTCGTTCATATTAGCCGGAACTTTGGTCTCGTAGAGGTGATTGAGCAAGAGGCACTCCATCCGCCCTGCCTGCAAGCAGGCTTTTTGTGCATAATCGATGTCGCTTAATACTACTTGTAAGCGGGTGATGAGCTCATGGAATTTTTCTGCATGGTTTTTCATGTTTTTCTCCTATATCTTGTTTATTTTTTTTTGATCCCTAACAGCCGGTCGAGTTTTGCCCGATCGAAACCAACAACTGGATGGTTATTAATCCAAGTCTGCGGTACTCCTTCCTGACCCGTTTTGCGGATCATATCAGCACGAGCAGCAGAATCTTTCGACACGTCTATATCTTTATAAGTAAGCCCATTGGACTTCAGGTATTCTTTAATCTTTTTACACCACGAACAACTGGGTGTGCTAAAAACTATTATCCTCGGTTTCATTAGATAACTCCTTAAAGCATATAATAGGGCAATAATTCTCAGAAGCAAAATTTATTTATCATTCTGAGACTTTCGTCAATTAGACCTCCCTGTTTCCCAGTCTCAGTATTATTCCATTTCAGAAGGCTCCCAACCGTTTAATCGTTTGGTATCACCTAACTGGCAAGGACTTATATTTTGGAGTATCTGAGTGCAGCCAGAGTTCAAATGCTGAGCTTGTGTCGCAAAGAAATATTGCTTGCCACAAACGCCTGATCTTGTATCGTGTCCCAAACTAAGTGAACAAGGAGAGGACGATGGCAAGTACCTTTGTGTGTACAGATTGTGGATATGAAGCAACGAAATGGAGTGGAAAGTGCCCAAATTGCGGGAGCTGGAGCACCCTCAAGGAGAGCAAACGGATTCTAGGGAAAGTCTCTGCCCATTCAGGAAGAGATCCCCTTCCCAAGCCGGAAAGAATAGTCTCAATCGACGCCAAAGAGCAAGCCCGCATCGCGACCGGTAATACCGAATTGGATTTGGTTTTGGGCGGTGGCATCGTAACCGGTATGTTGATTTTGATCGGGGGAGAACCGGGAATCGGCAAGTCCACCCTGATGTTGCAACTGGCAGAGTGGTTGGGGAAAACCGGTAAGAAAGTGCTCTACTGCTCCGGTGAAGAAAGCGCCGCGCAGATTCACATGCGGAGCAAGCGCCTGAAAGTCACCAGCGAAAACATCCTGCTCTTGTGCACAAACGATACCGATCACATCATCGCCACCATCGAAGAAGAAATGCCGGCACTTGCTATAGTAGATAGCATCCAGTCCATCAGCCTCTCTTCCATAGATTCCATCCCCGGCAGCATCACCCAGCTCCGGGAAAGCACAAACCGCCTGCTCAGATGCAGTAAAGGCTTGGGTGTGCCAATCTTTATGGTGGGACACGTGACCAAAGACGGATATGTAGCCGGGCCCAAGGTCTTGGAACACATGGTGGATACCGTGCTGTATTTTGAAGGTGAGATGCGCAATCAATACAAAATCCTGCGCGCCGTAAAAAACCGCTTTGGCTCCACCAATGAAATCGGCCTTTTTGAAATGACCAATCTCGGCCTCGTCCAAGTAGAAAATCCCAATTCTGTATTTTTGACCAATGAACTGGCTCAGATCGGCACCTCCATAGGCTGTATCATCGAAGGCACCCGCAGCTTTATCGTGGAAGTGCAATCCCTGGCCACGGGCTCAAATTATGGTACTCCGCAGAGGGTGGTGGTGGGCCTGGAACAAAAGAAGCTGGCCATTTTGCTGGCCATCCTGGAAAAGAATCTATCCCTGTATCTGAGGAGCAATGACGTCTTCATCAATCTGGCAGGAGGAATCCGCTCCGCTGATCCTTCGCTAGATCTGGCCATCCTTGCCGCTATCATCAGCAGTTTGAAAGATACTCCTCTGCCCGAGAATTCCGTGTTTATAGGTGAGGTAGGTCTCAATGGCGAAGTGCGTCCTGTGTCTCAGCTCGAAGCCAGAATCTCGGAGGCTACCAAACTGGGCTATGAGAATATCTTTGTTTCTGGCTTTGCCCGCCTGAAATCTACTCAGAAGGTTCGCAAGATAAAAGATATCAAGGCACTGTATCAGGCTTTGAGTATAGATTAACCGGGGCTGCTAATGCCCTGGCCTGCGGGATTTTGCCCTTATAGTATAGAACAAGGGTAAAACGGACATTCCCCCAATTTTATCAGAAAGTAATTCATGTTTTATTTATCCCTTCCACCCTGTTCCCAGCTGAATAGTTTGTGGTAGAGATGACGTGGAGATAAGAGGATTTATTCCTGCTATCTCCACGTCATCTCCACGACAGCAAATGGGAGGGCCTTATGCTCTTTATCCGTGTAGATCCGTCTAATCCGTACAATCCGTGTGACTATTCTTCTGATCACTGCTCGCACCGTCTGAAGACAGTGCTACGGCCGGATGAATCCGGCGTTACGGTGCGCATAGTTCTTACTTAGATTACTACTTTGCCTCTGATCTCAGATATGCTGAGTTGCCGCTCCAGTAAAAACTCCCCCAGTCCCATGATCAGCTCTGGAGCCGCCAGAGGATTGATGAAATTCGCCGTGCCGAGGGCAATCGCCGAAGCTCCGGCCCAGATAAATTCCAACGCATCCTGCCAGGTGTAGATCCCGCCCATAGCCAGAATGGGAATCTTCACAGCCTCAGCGGCCTTGTGGGTAAGCGCCAGAGCCACGGGTTTGATGCCGATTCCGGTATAGCCGGCAACGCCTTTTTTGATCCTGGATTTCCCGGTCCGATAGTCAATCGCCATGCCATAGATGCTGTTTATCAGAGCAATGGAGCTGGCTTTTCCGGCCTCTGCGGCCCGGGCAATCTCAGCGATATCGCTCACATTGGGGCTGAGTTTGATGCAGAGTTCGCGCTGGGTGAGAGCGCTGAGCCGGTGGACTAATTGATAGACTATCTCAGAAGAGACTCCAAAAGCTATGCCTTCGTTTTCCACGTTGGGACAGGAGATATTGATCTCGTAGCCACTGATGCCGGCGCAGGCTTCCAGTTTTTCGATCATCTCGGCAAATTCAGCAATAGAAGAGCCGGATACACTAACTATCAGTGGCATGCGCAGCTGTTCCCGATACACCGGAAGTTTCTCTGCGATGAAGGCATCCAGTCCGGGATTTTGCAAGCCAATGGAATTTAACAGACCAGCCTCGGTCTCATACAAACGGGGCGGTGGATTGCCTTTTTTGGGCAGCCTGGTAATGGTTTTGCAGACGAAAGCACCCAAACAAGCAGGATCAAAGAACTCCAGATTTTCCAGATCAAAAGTGCCGGAAGCGACAGTAAGCGGAGTTTTCAGCTCCAAAACGCCCAGTTTACTGTGCAGCAGTTCGCTGGCATTGGGTCTCTTTTTACAAAGCTCGTTTATAGCAGTTCCCATCTTACCTCCTCGGCCTTGAAAACGGGGCCTTCTTTGCAGACTCTATGGTAATCCCAATCGTCTTTACTGCCTATGGGAACAGCACAGCCATGGCAGACCCCGATCCCACAAGCCATGTAAGACTCCAACGACACATAATGCTCGATGCCCAGTTCCTGGGAAATCTCAGCCGCAGAGGCCAACATGGGCATGGGACCACAGCTATAGATCAGATTCACGTCGTACTTGGCAATATTCTCCCGCATCCCACCGCAGACCCTGCCATGGCGGCCGATGGAGCCATCTTCTGTCCAGATCTCATCGCAAGGGAAGACATCTCCCTGACGTGCTCCCCCATGCATCCAATAAACCTGATTGTGATTGATCAGCTCTTTTTGCAGATACCACAAAGGTGGATAGCCGATGCCTCCGCTGACGAGCAGAATCCGTTTGCCTTGGAAGATGGGGAAACCGTTTCCGGCCGGGCCAATGAGCTCCAGCAGGTCACCCGCTCGCAGCTTTGAGAGAGCAGCAGTGCCCTCCCCCACTTTCTTGATCATAAAGCCGATGCGGCCACCCTGATTGTCGTAGATGCTGATCGGCTTGAAGAGTTTGGGTATCTTGCCGGCATTTTGGGCGTCCTTGAGGCTGGCCAGGGCGCGGACATCGTAGAATTGACCGGCTTTGCCTGCTGCACCCAAGGCTTCGTCCCAGATCCAGAGCAGGAAGTAATCATCGGAGAGCTCTTCTCTGAGCTGTATGGCACGCTGACGGTATTGAGGATTGTTCATTTATTTGTCCTTATAAGTGATGATGCCACTTTTTAGAGTGTACATTACTTTTGAGGCTATAGTCTGGTCCAACCAGGGAGTGTTCTTGCTTTTCGAAAGTATATTCTCTTTGGTATAGGTAGTGGAGGCGTTCAAATCTATGATGGTAAGATCTGCTTTGGCCCCGATCTTGATCTCACCTCCGGGCAGATTCAGCACCCTTGCTGGTTTTTTGGTGAGGTTATCCACCAAGGTCGAAAGTTCGATGGCTTTGGTTTTCACCAGGCGATCGTAAAGGATGCCAAAGGCAGTCTCAAAGCCGATAATACCAAAGGGTGCATGATCAAATTCGCGTTCTTTCTCAAAATCGGCATGAGGGGCGTGATCGGTGGCGATGCAATCTATCAAACCATCTCTGAGAGCCTGTACACAGGCCAAGCGGTCGCTTTCGCATCTTAAAGGAGGCTTCATCTTGGTATTGGTATCAAAGTTCATGCAGGCTTCATCAGTGAGAACCAGATGGTGAGGCGTGACTTCACAGGTGACTGGCAAGCCGCGCTCTTTGGCCTGCTGAACCAGTTGCAGAGCGCGCGCTGTGGAGATATGAGCAATATGCAATCTGGCTCCGGCACTTTCTGCCAACATGATATCGCGGGCTATCACAAGTTCTTCTGCCAAAGGGGTAATACCGGAGAGTCCGGTGCGGGTAGATACTTTGCCGGAGTTGATTTGGCCTTTGCCTGCCAGAGCGTAATCCTCCGGATGAATGATCACCGGTATATCAAAATTTGATGCATAACGCAGACAGGACAGCATGAGCCGGGCGTTTTGCACACATTTGCCATCATCGCTTACAGCCACGATGCCACCGGATTTCATGGTGGCCATTTCGCTGATTTCCTCTCCCAAACTGTGTTTGGTAAGCGCTCCGATCACATAGACCCGGACACTACCATGTTCTTTGGCCCGAAGCTGGATGTACTCCACAGAGGCGATATTGTCTGTAACGGGATCTGTATTCGGCATGGCACAGACCAAGGTAAATCCCCCTTTGGCTGCACTCTGGGTGCCAGATCTGATATCCTCTTTGTAAGTGTGGCCGGGATCCCTGAGATGAGCATGAATATCGATGAATCCGGGGAAGACACAAGCGCCGGCTGCGTCGATATTTTGATCGGCTTCATCAAATATCTTATTGGCAATCTGAACTATGCGCTTGCCATCGATCATCAGCTCTTTCTTTTCCAGTTTGCCATCAAGGTAGATTGAGGCGTTTCTTATAATAGTCTTCATCATTTCTCCTTCAAACTTTAGCACTACCGCTCAGGATCAGGAACATCAGCGCCATGCGAACTGCCACGCCATTGGCTACCTGTTCCACAATAATACTATGTGCACCATCCGCGATTTCGGGCAGGATTTCCACACCGCGATTCATGGGGCCTGGGTGCATAATCAGAGCATCCGGTTTGGCGTATTTCAAGGTCTGGCTGGAGAGAACATAGTGCTTGCTATACTCTTCCAGGCTGGGAAACAGACCTTCACTCATGCGCTCAAATTGCATCCTCAGTCCCATCACCACATCAGCGTCGTGCAAGGCATGAGCCAGATCATATTCCACTCTGCAATCGTACACGCTTTCCATGCTGGAAGGCATGAGGGTTTTGGGGCCGCATACGGTTACTTTGGCGCCCAGTTTGGCCATTCCGATCAGGTTTGAACGTACCACTCTGCTATGCAGGATATCGCCTACGATGGTGACTTTGAGGCCATTGAGATCGCCCTTCTTTTCCCAGATGGAATAGATATCCAGCAGGGCTTGAGTGGGGTGTGCATGACGTCCGTCTCCCCCGTTGATCACTGGTTTGCCGGAGTATTTGTGTACTAATTGTGGGCTGCCGGGAGAATTGTGACGGATGCAGTAGAGGTCTATGCCCATAGCGTTTAGGGTATATACGGTATCTTGCAGGCTTTCGCCCTTTTGCAGAGCTGAGATGCTGGCCTGGAAGCTCACTACATCGGCGGAAAGACGATTTGCGGCAAGCTCAAAACTCATCCTGGTGCGGGTGCTGTTCTCCACAAAGAGGGTACAGATGGTCTTGCCCTTGAGAGTAGGGATTTTCTTGTATTCACGCATATTGATCTCTTTCATCCTTTTGGCTGCTTCCAGAATATAAAGGATGTCTTCACGTGAATAGTCGTCCAAATCGAAGACGTTGCGTCCTGAAAATTGAGGTTTCATACTTTTTTGCTCCTTTCAAGCTCACTGGCATTGATTAAAGGTTTATATTTTATTCAAGACTCTGTTTGGGGCATCATCCGTCAAGGACAAAATGGAGTCACTCGCGTCAGATAATGACTTATCAATTTGCCAATTAACACTATAGGGCTTTATAATATAAATTCAACGCTGTTTTGCTGTGAAAAAATGGCTTGACTGATATCAGCGATTCATATTTCTTGGAAGAAATGATGATTACAGGAGATTCCTTATGAGAAAACTCATTATTATTCTGCTGGCTTTGGCATTGGCACTGGGTGCTTGTAGCGCTATTAAGACCAGACAAAAACTGAGTCCGCAGGCCAATGTAAACGCTAAAACTGCTGGAGTGTATTACGCTCAGCAAAATGTAGAAAAAGCTGAACAATTTTACCTCATGGTGCTGGAAGAGCATCCCGACCACGCTGTTTCTCTGCGTAGAATGGCAGATATCAACTTGCATAAAGCTGAAAACTTCCCAGCAAATTCGGTGGAATACAATAAAAATGCCTATGAACTGTACGGCAAAGCTCTGGCAATATATAATGGATTTAACGAACTAACCGATCAAGAGCGTCTTGATATCAGAGATATGACCCGCCGCCGCGATGGTGCCTGGACCCGTATCTATCGTGCTGGAGATGCAGCCCTTCAGGAAGGCGATACCCAAGATGCCATGGAAATATTTATACTGGCCCATGAGCTCAATCCAGAACGTTTTGAGCCTATGATCCGCCTCAAAGACATCTATCAAAAAGAGCTGAAAGACGATGCCAAGGCCGAGGAAATCCTGCTTACCCTGATTCAGCAGAACCCGGAAAACCTGGATTATATCCTGGAAACTGGCGCCTTCTACTTTAATCAGACAAACTACACAGAAGCAGCCAAGTATTTTGCCAAGGCGCGCGAAAAAGCTCCGGCAAATGTGGATAACCTCCTCAATCTCTCCTTTGCCTATTATGAAATGAAGGACTATAGTAAAGCTCTTGAAGTCACACAACACGCTTTGGCCATGGACCCCGGCAATATCGACATTCTACTCAATGCCAGAGATGTAGCCTATATGGCTGGTGATAAAGATCAGACTGTAGTGTATTTGAAGCAGCTGATTGAGCGTCGCAGCAATGATGACGACTTTGCAGACATCTGCCGGATTCTTTATGAACAAGAGAAATTTGAAGATCTGCTTGTTTATGCTCAAAAGTGGTATCAGTGGGACGACAGCAAGCAAGACCCAGTTCAATTCATCATCCTGGGTGCAGCGCAGACTGGAAACGAAGCTCTTAAAAACACATATACCAGAATCTTGCAAGCAATGCAAAAGAAACAGTAACTTACACTTAGAAGACCTACAATATCGGGGGTGGACTCTTCCGCCCCCTTATTTTGTATCCAGATGAAAGACAGACAAACCCTCAGCTACATCTTTGCGGCACTGGCTATCTTGGCTTGGAGCACGGTATCTACTGCCTTCAAGCTAAGCCTCCAGCACTTTACTCCCATTGGACTTTTACTCTTTTCATCTTTTATAGCCACCTTGTTTTTGGTGATATATAACGCTATTAGTACTCCCACTGCTTTTCGCAAAATACCGGCCAATTGCCTGAGATCTCTTCCCGCCGGATTGCTCAATCCTTTCCTGTACTATGTGCTGCTTTTCACCGCATATTCCAGATTACGGGCACAGGAAGCTCAAGCCCTGAATTACACATGGGCGATAGTGCTCTCCCTGTTTTCGGTCTTTTTGCTAAAAGAGAAATTCCGCTTCAAAGATCTATTGATGCTGCTGCTTAGCTTTTTGGGCGTGATGATAATATCCACCAAAGGGCAGATTCAGAACTTAGAATTTGATGACGCTTTGGGCACCGCTCTGGCCTTGGGCTCTTCGGTAATTTGGGCCTTGTACTGGATCGTGAGCCTGAAAGACAAACGCGCAAGCACGGTGAAGCTACTGTACAACTTCATGGTGGGCTTCATCCTGATCTTGCTCTATGCAACCCTCAGCAGGACCTCAATCTTGATTCAAGGAGCGATAGTGCATCGGGCTCTGTTTACCGGAGTGTGGGTGGGGATATTTGAGATGGGACTTACCTTTGTCTTGTGGTTGAAAGCGCTGGAACTCACAGAGAATACGGCGAAGATCTCAAATCTGGTCTTTATCACTCCCTTCCTTTCCTTGTTGCTGATTAGAAGTGTTTTGTCTGAAGCCATTCATCCTGCTACCATTATAGGGCTCAGTTTGATAGTGGCCTCAAACCTCATTCAAAAAAGCGGGGCTTTTAGCAAGAAAGCTAAGATATCCCGCAAAATATCAACGAAGTAAACTTACCCAGACCGATCCGCTTGATCTCTTTGATCGGCGTTTTTGTTTTTTATTGCTCAACATATCCAGAGCTGAAGCCAAGATCACACTCCATGAAATTTATGGCTAAAGTCTATTTCTTTTGAGCTTCGATCTCTGCCACAGGCTGCTTTGTGCTTTTGGGCAGCATAATCCGATTCATGGGATCATTGCTCTTTATGCAACTGGCCAGATTCACTTCTAGGCCATAGGCGGTGAAATCACCTTTGCCAGATCCCATCGCCCATATATTTATCCACAAAGCCGCCATAGAAATTGATACAGCGGCTGAATATCTTCATGATCTCATCCATCTTACCGTGAATTACTTCCGGTTCAAAGAGATTGGAAATACTGGTTAAGCCCTTGATATCGGCAAAAAGCACCGATACTTCGCGCAGCTCACCTTCTTTGAGACTCAGCTTCTTTTCTTCTACTTCATCGCTTAGAAAATCCGTCCCAAAGAAGAAATCATCCATTACGCTCTGCTCAGGATCTTATCCACAAGAGGCGGCAGCAGCTCCGTACACTTGCCCTGATGCATTTCATCGATGAACCCCAGGTTGTCAGGTCTATCCAGATTTACGGCGATCGTATGCGCTCCAAAGAGCTTCGCCGTCATCACAAATCCTGCGGCCGGATATACCGAACCACTGGTTCCGATCACCATAAAGACGTCACAATCCTTTAGCAACTGCTCTATCTCATATAGGTAATAAGGTATTTCACCAAACCAGACTATATCTGGGCGCAGACTCTTACCGCACTTTTTACAAACGGGGATAGCTACACTGAGGTCAAGCTCTGCAAGGGGATAATTGGCATTGCAGGCACAGCAAAAAGCAGTGCTTAAACTGCCATGCATCTCAATGACCCGCTCACTGCCGGCGCGGCTATGCAAACCATCTACATTCTGGGTAATCAAATGGAAGTTGTCCTGCAGATTGTCTTCCATCTTCTTCAGAGCAAAGTGTGCTATATTGGGCTCTACTGAAAGGCTTTGAGCATAACGGTCTTTGTAAAACTGCCAGACCAGCTTGGGGTCTGCTTGAAAGCCTTCAGGACTGGCGACTTGCTCAACGTCGTGATCCTCCCATAAGCCTCCACTATCTCTAAATGTTCTGATTCCGGATTCAGCACTGATTCCGGCACCTGTAAGTACCACGTATTTCTTCATTTCATTAACATCATCTTGCGGGTAATATTGATCCCGCCACTTTGTAAGCGATAGCTGTAGATACCGCTGGAGACTGGCTTGCCATTATCATCTCTGCCATCCCAGTTAATCAGGTTTTGTCCCGCTGGCAGATTGGCATCAAGCAGCTTTTTCACCAATTGACCCTTGAGGTTATAGATATTGATCCGGGCAGCCTGGGCTAAAGGCAGTGAAAAGCTGATATTGGTATTGGGGTTAAAGGGATTGGGGAAGTTTTGATCCAGAGTCAGGACTACCGGTATAGAGATCTGGTCGCCAGTAGAGGAGGGTTCGGTTTCAAGACGGATATCATCTACATACCAGCCTTCGCCACCCACATAGCCATCGCTGCCAAACACAAACCGGAATTTTGCCTGACCTGAATATGCACTCAGGTTAAATTCAGCTTCAGTCCAGCCAAAGCTGCCAGAATAAACCGGAGTACCCGTGTCGAATGGAGAAGCTGGATTATTATAGATTTGATGAGGATAGGAGCCCACCGGCTGGATCAAAACCCAAGCTCCACCATCCACGGACATCTGCACATTGCCGCCATCCCAGGCATAAGCGGGATAGCTGTCATGATTTTCCGCGTTCATCCAATGCTTGAACTTTAGCTTGCTATTGAAGCCCAGACTCATGTCCGGAGAAATCAAGGCACCATAGGCACTGCCGGAATATCCAGCGCTGCCCGCTCCGCCAAATTTCATCGAATATGTTCCACCGGGAGTGGCATTCTTGGCATTGCTGCGATGCCACTGATTGACATAGTTTTGATTGAGCTGAATACTATTCCAATCTTGCATATCCTGCTCAAAATCGAAATGCATCATGCCGATGTGAATATTGAAGCTGCCTTCCGCCACTGTACCATTTTCGGCAGAAAGCATGTAAAATACCGAAAGGTTTGTGCCCAGCTCTGCAGCTTCAGATATACTGAACGAGAAGGCATTGGGCACTTCGAGAGTTGCTCCGGATGCCACTGCGGGCAAGGATAGATCATAGACACTGGTGTTGATCATACCGTCGTTGCTAAAAAGCATCATGAGTGGGTTAAAGGCTGTTCCACTACCTGTATTGTGTACCTTGAAACTGATGCTTGCAGCATCACCTGGCATCAAATAGCCGCCATTGTTATGAACTGTGTAAGCAAGTATATCCAAGCTCGGTGCTGAAAGATCCAGGCGGTGATAAGAATGAGTTTCGAAATCATCATAGCTGGTGTTAAAGATTAAAGTAGCCCAAGTGTGATCCGCATAAGAGCCTACGATCTTGATCTGAAAAGCATTTTCCACATATAGGCTGTCTGATACACCCATGGCACCAAAGCTGTATGTTCCCTGCATAATCTGGATATTAGCGGATTCACTGCTGAGGCTAATCGTGCCCCCGCCAGCTTGAGCCACCATCCCTAAGTTTTTGATATACATAGAAATATCCAGAATTTCACCGGTATGCAGAATGCCATCTTCATCGGAAGTATTCACGTTCTCACACACGATGTAAGGCATGTCGCTGGAAGTCACAAAGATATTGTGTGCGCTGGGATAGAAATTCGCTGCGGAAAGATAAACTACATAATTTCCGGGAATCAGGGCTTGGGTCATGTTGATGTTTACGGTACCAGCAGCATCGGCATAGCCTTCATACAGGGTATTATTATCTTGTTTGATTTTCAGAAAGGCATTGGGGGCATTGGTTTGAACCGTGTACTGGCTCAGTCCCACCAGCCAGGCTGAAGGCAGATTCACCGTCATAGTTGAGGGAGTATCGCTCCAGATGCTGGTCACAGGACAGCCAAAAAGATTGGTTTCATATGTGACCCAATACATTACCGCAGTTCCTGTGATAAAAGGGATATTGTCGATTTTGGAATCTACCAGGGTGTAGCCCAGAGCGTGAATACCCTCACCAAAAATGGCATCTATATATTCGCGGTGAAAATATTGGCTGGCTCCATTGGTAGAGCCCTGCACTCCCCATCCATAGCGGGAATGAGAGATCATGCCGGCAGCGGAAGTAGGCAGACTGGTAAACTTTTCTGTGATGCTGTCCTGGGTGTAGCTACCAACTTCGGTATTCCTATTGTCAAAACTGCCCGCATAGCAACCCTGAGTGAAGTAAATGGAAAAGTTTTGGGCAGCGCCATCATTCGAAACGCTGGTTGCCGATACTTGGTTGTTTGACAGCCTCATATTGTAGGTCGTGTTTGAGTGTCCCAAGTGGTTTACCAGGTTATATCCATTTGATAAGAAAGGACGAATCTGGGCAGCACCCCAAGCATCGGAATATCCAGATGTGCGATCATAAAGTGTATTGATATTCCAAGATGCGGGCACTCCTGTGGTGGCATAACCGTGGGCACTGGAGCCGCCGATCATTTCATCCATATAGTCTCCACCCCAGGTAGGTCCATCCCAGAGCCATTCTCCCACAAAGCCTGCGCTTTTGATCTGAGCTTCCACGGGAGCCACCTGGTACATGAAGATTTTATTGATCTGATTCGCTATTTCGGCATCGTTATTATAGCAGATTCTGCCCAAAGCCAGTTCGGGAGCAAGATCCGCTTCCTGGGGTTCGCCCCAGTGGGAGTCATTGTCAGTATTCCAAGTGCCGTCCAGACAGGAGTAATACATGTCCGCAGGAATATCATTATCGGAGTTTGACGAGTCCATATTCACATAAAAACCACGATGCGGGATCACATCGGTATCTCCACCCAAGAGTACATAGCGCAGAGGATTTTCAGCATAAAAACCTATAATATAATTGCGGATCTTTTCCTGTAGATCCTGCCCTGCAACACTGGCAGAGATTTGATTTACGTCTTTCAGCATTACCGAGATGCCGCGGCTGGTATAAAAATCCACCAAAGGCTGCCACTGCGGAGTTTTTTCACCATCTATGATCATCAGATATTCGTAACCGTTTTGCCGGGTGAAACTGTACTGCGGAATCTCGGAAACATTGTCCACACTTGTTTTCAGTCTCTGCATGATAAAAGCATCTTTCTTGATCAAATCCATGGCTGTTATCGCTTTGGCCGTAGAGGCGTAATTCACTTCTACATCTATTCTGGGATAAAACACCAATTCGTTTTTTACGGGATTGTAATCAAAGGGAGAAAACGTCCCAAAAGCTATGGCATGACCATTCATGAATTCTGTTCTCAGTCCTTTCTCAGCTTTGTAGGGAAAGATCTTATCGGCCAGATATATATCAGGCGAGGGCTGGTCCCGGGCCTCAATCTTGCTATGGGAAAGAGGGTATTGGGTTTGAACGGGAACGATGATATCGTCCAGGCTAAAGCGAATCTCGCCAGAGCGTTTTACGATCACTTCGTAGGCCTCAGACCCAGCGGGTAAAAGTAACTTGTAACCAAACCAAGGTAGATCCGGCTCGCTGGGATCGCCAAAACTGCGGGCCCCATCCAAACTAATGTGGATCCCTTTATCCGTTTTTAAAAACTCCGGGTTTGTAAACTCGTAACTGTGAGTAATACCTGCTGCGAGTACCCAAACGGTACACATCATGACCAGACAAAGTGAAAATGCTTTCATAGTACAACCTTTATAATTTTGCGTTTAGTCTCTACTAATAAAGTATGCAAAAGGCATTCCAAAATGCGATAAATGTGGTGGTCGCGGTAATGTTGAGCATAGATATTGCCTGTTTTCCTCAGCTTTGTCCCGTTTGTTGTCGCTGAGATGCCGTGGATATCTTAGGGAAATATCCTCTTATCTCCACGGTATCTCCACGGCAAGCTATCTGGATTCGATACGTGTCGGATTCTGAAAAGATAGGGTGCAGGCTTCCTGTTCCTGCATACGGGACGTATGCGATCCAGAAGGCTTCTCGTTCATATTTGACAGTATCATAAAAGAAGCCGCCCCCAAGGAGCGGCTTCAGATCTAAATGGAAGGTCTAAGTTTAGTAACCAGAGGTTTGACTTACCAGATTGTTCAGCACCGTCATACGGCTGTTGATATCGGCCAGACTTTCTGGTTCGATAGTCAGAGTGCGGGCTGTGGCAAGCTGCTGCACTCCATTGCGGAACTGCGCATTGGCAGCGGCTTTGGCAGCATCACGATCTTTGGAAAGCTTAGTGGCCTGTTTTCCCACTGCTTTCGCGGCAGTTTTTTCCAATTCCACAAAGCGGTTGTATTCAGTGGTTCCCCTGGACTGGCTTACTGTAGCCAGGATCACATAGGGTTGATAGAGGCTGGGGTCTCTCTGAATAGTAGCATTGGCATTGGTTTCGGCCTCATTATATTTGCTCTGAGCCAGATAGATGCTGGCCAGATTCAGGTAGGCCATGGCATTATCTTTGTCCACTGTGATCAATTGACGCATGGCATTGATAGCCTTGGCATTGATAGCGTTCTTTGTTTCCTGACTGGTAGCTTCTTGAGCCTGATTGCGATATAAGCTCACGACATTCAGATAGGCCTGAGTGTTGTTAGGATTGCTTTCGATCAGAGATTCGTAGCGGGCAATGGCCTGATCCATGCGTCCGCTGCGCTGGTAAGACACAGCCAAACGTCTGGAGATCAGATCGTTTTCCGGGAAGCTGTCATAAGCACTTTCCAAATAAGGAATGGCTTCCACAAAGCGCTGTTGATCATAAAGCAGGAAAGCCAGACGGGCTTTGACCATGGCGTTTTCCGGATCGATTTCAAGTGAGTTTTCAAAGGCGCTTTGGGCTTTATCCAGCTTGTTCGCTTCGGCATAGAGGTTGCCGATGGCCAGCCACAATTCTGCGTCATTATTGATGCCGGCGATTTTTTCCATTATAGCAATGCGCTTGGCGTCATCACCGGTTTTCTCATACATTTCGTTCAGCATCATCAGACTCTGAAAATGAGTGGGCTCGATCTTGAGGGCTTTGTTAAAATTCTCTTCTGCCAAGTCGTAGCGATCTGTCTTGTAATAAGTAGCGCCAAGATAGTAATAGGCATCTCTGTTTTCAGGATCCAGGCCAATAGCGGTCTTCAGCTGTTTTTCGGCTTCTACATAATTGCCTGCTGCATAAAAGTTTGTAGCGAAGTTAAAGATCTTATCTACTTCTGTGGAAATGAAGCTGTCCAGATCGGCCATGAGAGATTTGTTCAGCTTATCCCAACGCTGTTCTTTGATATTGGGTACGCTAAAATTTACCTGACGCATCTCCCCAGTACGAGTGCTGTAAAGCTTCATTGCCACGGCAAAAAGATCAGCACGTGTAGCGGAGATATTACCTGTAATCAGCACATTTGCGCCCAGTTCGTCTGCTACTTCCTGCATTTCTTCGGGAAGCATATCATCCACATCCGGATATCCGTGGGTCTTAAATTCGGCTGCTACTGTTTCGAGATCCATCAATTCAAATTGAGGGTAGCCGGAAAATACGTATTCCAAGTCACGAACTTCGAGAATTTTGCGAATATTTCGGCTCCTCGCATCCATGGTCTTAAGTGGTAAAATAGCTACTTTTGTAGAAATTCCAGTAAAGGCTTCGGTCGCTTTAGTAGGTTGTGGCAAGCCAGTATTGACCGAGCAAGCTGAAATCAGCATTACGGCAACCATGGCTATCAGCAACAATCTGTTCATTAGATCCTCCAGGATTTATATATTAATTTTTGTTCTTTTACAAAGTTTTAGTCTTAGACTATCTGTCAAGAAAAAGCTTTCAGGCTCAGGATGGAACCGCTATGCAGATTGACAATCTCTCCCCCGCTTTTTCTGATGATCAGAGCGCCGCTAAGGTCTATTCCCAAGATCTCAGCTGCGTAAGGAGCCCTGCCCTCATCTATCTGTGCCATAGAGTTGCGCCCAAAGAGATGCTCATTGCAATAGGTGATATAGGTGATGCTATTAGGCAAAACCTTCTCCTGACTTTCTACTGCGGAAATCAGGCTATAGCAAAGCTCCTCATTTGAGATATCACAATTCAAGATCTCCTTCAAACTGATGGCGCCGAACTTGCCCAATTCCGGGTCGATCGCGTTATTTGTATTTATTCCAATACCTACGGTATAACGGCCAGGATGACTTTTGCAGAGGATGCCACCGAGTTTCTTGTCATTGTATATGATGTCGTTTGTCCATTTGATGCTGAGTCTATCTTCCAGCGGGGCAAAAAGCCGGATCAGCTCACGGTGCAGGCAATAACCGATAAATAGCGAAAAAGAAGGCACCACTTCCTCATATCTGAGATCAAAAGTAAACCACAAACCCCCAGGAGGCGAAAGCCATAGCCTGTCGCCTCTGCCCTTGCCGTCGTCCTGTGTGCCCGCCCGCACGCACATGAGTCCCTTACAGCTCTCCTGAAGCCTTTTATACTCCAGCATCGTGCTATCAAGCTCATCATAATAAAAATAATATCTTTCTTTCATAACTCAATCAACATAGCATCGCCATAGCTAAAAAAACGGTAGCGGCTGACGACTGCCTGCCTATAAGCCTCCATTATATATTCATAACCCGCAAAAGCCGAAATCATCATCAAGAGAGTGGATTCAGGCAGATGGAAGTTCGTAATGATGGCGTCCGGAACACCAAAATCAAAACCCGGATAAATGAAGATATCAGTCCAGCGATTTCCGTCAAGAACTTTGTTGCCATCCCAGAAGGATTCCAGGCTTCTCACCGAAGTGCTGCCTACAGCGATTACCCGCCGTCCCTCTTTCTTGGCCTTGTTTACAGCCTCAGCAGCGCTTGTGGAAATATTTACACATTCGCTGTGCATTATGTGCTCATTGATCTTCTCTGTCTTCACAGGACGGAAAGTACCGATGCCCACATGCAGGGTCAATTCCGTAAAGAGCACACCCTTGGCCTTCAGGGCCTGGATCAGTCCCGGACTGAAATGCAGACCAGCGGTGGGAGCTGCCACAGAGCCGCTCTCGGAGGCATATACGGTTTGATAGCGGCTGCGGTCAGAGGGCTCATCCGGCCGGTTTATATAAGGAGGCAGGGGAACATGGCCGATTTTTTCGATCTCTGTCCACAAATCTCCCTGATAGCTCAGTTTGATCCTACGTATTCCGTCATCATCTTCGTCTGGATAGACCCGGCCTTGCAGGTTTTCTGAAAAAGTAAGTACCTGCTCTTGTTTCACCCGTTTGGCGGGCATGAGGAGGCATTTCCAGGTGTTTTCTTCGCCATCTGGATACAGGAGCAGAACCTGGATTTTGACGCCATTGGCTTTGTAGCCAAAGAGCCGGGCTGGAAATACGCGGCTATTGTTCAAGACCAGCAGATCCCCCGGCCGCAAGATCTCTGTGAGGTCTTCAAACTTACGATCTTTGATGCTGTGCGCAGAGCAATTCAGGTGCATAAGGCGGGATTGATCCCGCAACGAAAGGGGATATTGGGCAATCAATTCCGGTGGCAGATCGTAGTGATAAGCCGCCTTGCTCAGCAGGTCTGGCTTCATTATTTCAATTTCAGAGGGACCTTCTGAGCACTCTCCAAAATGGCGACAAAGCTGCCAAAGCTGACCTTGCTTTCCAGCTTGAGGGGAATCTTATATTGATCGTTTGTGACCCAGATATAGATGCTACCGGTCTGCTTAAAAAGAGCTTCACCTCTTAGCTTGGGCTCTATCACCAGACATTCCACTTCGCCAAAGATGCTTTTGATCTTTTCTTTGCGATGAACCATTACTTCGGTAGGCATGTTGCGGCCATCGGCAGTGATATTTACCATTATGCTCTTACCCACTTGTAGATTCTGATTCCGTACATAGTAAAAGGCGCTCAGGATGTCTTGGGAATCGCGCGGCATATCCATCTCAGAGTTGTTGAATCTGGCTTCCTTGTAAGACCATCGCTGATAGGTAGTTTTGGCAGCTTTGTGATCGTAAATATGCACTCTATGCTGACGGTAATTACCTTCGTGCAGGTTTTTAGCAAATTTGTGTGGCAAATAGGATTCTTTGTTCCACCAGGATTCCACCCGGTCCCGCACCTTAAAGAATTTGTCAAAGAAAGAGTAAGTCTTGGCGTTTGTGCTGAGATACCAGACCGGAGTGCCTTGATACACAGAGGTGCGTGCCTCCAGAGTGGCTTCCGCAGCGCTGACGATGCCGTATTTTACCTTAAAAGTGAGTTTTTCACCATCCATAAAGGCTTGAGCATAAAGGCTCAGCCCCAGGCTTGTCAGCAAGATTGCAAGAATTAGAAGCTTCTTCATAATTTACCCCCGGTAAGGAAGATTTCTTCGCCGCACAAACTCCTGGTTTCCTCAGAAATCAGCAGATCGGCAAGTTGTTTGATCTCGGCTATGGAGACCAATTGCTTGGAAGCAGAGCCGGCGATGTGATCCGCAAAATAGGCTTTGCGGAAGATCAGGTAAGGACCGCTGAAATCTTCTTCCAGAGCGGTGTCCACCGGTGCAGGTGCGATCGTATTGATCAGGACATTTGCCGAAGCGCATTCCAAAGCCGCACTTTTGCACATATTGGCTATGGCTGCTTTTGAGGCTGCATAGGCAGAACCATTGGGCAGCCCGCTGCGCGTAACTTCCGAGCTAAACAGGATCACCCGGCCAAAATGCCGGTCCATCATCTGGGGTAAGATCGCCCTGAGGACATTGTAAGCAGGGTAAAAGTTCTCATCAAAGACTTGTTTGAATTGCAGCGGATCAGTTTCCGCCAAAGCCTGTGTATCTTCACTGCGAATGGCAGAGCAATGGATCAGGCAGTCGATCTCTATTTTCAGCTTTGAGACCAGCCTTTCCAGTGCCCCCAGATCTCTGAGATCAAGGGCCAGTTTGCGGGATTTCAGATCCTTTATACGATGATCGTTTTTGTGATACAAGAGAATCAAATCCCGTCCTTCTGCTTCGTATTGACGGGCCAGAAAGCTGCCAATCTGAGAATTGGCGCCAGTGATCATTATAGTTTTCATATTGTAAGTATCCGGTCGATTATTTGATTGGCAAGCTCAAATTTGTCGCCTTCGATCAACAAAGGCACTGCATTAGCAGATATGATCTGAATGGCATTCGTGGCTTTCCCGGCATTGCTCAAATGATTGGCGATGATAAGATCAAGCTGCTTGCTTTTGAGTTTCTTTAGGGCATTTTCGGCCAGGTTCTGGGTCTCGGCGGCAAAGCCAATCAGCTTTTGCTTAGGCCCTTTGTTCTTACCCAGTTCAGCCAGGATATCAGGCGTAGAGACCAGGTCAAGAGTGAGCGGACCGCCCTTTTTGATCTTTTCCGGAAAAGTTTGTTTGGGCTTATAGTCAGACACCGCGGCGCATTTGATGATCCAATCCATCTTGCCGGCGCGAGACATGGCTTCAGCGTACATCTCATCCACAGAGAGGGTCTGCAGGGCTTCGAAAAGATAGTAAGGAATCTCTTCGGTCACAGAGGCATAGATCAGGCTCACCTGGGCGCCACGCAGGCTCAAAGCCCGGGCCAGGGCGATTCCCATCTTGCCGGAAGAACGGTTTGTGATCAGGCGCATAG
>JAJBAY010000015.1 GCA_020532515.1 Candidatus Cloacimonadota bacterium | reverse complement strand
AATCGAGGAAGTAGATAATCTGGCTTTTTGCAAATTCTCTTATCGTAAAGCAGTATAATCAGTTGACTATGCTTGTCGAACATTTCAAGTGCTGTATTTCAAGCACTTACGTCTTGGAAAGATTAGTTATTTGAGCCTTTATGGTAGCATCTCTGAGCCTTTTATCCCGATTTATCTTGACATCTATTTATCCCTGTGCAATCTGCACATAAAAAACAAGAGAGGTTAGTAATATGAAAAAGCTGATATACTTTATCCTGCTCGGCAGCTTGCTCCTTCTTCTGGGAGCTTGTGAATCCGGTGGGAAATTTAACATGGTAAATGAGACTTCGTTCCCCATTTACGCCTCGGTGCATGGCGGGCCTATCGTCACCATTCCTGCTCAGGAAAACCGGGAATTTAAAATTGATACGGATAGCCAGAGTTTTCTTACTGGTGAAGTGAGCAGGACCGTGGCTGTGAAAGTGAAAGGGGAGACTTTTTCACTCTTTGATGATTATGAAAATAAAGATGTGGACAGCACATACGTCACCATAAGAGCCGGAAAGACTACCCATGCTTTTCTGAAACCAAACAAGGCCTCGATTAAGATCTTAAACGAGCGTCCTGAGAAGATTAGCCTGGTGGAGATCCGCCACATAAGCCCTAGCACGGATTATGTGGTGGCAACTCTGGATATAGATATTCTGAGTGGAGAAAGTTTTTGGTATAGAGTGAAACCTGCCACTTTGCAGGATAACTATACTTACCAGGTGGTGCTCTATCTGGAAGGGCTGGAAGATCCTCTGGTCTATTCTACGACTACCGTCCTGGGCATTGACGAGCAGTGGGTGATTCATGTGGAGCCACCTGAAATTATATGATATTAATCCTTAAGGAGAACATAATGAGAATGAAGGTCCTATGGCTTTCTCTGATGGCTTTGGCGCTCAGCCTGGCCTTTGCGCAATTACCACCACAAGTGGCAGAAATGCCCTTGCCCCAAGATCCTGAGATCCTGATGGGAACTCTGGAAAATGGGATCAGATATTACATCATGCAAAATTCCCGCCCGGCCAATCGTGCGGAACTCAGGCTTTATGTGGATGCTGGCAGCATTCTGGAAGATGAGGATCAGCTGGGTCTGGCGCATTTTACGGAACACATGGCTTTCAATGGCACCACCCACTTTGGCAGAAGCGAAGTAGTGGACTATCTGGCCTCCATCGGCATGGGCTTTGCCAATGGGCTCAATGCTATGACCAGCTATGACTTTACCATGTATCAGCTCAAGATCCCCACGGACAATGAGGAGCAGCTCAAAAAAGGCTTTTTGATCCTCTCCGACATGGCAAATAAGGTTAGTTTTGAGCCGACTGAGCTGGAAAGCGAACGCGGCGTGATTATCGAAGAATGGCGCATGGGGCAAAATGCCCAAAGCCGGGTTGGGAACGAAGTTTCCAAAGTACGCTTTGCCGGCAGCCGCTATGCCACCCGCCAGCCTATCGGGACCTATGAGACTTTGACCACTTTCAAGCGCGATAAGATCGTGCGCTTTTATGAAGATTGGTATCGCCCGGATTTGCAAAGCGTGGTGGTGATCGGCGATTTGGAAGTTGAGGCTGCAAGGGCTTTGGTGGAAGAATATTTTGGCGATATTCCGGCGCGTGAAAACCCCCGTCCCCGCGAAGTTTTTAAAGTTCCCAATCACCCCGCTGCCAGGGCTGTGGTAGCCACAGATCCCGAATACCCATATTCCACCATCTCCGCATCCTGGCACCGCGAAGCCACTACTTATCAGAGCATAGGAGATTTTTATCGCGATCTGCATGAAAAACTCTTTTTCAATATGCTGAATGCCCGCTTTGAAGAGCTCATTCAGGAGGAAGATCCGCCTTTTAGTGTGGCCTATGGCTACAGCGGTTCTATGCTGAAAGGGGTTAATAGCACAGAGCTTACTGCCTATACCGGAGAAGGTAAAAACCGCGAAGCCCTCAGGACCCTGCTCACCGAAGCGGAAAGAGTACGCCAGCATGGCTTTACCGAAAGCGAATTGGCACGAGCCAAGCTGCGCTATACCCGCGGATTGGAAAAAGCGATGGAATCCAGCTCCACCCGGGAATCAGGACAGATCGTCTGGGGTATCTTTGCCTCTTTGATCAATGATAGCGCCATCATGAGCGCAGAACAGGAACTGATGCTGGCCTCGCAGATGATTCAGGCCATCAGTCTGGAAGCTGTGAACGGCGTGATCGACGAACTCATCACTCCGGAAAACCTCACCATCAGCTACACCGCCACTGCCAAAGAGGGTGCGATCCATCCTACCGAAGAGCAGCTTTTGGCAGTGTATGGCGAAGTGCAGGCCTCCCAGATCGAAGCTTATGAAGACAATGAAGTTACCGAGCCGCTCATGGCCGAAATTCCGCAGCCCGGCAAGATCGTGAAAAGCACACTGCATCCCAAAAGCGGGATCAAGGAATGGACGCTTTCAAACGGTGTGAAGGTCTATAGCAAAAAGACAGATTTTAAGGCTGACGAGATTCTTTTTACGGCAAAAAGCCCCGGGGGTTATTCCCGTTATGATGCCGGCCGCTTTCATGCCGCTCAGAGTTTGGGTTCATATACCGCCAATAGCGGTCTGGGAGCTTTTGACAGCAATGATCTCAGCCGGGTCCTGGCAGGAAAGATCGCCAGTGTCAATCTGGATGTCGATACTTATTACGAAGGCATGAATGGCTCCGCCTCTCCACGGGATTTGGAAGTAATGTTCCAGCTCATTTATCAAAATGCCACCAATGCCCGCTTTGACCAAAAGAGCCTGACTTCCTTTGTGAATCGCTACAAACCGTTTTTGGAAAATGCGATGAACTCCCCCGAACAGGTCTTTTACGACACACTGCGCACCATGACCTATAATAATCATGAGATGCAGGTCTCTCTGCGCGCCAAGCATTTGGAAGAGCTGCAACTGGGGCAATTGGAGAGCGTGTATAGCGATCGCTACGCCGATTTCTCCGATTTCTCCTTCTTCTTTGTAGGAAACTTTGAAGAAAAACAGCTTCAGGAATATGTCAAGACCTACCTGGCCACCCTGCCTGTGAGCCGTAGAAAAGACCAGATTTTCAATGCTAAGATCCTGCCCTTCAAAGGCAAAAAAGATGTCAGCTTCCAAAGAGGCAGCAGCGAAAGCGCCTATGTGACACATGTGACCACAGGCAAGATGAAACTGACCGATAACAATAAAGCCGAAATGAGTGCGATGCTCATGGTGCTCAATGAAAAGCTGCGCGAAAACATCCGCGAACAGATGAGTGGAGTGTATGTGATCCAAGCCTGGCAACAGTATGAAAGCTTCCCTTTTGAGCACTATACCCTGAGCATCATGATGACTTGTGATCCGGGCCGGGCTCAGGAGCTGAATGAAGCGATCTTTGCCACGGTGGATAGCCTGCGCGCTGGGCAATTTAGCGATCGCTATGTAAGCTCCAGCAAGGCCGTGCTGCAAAAGCGCTATGAGGAAAACATCTCTCAGAACCGCTATTGGCTCAGCAATATGTCGAACAACGCCTTTGGCAGAGAGAAGCTGGATTCCTTTTTGGATCATCCTGCGCGTTATGCTAAAATCGATAAGAAGACCATCACGAAAGCAGCCAAACAATACCTGCGCTTTGATAAGGACCACCTGGCGGTGGTGATGAAGCCAGAAACTCAGACGAAATAGATCTATTCCGGTAGGGGAGGTTTCCATTTCTGGACTCCCCTACTTCTTTTATACAGATATGTCATGAAAATCAGTAGCTCTGGATACCCGCTTTGATAAACGGGAGGATGTGCGGAATGGTTTTTGTATTGACAGAAACACAGCAGACAGATAATGTTACCATTAATGTAAAAGTGCCTGAAAAGCGCTTCTAATAATGTCTTACGGAGCTAAATATGAAAATACTGATCACAGGCGGCGCGGGCTTCATCGGCTCGCATTTGGCCGAACGTCTTCTAAAAGAAGGCCATGAAGTCTTCGCGATAGATAACCTTTCTACCGGAAGTCTCGCTAATATTGAATCCTTTAAGGATCATCCCAAGTTCCATTTTTGCATAGGGAGCATCCTGGATCGTGAGCTGATGAATGATTTGATCTCAAAGTGCCAGCAGGTCTATCATCTGGCTGCTGCAGTGGGAGTAAAATACATCATAGAAAATCCCCTGCTCTCGCTGAAAACCAATATCGTGGGCACGGAAAACGTCCTCGAGCTGTGCAACAAACACAAATCCAAGGCTTTGATTACCTCCACCAGCGAGATTTATGGCAAGAGTGAAAAAATGCCTTTTTCGGAGCAGGACGACCGCCTTTTGGGCTCCACCCACATCAGCCGCTGGGGTTATAGCTGCTCCAAAGCCATCGATGAATTTATGGCTTTGGCTTACTATCGCGAAAAGAAGCTGCCGATAGTGATCGTACGTTGTTTCAATACCGTGGGGCCCCGGCAGTCCGGACAGTATGGCATGGTCTTGCCGAAATTCATCAAAGCAGCCCGGTTGGATCAACCCATCGTAATCTTTGGCACAGGCAAGCAGACCCGCTGTTTTGCCGATGTTTCCGATGTGGTGGGTGCATTTGTCAAGCTCATGAATACCCCCGAATGTGAAGGCGGAATCTTCAATGTGGGCACCACAGAATCGATCAGCATAGAAGAGCTGGCGCATAAGGTAAAAAGCATGTGCGATAGCAAATCCAAGATCGAATACATGAGCTATGAAGTGGCTTTTGAGGAAGGATTTGAGGACATGATGAACCGTAAGCCAGATTTGGACAAGATTAAAAAGTACATCGGCTATGAGCCAGAGTACAATCTTGATGACATTATCACGCGCATGTTAGAGCAATATGAAAACTAAATATCTTTGCAGCATTGCCTTTCTGCTGCTGCTCAGTCTGGGCTTTGCAATGGATTTTCCTCTGCCTGAGGCTCCGCAGCTTAGCATCAGCATTAGTGGCTATGTGGAATTACCTGGTTCTTACAAAGTCTATCCCACAGACCGGATTTCAGATGCCTTGATGATGGCACAGACCCCGCAGGAGCTGAAATTGGGGCAATCCGATATCAGCAGCCATGAGACGGGGACAGAGCAGCAAACGAATCCAATTCCAGGATTGAGAGAAGAAGATACGAAAAGAGTAAAAACCCGCAATTATCCTAAGCATCAGGCTTTGCGCCATATCCGTCTAACCCGCGGGGGTAAAGAGGAAATTTACGATCTGCTGCGCTATTACCGTCTGGGCGATATCTCACAAAATCCACTACTCAGGGACGGAGATTTGATTCACGTTCCGGTTTTGGAGCATATTGTCAATATCTGGGGAGCGGTTTACTTTGCCGGCGATGTGGAATACAAAGTGGGAGATACTGTGGGGACTATGATGGATCTGGCTTTGGGCGTGATGCCCGGGGCAGAGCTTTCGGCAGTACGCCTCAGCAAATATCAGGGCATAGGAAGTCCTTATACAGTACAAACCCTGAATCTAAGAGATGAGCCCCAGCACAGAGAGATTGAGATGCATCCCGGAGACTGGCTCATGATACCCTTAAACAGCCGTTTTCAAGAGAAGAATGTGGTGAGCTTAAACGGAGGATTTTTGCATCAAGGCTGGTATGTCCTGGCAGAAAACGCTACTTTGTGGGATGCAATTCAGATGGCTGGCGGCATTATTGAAAATGCTGATCCAGAAAATGCAGTAGTCTTAAATCATGATTATAATGCAGAGCCGGATCCCGAATTTGAACGCCTCAAACTATTAGACCCCAGCAGTATGAGCCCCATAGAATATGCCTATTTCCGTAACAAGCTGCGCCAGGTAAAAGGAAAATATAGCGTTGATTTCGCCAAGGTTCTGCGCACTGAAGGCAAAGAAGGCGATATCGTCTTAAATAACAACGACTACATCTACCTGCCCCACAAGCTGAATATGATCAGAGTGAGCGGACAGGTAAAGAATCCCGGGCTGGTTCCTTATAAAGCAGACGAAGACTGGAGATATTATGTCCAGCAGGCTGGAGGATATGCAAATAATTACAGTGTCACGGGAATCAGGCTCTTGCGCGCCAGCAGCGGGAACTGGGAAAAAACAAAAAAGAATCAGCCTCTGAAACCAGGGGATATGATCTTTGTATCAGATAAATTGGATCGCAGCAACTGGGTAGATGTCAGAGATATTGTAGGCATCTTAGCCGGGGCCGTCACGATTGTCCTTGGCGTCGTAAACTTTGCAAAATAAGGAGTTTATACACGATGAAAGTACCAATGTTAGATTTACACGCTCAATATGAAGCGCTGATGCCACAGATCAGGATAGAGCTGGACAAGGTCTTTGCGAATCATCATTACATTATGGGTGCTCAGGTAAAAGAGTTTGAAGAAAAGATGCAAGATTATCTGGGCATCAAACACGCCATTGGCTGCGCTTCCGGCACGGATGCTTTGGTGCTGGCGGTCAAGGCTTTGGAGATCGGAGAAGGCGATGAGATCATCACCACTTCCTTCACCTTTTTTGCCACCGCTTCGTCCATCTGGCGCAATCATGCCCGTCCTGTCTTTGTGGATATCGATCCCAGAACTTTCAATCTGGACCCCAGCAAAATAGAAGCGGCAATCACGCCCAGGACCAAAGCCATCATGCCAGTGCACCTTTTTGGCCAGTGTTCGGACATGCAGGCCATCATGGCAATTGCCAAGAAGCACAATTTGAAAGTGATTGAGGATAATGCCCAGGGCATTGGCTCCACCTGGAATGACCAGATGAGCTGCTCTTTTGGCGATATCGGAACTTTGTCTTTCTTCCCCAGCAAGAATCTGGGCGCAATGGGAGACGCCGGCATGTGTCTGACCAATGACGATGAACTGGCCATAGCGCTGAGACAGCTGCGCGTTCATGGCGAAGGTCCCAAATATTATCACAAGTGCGTGGGGCTGAATAGCCGTTTGGACACTATGCAAGCAGCGGTGCTTTTGGTAAAGCTGGATCAATTGGCCTCCTGGAGCAAAGCGCGCCGTGCCAATGCCGCTTTTTACGATGCGAACTTATCCGGTATAGAAGGGCTCACTACCCCTTATATAGATCCCAAAGCGCTAACTATCTACAATCAATATACATTCATCGCCTCTCAGCGGGATGATCTGATGAAGCATCTGCAAGACAGAGGCATCGGCTGTGCGGTTTACTATCCCCTGCCCCTGCATCTGCAAGAGTGTTTCATCGATTTGGGTTACAAAAAAGGCGACCTGCCCGTGGCCGAAGAGATGGCAAATAAGGTTCTCTCTATCCCCATCTACCCGGAATTGACCCAGGAAATGAAACAATACGTGGTGGATAGCATCCAGGAATTTTACAACTAAGGAGCAATGTGTGCGCTATATCGTATGTATCAAGCAGGTCCCAAATACCACTGAGATCAGAATAGATCCCGTGACGAATACCCTGATCCGCGAGGGTGTGGAAAGCATTCTCAATCCCTTTGACGCCTATGCCATCGAAGAAGCGGTGCGCCTGAAAGAAGCTCATGGCGGCACTATAGTCGCTATCAGCATGGGACCTCCGCAGACGGAAGCTACCTTGAGAGAAGCGGTTTCTCTGGGTGTGGATGAAATCTATCTGCTCTGTGATCGCAAATTTGCCGGAGCAGATACCTGGGCTACCAGTTACACCCTGGCCGCTGCGATCAAGCACTTGGGAGAATACACCCTTATTCTCACCGGCCAGCAGGCGATCGATGGAGACACTGCTCAGGTAGGCCCTGGCATCGCCGCTCATCTGGATATTCCACAGACCTGTTTTGTACGTAAGATCGAGAGTATCGATTGCCACAAAGCCAGGGTGCAGCGCCTCATGGAAGATGGCTATGACACGGTGGAGATGCAGCTCCCCGGCCTGATTTCGGTGGTCAAGGAGATCAATAACCCCCGGCTGCCATCGCTGAGAGGCAAGCGCAGTGCCCGAAATGCAGAGCTCAAGATCTTGACTGCAGAGGACTTGAATCTGGACGAAGCCAAAATCGGCCTGAACGGTTCCCCCACTCAGGTGCTGAATATCTTTAGTCCCAAACACGAGAAACAGGTGGAGAAATTTGACGGCGACCCCGATGAAGCCGTGACACTGATCGTAAAACGCCTGGATGAAATCACCAAGAGATGATTTATGATACAGTTTCCCAATATCAGTCCTGAGATCGCCAGCTTTTCGGTATTCGGCCTTGATCTGCATGTCCGTTGGTATGGCTTTTTGTATGTGCTCAGCTTTGTACTGGCCTATTTCCTTTATCGCCCCTTGCTCCGCCTCAAAGGCATAGAACTGGAGCGGGATAAATATGAATCAGCCATCTTTTATATGATGCTGGGCGTGATCCTGGGCGGGCGTTTGGGCTATGTAATCTTTTATAACTTCATGTATTATCTGGCGCATCCGCTTGCCATCTTTGCCGTCTGGGAAGGGGGTATGAGCTTCCACGGTGGTGCTTTGGGCGTGATCGTAGCTGGCCTTATATTTTGTAGGCGGAATAAGCTTTCTTTCCTGGCCCTGGCGGATCCGGTTATGCCGTTGGTGGCCATTGGCTTGGGGCTGGGACGCCTGGGCAATTTCATCAATGCCGAGCTCTGGGGCAGAGTGACCACCCTGCCCTGGGGAGTAGTATTTCCCGGAGCTGGCGGTCTGCCCCGCCATCCCACTCAGATTTATGAAATGCTTGCAGAAGGTTTGCTCTTGGGGCTGGTCTCGTACCTCATCCTCAAAAAGAATCTGAAGGAAGGTCTGGGCTTCTGGACTTTTATCGGCGGTTATGGCATTGTGCGCTTCTTGATCGAATTTGTGCGAGTGCCGGATGATATCAGCTTTTATCAGGATTTTGGCTTCATCTTTGGTTTTATGAGCATCGGCCAATTTCTTTCACTCTTGATGATTATCGCCTCTGGCATTGGCATATGGTCTTTATATAGGAGAAAAGCATGAATAGAATACTCATCCTCTGCCTCATCTTCCTCAGCCTGATTTTGGCTTCCTGCGCTGCCTTCCAAAAATTCAGCGAAGAAGCCCTGCTCCGCTCAGAGCTTAAAAAATGGGAAAGCTTTACCGGAAACGGCATCATCGAGGTGTCTGCCTTGGGCTTTAGCTTGCGCAAGCCCTTTTCATTGGCCAAAAGCGAGAAACAGATGCGCATTGATGTGATCGAAGGCGGCATCTTTGGTGCAAACGCCTCTCCCCTTATCAGTATGTATATGGGAGATTATTTCTCGATACTCTCACCTTCTATGCCCGTTTTGGAAGCCTTGAACCTGAAAGATAAGATTCCTCTGGGAGTATTGGCTTTATTCTCCTCTTCGGATTATCTTATGGAGAAGTACGGTGCGGAGATTATCCGCGAAAAGGCGATAGTGCGGGATGACCTGACGATCAAATTTACCCCGAAGTACAAATTGGACTCCGTGATTGACCGCAAATCCGGAGCAAATGTAACGGTGAGCTATACCAGCCGGGGCGACCTGGATCAGCTGGAAATCAAAGCTGGGCGCGGCATCTCGGCAAAACTGCTCTTTGACGATGTGAAATATAATGTGCCGTTAATAACGCCTTTGCCGAAAGGTAAGGCCACAGAAGAAAACATCAAGGATCTCCTGGAACAAGGAGGAATGTTTGAGATGTTTAAAGGACTTTTGGGGAAATAAATGATTCCGCGTTACTCTTTGGCAGAAATGGAGCGAGTCTGGACGCTCGAAAACCGCTATCGCTGCTGGCTCGAAGTAGAATTGGCAGCAGCGCAGGCTATGCATGAAATGGGTATGATTCCCACTCCAGATTACCAGGCTATCTCTGAAAAAGCCGATTTCGATGTGGAGCGCATTGCCGAGATCGAGCAGGAGACACGTCATGACGTGATTGCCTTTTTGACCAATGTGGCAGAATATGTGGGGCCTGCTTCTCACTGGATTCATTATGGGATGACTTCTTCGGATGTTCTGGATACCGCCACTGCCTTGCAGCTCAAACAGGCCGGAGAGCTGATCCTCTCCGAGCTTTACCGCCTGGCTGAGACTCTCAAGCTGAAAGCGCGTGAGCACCGCCACACTCTCTGTATGGGGCGCAGCCATGGCATCCATGCCGAGCCCACTTCTTTTGGCCTCAAATTTGCCCTGTGGTATGATGAAACGAATCGCAATATTCGGCGCCTGCAGGAAGCGATCCGGATCGTGAGCGTGGGACAATTCTCCGGCGCTGTGGGAAATTACGCCCATCTGGATCCGGAAGTGGAAGAACGGGCTTGCAAGCATTTGGAGCTATGCCCGGTGAATATCTCCACTCAGGTGATTCAACGTGATCGCCATGCCCAATTCCTGTTTACCATCGCCCAGATCGGCTCCACCCTCGAAAAGATCGCTCTGGAAATACGCCATCTGCAACGCACCGAAGTGAACGAAGCAGAAGAGAACTTTAGCCGTGGACAAAAAGGCAGCTCTGCTATGCCGCACAAACGCAATCCCATCCTCAGTGAACAGCTTTGTGGCCTCAGCCGCATCCTGAGAGCCAATGCCTCTGTCGCCCTGGAAAATAACCCACTTTGGCACGAACGCGATATCTCACACAGCAGCGTGGAGCGCATCATCCTGCCGGATAGCTGCATCCTGGTCCATTATATGCTGGTCAAAAGCTCTGCCATGATCGAATCCCTGGCAGTGTATCCGGATAATATGATGAAGAATATCGAGCTCACCGGTGGGCTGGTCTTCTCGCAAGCCTTGCTCTTGCACCTGACCAATACCGGAATGAGCCGGGAAGAGGCCTACGCTCTGGTTCAAGCTATTGCCATGAAGTCCATTAACGACGGTGAGGATTTCAAATTACTCATCCTCGCCAGTAAAGAGATCACCGATGCCTTGGGCGAAAGCGCGATCAAAGAGATTTTCTCTTACGAACGCTATCTGAAGAATGTGGATCAGATCTTCCGCCGCTGTGGCATCATCTAAACAAGGAAGAAAAATGAAAAAGATTATATTTATCCTGATCGCCCTCAGTCTCATCCTCCCCATTTTCGCCCAGGGTGCCCAGCGCATCACTGGAGTATGGTTCAATGGGGAGAAAACCAGCAAGATCGAAATCAGTAAAGCCGAAAACGGACTATATGTTGGCCATATAGTCTGGCTCGAAGAGCCCAATGAAAAAGATGGTAAGCCCAAAACCGACTCGAAAAACCCCGATGCCAAGCTTAGAAAAAAGCCTCTGATCGGGCTACAAGTGCTTTCCGATCTGAAATATGACGGCAAAGACAAATTCAGTGGCGGCAAAATCTACGATCCTAAAGCCGGTAAGACCTATTCCTCCAAAGCAGAGATGGTAAATAACAATACACTCACCCTGCGCGGATATGTCGGCAGCCCTCTGTTCGGAAGGACGGACACCTGGACACGCACCAAGAATGAATAAATACCTGCTTTCCGAAGGGGATGTATTGGAAAGAATCAGGAAGTTTAAGTTTCGTGCCCAATTCATCCCCTTGGCTTTGGTCATCATCTGCTTTGTCTTGGCACTGGGCTTTGGGAACAATCGCGTATTGGCTTTCCTGGCGCTTGCGTGTGCCGTACCGTATGCGATTGCCTTTATGACCCACCGCTATCGCCAGAAGATCCTTATGCCCGAAGCCGGCAGCATTTACGCGCCAGTCTCCGGTAGAGTGGAATCGCTACAAGAAGCAGGAAATACCTGGAAGCTCACCATTCGCAAAAGTGCTTATGACCATGTGGAAGTCCGTTGTCCATACGATGACTGTTACTGGGAAGGTAGGGAATTGGTTTCAAAAGATCCCCGTCTGAAGCTTTCCATTTCAGGTAAACGCATCTACCGCATCACCGAAGCCCGCATGAAGGCCGGAGAAGTGATTGCCCTGATGATCGGGGGTGGCAGCGCCGTAATCGAACTGCCCAAGTCTCTGAGTCTCTTGCTTCAAGAAAAAAGCGTGTGCGAGGCCGGAGAAACCAGAATCAGCATCCTGAATGACATCGCCCAAAGCTGACTTTGAAAAGCATCAGGACATTTAGCTATACGGCTTAAAAAGCATCTTCATCCCAATAAAATATAGCCACGAGGAGTTCAATGTGGAAAAGCTCAAAATCGGTATCTCTTCCTGCCTTTTAGGTAACGAAGTACGGTATGATGGCGGACACAAATACGATAATTGGATCGCCAATACCCTGGGTACTTATGCAGACTATGTCGTGCTCTGCCCGGAGCATGAATGTGGTCTTTCCATCCCCCGTGAGGCCATGAACCTCAAGGGTAAAAAGGACGAATACCGCATACTCACAGCAAAGACGGGGATAGATCATACCCAGAGGATGCTGGATTGGAGCGCAGCAGCCATCCACAAGCTGAAAGATGAGCAGCTCTGCGGCTATATCCTGAAAAGCAAATCCCCTTCCTGCGGTATGGAAAGAGTGAAGATCTATCCTCTGCATGGCGGAGCTGCCGGCAAGACCGGTGTGGGCATCTTTGCCCGTGAACTATTGTCCGCTTTCCCTCTACTCCCCGTAGAAGAAGAAGGCAGATTGCACGATCCCGCCATCCGGGAAAACTTCATTGAACGGGTGTTTATCATGCAGCGCTGGCACGATTTACTTTCCCGCAAAGTCACCGCAGCCGAGGTTATTTGGTTTCATCGCATTCATAAATACCTGCTCATGGCACACAGCCCGCAGCATTATCGCGAAATGGGCAAATTGGTGGCAGCCGTAAAGCAGCACGCCATGCCAGACTTTTTGCTTGAATATCTCAAGCTGCTCATGACAGCCACCGCCAGACATGCCACTCCCAGCAAGCATCAAAACGTGATGCTGCATCTATTGGGCTACTTCAAAGACGATCTGGATAGCTTCGAAAAACAGGAATTGATTCAGCTCATCACCCAATACAAAGATGGACTCATCCCCCTCATCGTGCCCATCACCCTGATCAACCACTATGTGCGCAAATACGACAAAGAATATCTGTCTTCTCAGGTCTATCTGTCCCCCCATCCCATGGAGCTAAAACTGCGGAATCACGCATAGGCTATATTCTTAGCGGGTTTTACTGCCACGATGCTCATTCCCCAAGGGACTGGTATTTTTCATTTGACAATTCCCCTATCTTGTGGATTTATCACTTTAATTTGGTTTAAACACTATAACTGTGTGTGCGATGGACTGTTACCAGACGCGATGCACAAAGGAATACATGATGGAACGGGATTTTTCCCAGCTTGATACAATCATCCAGGCTTATCAAACAAAGCCCGGAATCCTGATCCCCTTATTACAAGAGGTACAAGATCTGCTTGGCTATCTTTCCAAGGATGCCATGCGTTATATAGCGGATAAGATGCAAATCCCCGCAGCGGATATCTATGGAGTTGCCACTTTTTACTCCATGTTCAAACTCAAGCCTCAGGGCCGGCACATCGTCCGCGTCTGCAAAGGCACTGCCTGTCATGTGTCGGACGCAGATGAGATCAAGGAAGCACTCAGAGCTGCTTTGAGGCTGCAAAGTGATGAAGATACTACCATGGATATGAAATTCACCTTGGTGGAAGTTGCCTGTTTGGGCTGTTGCTCGCTGGCTCCGGTGATCATGATCGATGACACCACTTATGGAAAGCTCACTCCAGAGCTTATTCCAAACATCCTTCAGCGCTACGCTTTTGGAGAGGATAAATGAGCCAGATCACGGTAAAAGTAGGACTCGCCAGCTGTGGCGTTGCTGCAGGGGCTATGGAAGTATTTGAGCTTTTGGAAAAGCATCGCGAGCAAGGCGCAGATTTTCGCCTGATGCGCACTGCCTGCATCGGCATGTGCTTTGAAGAGCCCATTGTGGAGCTGAGCGGTGGCAAACTCGGCACACTCAGCCTGGGTCAAGTAAAACCGGGAGATATCCTGGAGAATATCGAAGAATATCGCCAGGATAAAATCCCCAATGCCAACGTAATCCTTACCGAAACACATGAAGGCAGCCGGGACAGTCTGCTCAGTGAGCAAACCCGGATCGTGCTGAAAAACTGTGGAGTGATAGACCCCAAATCCATTGACGATTACGAAGCACATGGGGGCTACTCCGCGCTGAAGAAAGTGATGACTATGTCTCCCCAAGAGGTCATAGAGATCATCAAAGCCTCCGGTTTACGCGGCCGGGGCGGAGCCGGATTCCCCACTGGCCTCAAATGGAGCTTTGCCGCCCAAGCCAAAGGTGCCAAGAAATATGTGATTTGCAATGCCGATGAAGGCGATCCCGGCGCATTCATGGACCGTAGCACCCTGGAAGGAGATCCGCACAACGTGATCGAAGGTATGATCATCGGGGCTTATGCCATGGGCGCGGATGAAGGCTATATCTATTGCCGGGCCGAGTATCCGATGGCGGTGAAGCATCTCAAGCTGGCCATCGCAGATGCCCAAAGGAAAGGCTATCTGGGCAGGAGTATCTTGGGCACCAATTTTTACTTTACCCTTCATATCAAGGAAGGCGCCGGTGCCTTCGTTTGCGGAGAAGAAACTGCATTGATGCAATCCATTGAAGGTAAACGCGGCATGCCCGTAATTCGCCCACCCTTCCCCGCCGAAAGCGGGCTCTGGGGCTGCCCTACCAATATTAACAACGTGGAAACTTGGGCAAATATCACCTGGATCATCAATCATGGCGCCAATGAATTCAAGGAGATTGGCACCCAGGATTCTCCTGGCACCAAGGTCTTTGCCCTCACCGGTAAGATCGCCGGCAGTGGTCTCATCGAAGTGCCGATGGGTATTTCGCTCCGGGATATTATCTATAAAGTTGGCGGAGGCATGAAGAGCGACAGGCCCTTCAAAGCAGTGCAGATGGGAGGCCCTTCCGGGGGCTGCATCCCGGATTCACTCTTGGATACCACGGTGGATTACGATTCCATCAATGCTACTGGCGCCATCATGGGCTCCGGAGGCATGGTGGTGATGGACTCCTCTACCTGCATGGTAGATGTGGCACGCTTCTTCCTGAATTTCACCCAAAGCGAATCCTGCGGTAAATGCACATTTTGCCGGATCGGCACCCGCCGCATGCTGGAAATCCTCACCCGTATCACCAAAGGCCTGGGCACTATGGAAGACATTCAAAAGCTGCGCGATCTGGCCGCTAATATCACCAAAGGTTCACTGTGCGGACTGGGGCAGACCGCTCCCAATCCAGTGCTTACCACCCTGCGCTATTTTGAGGATGAATATCTGGCACATATCCAGGACAAACGCTGTCCCGCCAAGGTCTGCAGCTCTCTCTTAAGATTTGAAATCATCCCGGATCAGTGCATCGGCTGCACCGCTTGTGCACGAGTATGCCCGGTTTCCTGCATCTCTGGAAAGGTAAAGGAAGTACATTTAATCGATCAGGAGCTGTGCATTCACTGCGGTGCCTGCTACTCCGCCTGCAAATTTAACGCGATCAGTAAAGGATAAAGTCAATGCAAGTAGTGTTGAATGGGAAAAATCTTGAAGCCCCTGAGGGAATGACAATTCTGGACCTCGCAAACCGCGAAGGCATAGCCATTCCCACCCTCTGTCATGATAAAGAACTGGTGCCCAATGGCTCGTGCTGGGTCTGCGCCGTCAAGGTAGAGGGCCGCCGCGGTTTTGTGACATCCTGCGGTACCAAACTCACCCCGGGGATGAAAATTACCACCGATGACCAGGAGATTCATGCCGCGCGCAAGATGGCTTTGGAACTTCTGATCAGCGATCACTATGCGGATTGTGAGGCCCCTTGCAAGCTGGCCTGTCCGGATCAGGTAGATGTGCAGACTTATGTATCCCTGATCGCCAATGGCAAATATCATGAAGCGGTGAAGGTCATCAAAGACACCCTGCCCATGCCGCTTTCCATCGGGCGAGTGTGTCCTGCTTTTTGTGAAGTGGAATGCCGCCGCAAGATCGTAGAAGAGCCTATCGCCATCCGCCAGCTCAAACGCTTTGCCGCCGATGAAGATCTGGAAGACTTTTGGCAATACATCCCCGAGATAAAGCCTGCTAATGGTAAGAAGATTGCCATTATCGGAGGTGGTCCCAGCGGACTGACCTGTGGCTATTACCTTAGTTTTGAAGGCTTTGAAGTACATCTTTTTGAAGCGGAACAGGCCTGTGGAGGCTGGCTGAGATACGGCATCCCGGAGTACCGCTTGCCCAAGGATATCCTGGATCGTGAGATCGAACTGATGTGCATGGGCGGCATGCAGATTCACTATGGCATGGCTTTGGGAGACCAGCTTTCCCTCAGTGATCTCAGCCGTGACTACGACGCCGTGTATCTGGCTGTGGGTGCGCAAAATGCAGTGCCCATGCCTGTGCAGGGCAGTGATCTCTGTGGATGCTATCTGGGAGTGGATTTCCTGAAAAGCCACGCCAAGGGCCAAACCCCGGATTTAGGCAAAAAGGTCGCCGTCGTGGGTGGGGGAAATACCGCCATAGATTGCGCCAGAACCGCCATCCGTCTGGGCTGCGACGTGAGCATCATCTATCGCCGCACCAAAGACGAAATGCCCGCAGAGCTTTTTGAGATCGATGCTGCCATGCAGGAAGGGGTGAAGTTCCATTTCCTGTGCAACCCCGTGGAATATAGCGGTATAGATTGCAAACTCAATACAGTAAAGATAGAGAAGATGAGCCTGGGAGAGCCGGATAAGAGTGGCAGAAGACGCCCCGAGCCCACCGGACAGTGTTTCAACGAAGAATTTGACAGTATCATTGCCGCCATCTCACAGGTGCCGGAAGTGGAGCCTTTCAGCAGAGCCGAAAACCAGATCGGGGGCGAAACTCTGCCCATCTCGCGCTGGCAAACCGCCATCGTGGATAATGCCACCATGTATAGCGGCATGGCCAATATCTTTGCCGGTGGAGATTTTCAAAGAGGGCCCGCCACCGCCATTGAGGCTATTGCCGATGGACGCAAGGCCGCTGAGGCCATTCAGAGCTATCTGCTCACGGGTGAATTGCCCAAACCCAAGTTTGTCTTCGATTCCAAGCGGGCACAAAAGCTGGAAGATGTTGCCCCTGAAGAATATGAGATGTTTATCAAAGCGCCCCGCATCCAAATGCCCCAGATTCCTCTGGAAAAAGCAATCTGCACTTTTCAGGAAGTGGAGACAGGCTTTTCCGAAATCCAGGCACGCAGAGAGGCAGCCCGCTGTCTGGAATGTGGCTGTCAGGTCAACGACACCTGTACCTTAAGATCCTACTGCAGCCAGTATGAAGTGGAAATGGACCGCTTTATGGGCTCTATTTCCCGCCATCCTATAGATTACACCCATCCTTTTATCGTGCGTAATGCCAATAAGTGCATCAACTGCGGACGCTGCATCAGGACTTGTGCCGAGATTCAGGGAGCCAATGTTTTAGGCTTTATCTACCGAGGGTTTTCCGCGATTGTAGCTCCGGAATTTGGCGAATCCCTCACCCAAACCAACTGTTTGGCTTGCGGCAAATGTACGGACGTCTGCCCCGTGGGAGCCTTGGTGGAACGCAATTTGAACTACAAACTCAATCCCAGGCCCAAAGAAGATATTCTGCAAAACTGCGGACTTTGCGGTGTGGGTTGCAAGATTCAGGTGGAGATGCAAGCCGGGGAAGTGGTTAGAATCACTACACCGGAGCAGGATCCTGGGTTCAATGGCAAAAACCTGTGCTTCAAAGGGCGCTTCGGCTGGCAGTCTTTTGCCGGAAAACTCAGCCTACCCCTGATCCAGCAAAATGGTAAATATCAAACGATCAGCTGGAAAGACGCCATTGTGGCGATCCAGGCCAAACTGGAACAGGCAGAGAGCCACAGCATCGAAATCACCCCTCATATAACCTGTGAAGAGATGCTGATCGCACAGAGGATCGCCGATACACTGGGGCTGGATCTGCGTGCAAATCGCCGCTATTTTGCCTTTAGCGATTATTGGCTGGATCTTGTGCCCAAAGAGTATGCCTTCGGGCTCTTGGAAGATCACAACGAATTTGTGGTGATTGGAAATCTGAATTGTACCCTCCGCAGCATGATCAGGCTCCAGCAGCGCCAAGGCAAAAAGCTCACTTTGGTCGCATATCCGGATGAACCCTTTGCCAAATTTGCCGATCTCAAGCTGTCTAATCTCAGTGATTTGCCAGAAGGCGGGAATCCACTCTTTATCTACAATCAAAACCGTATTTCAGAAGCCGAGGCAGGCCATATCTGGCAATTAGCTGGTAGTAATCAGCATGTTTTGGTAACCACAGATTATACAAACCATGGCGCTTTTTTGAGTGTGGGAGCCAGGCCGGTGCGTACCCGCAAGGTAGATTTTGCCTTGTGCTTTGGTCAAGTCCCTGCTTCCAAGGCAGACTTCAAAGTGGCTATCACGCCTTATATGCCAGAAGGTCACGAGGCGGATATCATCCTGCCCGGTCCCAACTATCTGGAAATCGAGGGCCTCGCAATAGGCGATAATGGAGAAGTCTCCCGCTTTGTCAATCCTGCTAAGTCTATGGTCATCAACGAACTGATGCGTGTATTTTATACACTGAATTGGATATCCCCCGCCACGGCAGATTTGCCACACTGGAACAATCTGGCTTTAGGCTTGCTCGCCAAAATGAGCCACAGCGTTCCCGAGCCCTACGATTCTCTGCCTGATATTGCTCTGCGTGAAGCTGTGGTACCCTCGGATGCGCCGATTGAGCAGTATCTGGAATCCCTGTACAAACTCAGGAAAACACCCGTACAATTCTGATTATCGGCGCGATAGCGAGTCCTGCCTTGTGCCCTGGACTTGCTATAAACTTGGGTTAGACTCGAGATGACTCGAATGCTCGAGCCATCTCGAGTCGAAGACCAATGCAAAGCGAGTTCGGCAAAAGAGGAAGCGATGGCTGGGTATCCCGCAGCTCTGCTTTGGAGATGAAAGCACGGTTCTGAATCCCAAGATTTCATGAGGAATTGGGGTTCTGATCCAGGTTTGAGCCAAAATATATTGAGTTAACTGATCGCCTCTGAATGCAGGTTTTGAAGGCTATGAAAGCCCATTTGCTCTGCAGCATATTGACCCTGATTAAGAATCCGCTTGACAAAATTTCCATTCCCAAATTAAAGGATAAGACCACATGGAGGATTAGTCCTAATTGGTAAGGCAGCGGTCTTGAAAACCGCCGGGTTCTGCCCATGGGGGTTCGAATCCCTCATCCTCCGCCAGTGTATAGTAGTGAAAACATAATATAGACAAATGTATGGAGAGGTGACCGAGCCGGCTGAAGGTGTGCGCCTGCTAAGCGTATGTAGGTCAAAAGCCTACCGAGGGTTCGAATCCCTCCCTCTCCGCCACATTTTATTTGAGTTGGGCAGTCGCCAAGCGGTAAGGCACCAGGTTTTGGTCCTGGCATCCGGGGGTTCAAATCCTCCCTGCCCAGCCAATATAATTTTGATGGGATGTCGTCTAATGGTAGGACAGCGGATTCTGGTTCCGTACGTGGGGGTTCAAGTCCTCCCATCCCAGCCATTTACCGATCGAGGTGGATTCCTGCCCCGATCGGTTTTTTTATGTCTTGGCTATAGTAAAGCGTAAATGGGCAAAAACTCTTGCTTAACCCTGTGCCATAGCTGGCAGGATCAGACGATTCGGGATTTGGGCTTTTCCCCTTTGACAATCGCAATCGCGTTTTCTGCCGCCATCTCTCCCATCGCAGCCCGCGTGGCAAAACTGGCTGAACCGATATGCGGAAGAACCACCACATTTTCCAAATCTAAGAGCTCCTGAGGGATCTGCGGCTCATGTTCATATACATCGAATCCTGCGGCAAAGATGCGTTTCTCTTGCAAAGCTTTGATCAGCTCCTTTTCATCCACGATGGCGCCTCGGCCTGTGTTGATTAGAACGGCAGTTTCCTTCATCATCGCTAATTCTTTCTTTCCGATCAGATGCCGGGTCTTATCCGTCAAAGGTGCGTGGATGCTGAGGATGTCGGATTCTTTCAGCAAAGTCTCTAAATCGACCCTGGTGGCTTCATAACTTGGGGATTTTTCAGTTCTGCTGTGATAAAGGATTTTCATGCCAAAGCCGGTGGCTCTTTTGCCCACAGCTTCACCAATCCTGCCCAGACCCAGGATCCCCAAGGTGCGATGGTGCAGATCCTGTCCCAAAAACAGGAGCGGCTCCCAACCCACAAATTCTCCGCGGCGCACGAATTTATCACTTTCCACGATGCGTCGGGAGGCAGCCATGATCAGCGCCCAAGCCAGGTCTGCGGTGCTTTCGGTAAGCACGCCGGGGGTATTGCACACGGCGATATTCTTAGACTTGGCATAGTCGATATCGATGTTGTTGTAGCCCACGGCATAGTTTGAGATCACGCGCAGCTTTGGGGCAGCATCGAGCAGTTCACGATCGATGGTGTCTCCTAAAAGGCAGAGCAGTCCGTCCATTTGGGGAATGTGCTGCAGAAGCTCAGCTTTGCTTAAGTTTCGGGGTTCGGTATTGGCATGAACCTCAAAGACCTGCTTCAATTGATCCACGGCGTTTTCGGGAATCATGCGGGTGAGCAGCAATTTGGGTTTGGCTTTATCCGGATTGAGGATGCTGATCTCTGCTTTTTCTGTGCCCTTCTTTTCAGGCTCGATGAAGCATTGGAACTCAAGACTTCTACCTTCAAAATCGCGAGCCCAGAAATGGTAGATTTTGTAGTATTCGCTGATTTCCGGTTTACCGGTGGCGATCTTTTCAAAGCGGGCATAGCTTGCATCTACTTCTGCTGGACTGTCATAGACAAAGGTGATGATGCCGCCCGTTTCGCTGGCCTGTCCCTCACAAAACCCCAGTTTCAGGCTGCCATGGGCAAAGATCAAACATTTGCCTTGATCTTTCCACAGTTTCAGCCCCAATCTCCCCTCATAAAACTCCCTGATTTTAGCCAAATTGACCGTTTTGAAAAAGATGATGCCAGACATATTTCACTCCTAAATTTACTTTTATAGATATAATAAGTCAGATAGGGCGGCTTCCAAAGACAATATGAACTGGCTGGGGAAAACCCCCCTCTGAAAATACATTGACAAAATCCACCTGCAATTGAGTGTGGTGACTTGAGAATATTGCATGGAGAAGCTGATGAACTTTCGCATATATGAGTACCTTAGCGTATTCATAATGTCCTGGCTATTTGTATATGGGCTAACGCCTTTTATCATCAAATTGGCCAATAAGATAAATTTCGTGGACAAGCCCGAAGCCCGAAAAATGCACCTTAAAAGCGTACCGCTGATGGGGGGGCTGGTCGTGGCTTTAGGTTTTATCCTGCTTTGCGTGTATGATGTGCTGATCTCTCCGGGTCGGTATTTTGATCGGCCCATGTTGGGCTATCTGGCTGGCAGCGTGATCATTGTGGTCATTGGCGTAATCGATGACCGACGCGGGATGCAGCCCCTGATCAAGCTCTTCGGGCAATTTCTGGTAAGCTTTATCTTCATCTTTACAAACTTTACTTTTCCCGAATTGCAGCGCATGTTTGGCAGTGCTTATATCACTCTCCCACTCTTGGTTCTGTGGATGGTAGGGCTGATGAATGCGATGAACTTTTTGGACAACATGGACGGCATCATCAGTGGTATGGCGGGAATCCTGGGACTGGGCTTTTTTGCCTTTGCACTGACCAATGCCACTTCTTCAAATCAAAATGCCATGGCGCTCATCGCACTGATCTCTCTTAGTTTTGCCGGCTCCACTTTTGGCTTTTTACCCTATAATTTCAATCCCGCCAAGATCTTTTTGGGAGATGCCGGCAGTATGTTTATCGGTTATTTCCTGTCTTCAATGGGCATCCTGATGGCGCAATATGCCGGCATCAAGTACAATGACAAGTTCTTCTATCTCTTACCAGTACTGCTGCTGAGCTATGCTATCTTTGATATCTCGCTGGTGAGCTTTACCCGCAGACGCGACGGCCGCCATGTGATGCAAGGCGGAAAAGACCACTCCACCCACCGGATCAATACCGTGCTGGGCTCAGTAAAGGTAACGGCTGCCATCATTTATACGATAAACGTGCTCATCGTGCTCACTTCCATCATCGTCTTCAGGATCGGCTCGCGGGAGCTGCTCATTTTTAGCACTTTGCTTTTTACGGTATTCTTCCTGATCTTTGGCCGCAAGCTGGATCAAGTGCCGATCGTGGTACCAGAGAATCAAAAGAAGGTAAAGTAGATGCAAATACAGATCTTAGGTACTGGTTCCGGCATGCCCAGCCCAGAGCTGAACGCTTCTTGTGTTTTGGTCAAGACGGATATCATGACCTTCCTTTGGGACGCCGGAGAAGGCTGTTCCCGTAGCCTGCTCAACGTTCAAATACCGAAAAATGAGCTGGATGCCGTACTCATCACCCATCTGCATCCGGATCACATCAGCGGGATCTTTATGCTGATTCAAATGCTCTATCTGCAGGGGCGGGAAAAGGCTCTCAAGCTCTATCTGCCAGAGCGGGAAGCTGAATTCCACCAAATGCTGCAGTTCTTTTACATCTTTCCCAGACGCTTTGATTTTGACCTGCAGATACTTCCTTTGTCCAAAGTCTCTGAAGATTTCCCCGAAATCAGCATCTGTAAAAACGACCATCTTTGGGGTTATCAAGACTTGATCGAGAGTCATAAGCTGCCCAATCAACTGGGTGCCTTTTCGCTGAAGCTGAGCTCTCCCAAGGGCGATTTTGTCTATAGCTCAGACCTTCACACTACGGATAGCATTGCAGATTTCGTTAGAGGAGCGCACACCCTGTTAGTTGATGCCGGACACCCAGAGCTGCAGCAGATTCAAAAGCTGAGGGAATACGGCCTAAAGCGCATCCTGCTCACCCATGAATGCAGACCCGAAACCAGAAAGTGGCTGGGTGAAAACCCCGACAGCCGTTATCAAGAGGCCATTCAAGGTCATAAATATGTTATTTGAAATACACTCTGAGGATATTCTTTAAAATGCAGATTAAGAAAGTATTAAACACGTTACTCCTGCTCTTTGGCCTGTCTTTGTGGCTACTGCTGGGCAGTGCTTGTGAGATAAACCGTTTGAACAGCGCGCAGAGACTATATGATGGAGGACGCTATGCCGCAGCCATCCAAGAGCTCGACGACCTGGTCAGGATCGGAAAGAATGGCGCTATCGTCACCCGGGCTGAACTGCTGCGGGGAAATAGCTATCTGGAACTGGGTAAGACAGCTCTCGAGCGTAATAGTCGCCCCTTGGCCATCCGCTTCTTAAAACTGGCAAATAACGAAGAGGCAGACAATGAGCTGGCACAGATTTACCTGAGCATGGGGGAAGAAGCTTTTCAGGCGGGAAATCTGCCGCAGGCCAAGGTCCATATGGACGATATCATTCGCGAGATCCCCGCTTCCGCACTGATTCCGCAGGTGATGCTGCGCCGCATCAGCATCTATATGGAAGAGTACCAAGACCGCAATTCCACTTGGCAGGATTACAAATATCTCTATGATAATTTCCCTAATAATCCCTATGAAATACAAGCCCGGCGTTTTGTGATGCAATTTATAGACAGCAAGACAGATTATGCCCAACATCTGCTGGAGCAGGGCTATTACGACGCTGCTTTGAGAGAGCTATTTGAACTCTCACGCTATCCCGTGGTAAAATCTGATACTATCAACCGCTTGATTTCCGATGTCTATCGGGCTCAGGCAGAAGGCTATATCGACGATCAGGACTACATGAAAGCAGACCGGCTTTTCCGCATTGCTGTACAGTATGATCCCAGCAAGCAAGCTGAGGTGGATGCCCGCCTGGAAGCCATCACTTCGCTGTATGTGCGCAAGGGAAACAGTCTCTTGGCAGACCGGGATTTTGAAGCTGCTTTGCTGCATTACAATAAGACTTTTGAGATTATCCCGGGTTACCCTCCAGCGTTGGAAGCCATCGCCAGGTTGGATAAAGTCAAGGCAAACATCCGTCAGGCCGAGCAGCTCTTTGCCCAAGCTGATCTGTTGGAAGATACCCAGAAGCACGCGGAGGCGCTGAAACTCTACAATCAGGCTATTGCCTTGGATCCCAAAGAAGAATACAAGGCAAGGGCTGCCACCATGCGCAACGTAATCGAAGCTGAAAACAACCCCACAGGCTTTGCCCGCAGGATCATCAATGAATACCGGGGCGGCCTGCTTTTGAAACGCATCGAAGAGAAACGCGCTGAGGTCTTGAGAGGACTTGAACTCAAAGATATCCGGGATAGCGGATGGAAGATTCTGCTCTCCAGCGGACAGTATAAATACGAGGCCAGATACGACATTATCACCCCCACCCAGACCTTTTTGTACATCTGGCAGATCAACCTGCGGGATCGCTCTGTGATCCCCTTAAATAAGCTCTCTGAAGCGCTGATGCAATAAGGATATGACGATGAGATATAACTTTATGAAACCGATGCTGATGCTGCTTTTCCTGCTCTGCTGCGGCCTCTTGCTGGCAGATGCCTTTGATATTCAAGCTTTTTCCGATAGCACCAAATATAACTGGCAGGACTATCAAGATCGTGCCAATTACCGCGAAGACCTTCTGAGCAGGCAAAGCCGCCTCCAGCTTTATGAGCTGGAATCTGTGCCATTTAATCTAAACCTCATAAAAGGTGCACTGGTGCCAGGCTTGGGACAGTTTTCCACCAAACATGCCACCAAGGGTACCGTGATCTTGAGTCTGGAACTGCTCTCGATAATCGGATCTGTGTATTTCCATGATCAAGCTAAAAAGAACTACGATAAATACTGTGCGGCAAATCAGATAGATAATATCAACAGTTATTGGGGCAAGACCGAAAAGCCACACCACTATTCACTGATGCTGATGGGATTGGGCTCTATCATTTGGGCCTACAATATTTACGACACGGTGATCTCGACCAATGAATACAACGCCAATCTGTGGGATGAAATCATCCAGCGCGGGAGTAGCTCTCCCTTACAGATCACTCCCGATGGCGTAGAATTACGGTTTTAGGAGGAATTATGATCCGCAAATTGATCCCCATCATCCTGATCGCCCTGGCCTTGGGTGCCTGTGGCATCAAGCGCGACAATCCTTTGGATCCACATTTCAATGATAGTATCATTAGCCCTCCCGAAGATGTGCAAGGCCTGAATAGCGATGTAAGGGTGGCAGGAAACTTCGCGCGTTATATCGATCTTACCTGGAATAGCAATACCACCTCCTACACAGATGGATATTATGTCTATCGCAGTCTGGGCTATTTCAGCGCTTATGCTATTGTGGATACCGTGTTACACGTTGCTAATGAGCCTTTGCAGAGATATATACACAGTTCTGACAATGACCCCACCGTGCGCCCGGGAGACTTTTGGTACCGTGTCTCCGCCTACAAGGAATACCCTGAGGGCAGATTGGAAGGCAGGCTTTGCCCAGCTCATTTTGTCCGCATCCCCGGTTGATGATAGATTACCTGGCCAAACTAAATGACCGCCAACTGGAAGTGGTTACAGACCTTGATCACCCGATTCTGGTTTTGGCAGGAGCTGGTAGCGGCAAGACCCGCTGCATCATCTATCGTGCTGCCTATCTGATCAAAGAGAAGCACATCCCGCCCTGGCAGATACTGATCGTCACCTTTACAAATAAAGCGGCCAGAGAGCTGCAAACCCGGCTGGAACAACTACTCAATATCCCGGTTCGCTCGCTGTGGGTAGGCACTTTCCACTCTATCTGTCTGCGCATCCTGCGCTTTGAATCCAGCTTTCTGCCCTACAACGCAAATTTCTCCATCTACGGCACAGACGAGCAGAAGTCTGTGCTCAAAAAGATCTATAAGACGCATGGCTTTGACCTACAGAAATATCCCCTGAACAGAGTCTTGGGACGCATCGGCCGCTACAAAAACCGGCTCATGCTGCCTGAGGATATCGATAAAGCTGAATTTGAAGACAGCGCCTTTCTCTCCGGTTTTGTGAGCATTTACCACCATTACCAGCAGACTCTGCTCCTGAATCAGGCCATGGATTTTGATGATATCTTGCTTTATACGGCTCGCCTGCTGCAGGAAAATGACGAGCTACGTACCAAGTACCAGAACATCTTTCAATACATCATGATCGATGAATATCAGGATACCAATAAGGCGCAGTTTGAGATCATCCACCAATTGGCCCTGCAGCACCAGAGGGTCTGCGTGGTGGGCGATGACGACCAGGCTATCTACAGTTTTCGCGGCGCCACGCTGCGTAATATCCTGGAATTTGAACGCGATTACAAAGAAGTAAAAGCCATTCGCCTGGAGCAGAATTACCGCAGCACCACCGCGATTTTAGATTTGGCCAATCAGGTGATCAAACACAATAAAAACCGCCATCCCAAAGAACTGTGGAGCGAGCTGGGAGTAGGGATAAAACCCCTGCTGCGGGTCTATCCGGATGCCAACGCCGAAGCCGAGCAGACCGCCTCTGAAATCCAAACCTTCTGGGAAGAAGGCTGCGACTTGCGAGACTTCACCATCCTATACCGCACAAACGCCCAATCCCGCCTCTTTGAGAATGCCTTGATGCAGAAGAAGATACCCTATAGCATCGTGGGTAGCCTGCAGTTTTATCAACGCAAAGAGATCAAAGACCTTATCGCCTATTTGAATTCGCTGAGCAATCCCGCCGACAATGAAAGCCTCCTGAGAATCATCAATGAACCTCCCCGCGGGATCGGACAAACCACTGTCACCAGACTCCTGAGCTATGCCGTAAAGACGCATATCTCCCTGCATCAGAGCATCTTGAACCCCGGTGCAGTGAAAGAACTGAAATCCACAGCCCTCAAACGGGTAAGCGATTTTGCCGAAATGATGCAGGCCTGGAGTAAGGCTGCCAAAACCCAGCCTGTGGCGGATCTGGTCAAAGAGATCGTAGAAGAGCTTGGGATGATTAGCCTTTACCGTAAAAGCAGCGATCCCAAAGACATCACCCGCGCGGAAAACCTGATCGAATTTGTGGCTTCAGTCAATGAATTTGCCGAACGCTTTGCCAAAGAGAGCAATAAGCCCGCGCTCCTGGAGGACTTTCTGCCCTTCATCGCGCTCCAGACGGATCTGGATAAGGTATCCGACGATCAGCAGAGCGTGCGCCTCATGACCCTGCACAATGCCAAGGGTCTGGAATTTGAAACCGTGTATATCGCCGGCCTGGAGAACGAGCTGCTCCCGCATCGCATGAGCATGGAAACCAGAGAGGAAATCGAAGAGGAACGCCGCCTGTTTTACGTGGGCATCACCCGCGCCAAACGCAGATTGATCCTCAGCCTGGCCCTCTCCCGCAGGCTCTATGACACCTATAATATCACCAAACCCAGCATGTTTCTCAGTGGTCTGGGCGATGATGTCCTGGATAGCGAGGATTTTGATCTGCAACGGCCGCGTAGCACTTACCAAAAGCCCAAGCACAAAGTCCGGGATAGCCAAAAGGTCTTCCGTATCGGGCAAAAGGTCTGGCACGATGAACATCAGGAAGGTGTGGTGCTCTCGGTAAATGGCACAGATCAGGATGCTGTGCTGGTAGTCTCTTTCAAAAGCGGCAAATTGCTCAAAATAGTGGGAAGCTATCTGAAGACAGAACCTTCCTAGCTATAGCTTATCCCGCTCTCCCAGCCCCTGCCTTCAACTTGATTTTAACTTAGCTTTAACTCGAATTCACTCGAGCCCTCGAGTCATCTCGAGTCAAAGGTGAATTAAAAGCGAGACCAGTGGAAGAGGGCGGTATTGCGGAGAAGCTCGGGTAATCTGGATTTACTGAATCAGATGGAGCATCGCAACAAAGTGACAGGCACTGCCCGCCAACACAAATAGATGCCAAATCGCGTGATGATAGGGCATTTTGCGCGCGGTATAAAAGATCACACCCATAGAGTAAAAGAAGCCTCCGATCAGCACCCAGATCAGGAACTTACCGGATACACAGGCCAAAAGCGGCTTCAGCGCAATGATCAGAATCCAGCCCATGAGCAGGTAAACCGCTAAAGACACCCACTTTGGTATGCGCATGGCAAAGATCTTCAGGCAGATTCCGGCTATAGTGAGCCCCCAGATGATGCCAAACATAGTCCAGCCCCAGCCTCCACGCATGGTGCCGATGGTCACCGGCGTATAGGTTCCGGCAATGAGCAAGAAGATGGAGGAATGGTCCAGTATCCTGAAAAAGCGCTTCACATAGGGTTGAGGGAAAGCGTGATACAGGGTGGAGGACAGGAAGAGCGTGATCAAGGTGGCGCCATAAATGCTAAAGGATACGATCTTCCACGTATCGCTGATGCGGGCTGAATATACCACCAGAATCACCAAAGCAGCGATGGCCAGCCCCACTCCGATGCCGTGCGTGACGGCATTGGCGATCTCTTCCCTGGTGCTTTGCTTTGGGCTCAGGGGGATACGGTCTAAAAATCTTTTCTTAGTCAAGCTTTGGCCAGATACAGATCGCGAATGCGCAGTTCGAGTTCTTCCGGAACCAAGCCAGAGATGCTCTCTCCCGCCCTGATTTTGGCTCTGATCAGGGAAGAGGATATAGCGCACAAAGGCATATCCAGGATGGTGTAGCCGATCTGTGAGAGCACATCACAGGGCATGGCGCTATCCGGACGTGGAAGCACGATAAAATGCAGATTCTCTTTGAGCCAGTCAAACTCATGCCAATTGGGCAGATTCTCCAGATTATCCGCTCCGATGATGAAGGCAAAGTTCTGCTCTGGATTCAGCTTCATTAATTTTCGCACCAGATCGCTGGTATATCCGCTTTCTCCGCGCTCGGCATCCCAGACCTCGATGGGCGTGCGAAAATCCGCTGCGGGTTGGGAGATAAAGTGCACAGGGTTATAGTTATCCACCGCTTCCTGCGCCAGGGCAAGCCGGCAGTCATAATCCAGAACGATATTCTCGCCTTTGAAATTGTGATTGAAGCTGGGCACCAAAATCACCTTGTGGATGGGGATCAGACTCAGCACTTCCTTGGCCAGATACATGTGACCGTTGTGGATGGGATCAAAGCTTCCACCCAAGATGGCATAAGCGCCTGTCAGGATTTGATTACCAGCCATGTCAATCGAACTTCTTATCCAGCTTCTGCACTTCCTGACTGCCCGGATATCGGGATTTCAGGCGTGTGTAAGATGCATTTGCGGCTTCTTTATCTTTCTGACGCAGATGGAGCAGGGCCGAATAGTATAGGGATTTGCGATCCAGAGCGTCGGTATTACCCAAGGCAATCACTTCATCAAAATACATCAGGGCAGCGCTGTAATCCTTCATCTTGTAATAGATATAGCCATTTTGATATTTCTTTTCAATGATTTTGTATTGGGCCCGGCGGATGTATTCCAGAGCCCTTTCGTATCTACTGTCTTTGGGAAAACGCTCCAGGAAAACCCCGAAAGCTTCGATGGCGGATACCGTCTCGGTTTGATCACGATCGGACTTCAGGGATTCCTCAAAGTAGCACAAGGCCGTGCGGAAATACGCATCCACAGCATTTGTATGATCCGGAAAGCCATCGATAAACTGCTGATATTTCAGCCTGGCGTCGGTAAATTTGTTCATGGCAAAATAGCTGTCTGCCAGGCGCATGGTGGCATAAGCCGTGGCCGCTGATTTCCTTTCAAACGAAATCTCGTCATACAGCACGGCAGCTTTGGAGTATTTGCGATTTGCATAATACTCATCGGCCTTAGCCAGTTTTTGATCGGTGGGGATCTCCACTTTATTCTTGCTACAAGCGCCGAAAACTAATATGATCAGCAGCAAAAAGCTCAGGTATCTTCTCATCGGATGTCCTTTATTCCATAGTCCACAATAAAAATATGATCGAAGCGATAGCAGTGGTGGCTATCAAAGGTTCAAACCAACGCAGGTGAGGAGCCGACACGGTGTTTTCTGCACTGTCTGGCTGCATATATTCAAAGCTATCGATATCGATGAGCTGACGCCCCGGAAGCTGAACCTGCTTTACTTCAAAACTGTGCACCGCTTTGCGTTCGGTGCGATATGAAAGGAAGCTTTTATGCTCCTTTGTCACCCATTTGATATTTAGTTGCACCTGCACCAAGAGCGCTTGCTGGAGTCCATATTCATCCAGCGAAATGCTCTCGGATTCGGGGTCAAATTCTGTGTAAAAAGAGTGGGCAGAACTCTGCCTGATATCCGCCCCCTGCTCCAGCAATAATTGGCTGAGATTCTTCGATAGAGCAGGACTAAATTCGCCACAGCGCAGATCCAAAAATAGAGCTTGATCCAAAGCAATGGCATCTGCGATATCTCGGGCGACAGCCCCCAGTTCCTCATCGGGCTGCTCTGCCCACACCATGGTGGCGTGGGCCAATAGCAGCATTGTCATCAGGAGCCCAAGGGCGCAATATCTTGTCATTGGTCTCTATTTAAGTTCGCCCAGAAAGCGATCTACCAAATCCATTCTGTAATACTTAGGGGAGTCCTTTTTGAGCTTGTTAAACTCGCTTCTGGCAGCCTGGTGATCTCCCATATTCTTGTAGCACATGCCAATCTTGAGCTGTGCATCTTCTACTTTCCAGGATTTAGGATAGCGTGAAATCACGGTTTGAAATTCGCGCAGAGCGTTTGGCATATTGCCCATGGCATAGTTGCTTTCGCCTTTCCAATATACTGCATGACCGGCGTATTTGCTGTTAGGATAATCCACCAGATACTTGTCGAGCTGGACGATAGCGTTGCTGAAATTACCATCGAAATACACGTCTCTGGCCTTTTCATAAGCGGACCACTCATCGACAGTCATGCCTTCTGGAGGACTTGTCTGTCCTGGCTTTGTGCCCCCAGATTCGAGCTTATTTATCCTGTTTTCAAGCTCTCTGATCATTTCCACTATAGCCTGATCTGCCTCTTGCACGCTATCTGAGAGCTCCCCAAGGGCAACATTAACCTTCGAGTGCTCAAAAATGAGGGATTTCATATCCTGCTCATTTTGCAAAAGCTGACGATTGAGCTGTTCAATGTCCTCGACATCCGCAGTGCCTGCATCAAGGCCTGTAACATTTCTGCGAGTTTGCATGATTTCTTTACGTAAAACTACAAGTTCTTCTTCGTTTTGTCTCAGATCAGCTTCCACGGTTTGCAGCTTTTTTTGTTCAGTACGGAAGGCTTTATTGCTCACGCATCCTGTGAAAACGACCATCACCAGAGTCAGGGTTAGAATTAATGCTTGTTTCATAATTTACTCCTTTTTTTGGTTAACTGTTGGCCAAAAACGCTTTGTATCCTTTGTATGTGGAATAGATATCGGCTTTGGAACTGAGTTCATACAGAGAGTGCATACCCATTAGCCCCACTCCACAGTCGATCACCTGGGCACCGAGATTGGCCAAGATGTAAGCGATGGTACCGCCGCCGCCTTCATCCACTTTGCCCAGCTCTCCGGTCTGCCAAAAAACGCCGGATTCGGTGAATATTTTGAGTACTTGTGCTGAGAATTCTGCATCAGCGTCGTTGCAGCCACTTTTCCCGCGGGAACCGGTGAATTTTGAGACTCCGATGCCGTAATTCAGGAGGACTGCGTTTTCTCTTTCATGCACATTGGGATAATTCGGGTTCATGGCAGCACACACGTCTGCGCTGAGGATATGGGAATTGATAAAAGCCTTACGCAGGTTTGCGCTGGAATTATCTTCCCCTTTGTATGCCATCAAATCGGCCACAAAATCCTGAACGAAGATGGATTGTGCGCCTGTGGCACCCATGCTTCCCACTTCTTCTTTGTCTGATAGATATACTATCATGCTCCGCTGAGGTTTTTGGCCTTGGTTTGCCAAAAGTGCGGTAAGGCCGGTGTAGGCGCAGACGCGATCATCCTGGCCATATCCTGCGATCATCGAACCATCGATTCCGGAATCCCGGGATTTTACGGCGGGAACCAATTGCAATTCAGCCGAAAGGAAATCTGCTTCTTTGATGCCATAGGCTTTATTCAAAGCTTTTAGAGCAAAGGCTTTGGCAGCTTCTTTTTCTTCGCCAGAAGGGTCCACCATCCCGCTGAAAACTAGATTGAGTTTGGAGGCATCGATAGCCTCACCAAGGTTTTTGGCATACTGCTCTTTTGCAGCCAGATGAGGCAGCAGATCCGGAATAATGAACACCGGCTCATTATCTTTTTCGCCTATGCTGATGTTCAGCACGCTACCATCCTGCTTGATGATCACTCCATGCAGGGACAGAGGAGTGGAAACCCACTGGTATTTCTTGATGCCACCATAGTAATGAGTGCGCATGCAGGCCATCTTGGTGTTGCTGTCTTCATAGAGCGGGTTTTGCTTGAGATCGATTCTGGGGGAATCGATGTGTGCAGCCACCATGTTAAAGCCTTTGTTTAGGGGTTCAGTGCCCAGGATCGCCACGGCCATGGTCTTGCCTCTGAAGATGCTATAGACCTTTCCGGCGCCAGCTTTGCTGTGCATATCGACAAATTTATGTTTCTTAAGGAGTTTTTCCATCCAAGCCGTGACTTCTCTTTCGGTCTTGGCCTGATTCAGAAATTCCTTGTAGCCCACGGCATAGTCCATGGCAGCTTTTTGTTCTGCGGGAGGAGCGTCTTTCCAAAAGTTCTTACGCTCGTAGGCAAATTCGCTTTTCTTAGGTTTGCTGTTCTTCATTTGATCTCCATTTATCTGCTTATTTTATCACAATATTTCAAGTATCTTGAGCCGGCGTTCACCCATTGGTGCGCTGATCACGGCTATTTCCTGCGGCTTTTTGCCCAGCAGTCCTTTTCCGATGGGGGAAACCACCGAGACCACCTGCAGATCGTCTTCGTCTTCATAAAAATTCAATTCTGCAGCTCCCACCACTTTGAAAACCAGTTCTTCGTCTGTCTTGCAATCGCTGGCCCGGCATGAGCTGCCAAAGCGAACCACATCTTTGGAAAAACCGCTGGGATCCACCACTTTCAATTGGGCAGATCTGCGCCTCAGATAATCTATCTCAGAATCTATGGCGCGCTGTCTTTCTCTGGCGGCCTTGTATTCCGCATTCTCGCTCAAATCACCAAATTCACGGGCAATTGTAATCGATTTAATCACTTCGGGACGCTCTGCCATCAGGTCGTTGATGCGCTTTTGCAAGCGCTCCATGCCGATCGTGGTAATAAATACACTCAAATCCACTAAGCCTTGGCTCCTTTCTTTCTTTTCAACACTTTCATCGCGGAAAGGCTGGCTTTCTTCACTCTGGCATTGCCACTTTTGGTCCAAAGCTCTACTTCTTGATATATTTCGGGATCGTAATCCACGATAGCAGCGCAGAGCAGTTCCACAATCTGAGGATCGCGGGAGATGCCAAATTCTTTCCAGGTAGCGCGGTAGGACTCTGGATCCAGCTTTGCAATGGCCTTCAGCAAGAGTACGTGCAAGCCCTGAACTTCACCCAAGGGATACGCCCATTGATTTTGAAAATGGCTCAGCACCTGGGGGATCAGCTCCTTGCTGCGTTTGATCAATTTTAAGCAGAGATTGCTGGCTGCCCAGGAAATCTCCTCTTTCTCGCTTTTGGTCCACTGCAGCACTTTCTCCAGATATAATTCGGGTTTTTTACGGGTCAATGAAAGCATCACTTTATCCAGCAGGGCATTGATCTCAGAGGTATTGCCATGGTGCATCATTTCTTCCAAGAGCGGGAGGTAGATCTCAGGCTTTTTGTTGATGAGTTTTGATAGTATCGCGCCAAATGCGACCTTGCCATAATCCTCATTCTTCAGCCACAAATGCTTGTAAAACGGGATATAATCAAGGTGTTTCTTACCGATTTTCCTGACCATTATGCCACTGATAAAGGTGATAACTTCGGAGGGTATCTTACCATTGACCCGTTCCGGATATGCGATAAATATGATCTCAAAATCATAATCCTTCTTGGGCAGTTTGTGCTTTAGATAATCTTCTGTATCTAAGGTCAGCCGTTCTTTCCAGTCTATGGTAAGCATCTATTTCTCCTATAATTACATCATTTTTCAATTATCTGCATAATTGCTTAAGACTGCAATACTGTCAAGCGAAATGTGCAAACAGGCATCCCCCCATTTTTTCTCTGCCTCCTTATTCTTCCATTATTACTCTGAAATGATGGGCTCTATTAACAGGTAAAGAGGTCTCTTATTGCCACGCATGCTGTAATTTTGCTGTCGATGCACGC
>JAJBAY010000106.1 GCA_020532515.1 Candidatus Cloacimonadota bacterium | reverse complement strand
CCTACCAGGGATTGATTGATCACTGCAGTGGGTCCTCCGCCTTGGGCGATTACCACTTTTCCTTCCAATTTCATGTAAAAATCCTCCTTCATGGGACCTCATATTTCTTTCTTAGGTCAAGTTCTTTCACACGGCTGTATTCTGTCCAGCAGAAAATGCTTGCCTAAATCCGCAAGGCCAAAACAATGTCCCATGGAGGTAGTATGAGCTACATTGTACTCGCACGCAAATACAGGCCGCAGAGCTTCTCGGAAGTCTATGCGCAGGATCATGTGACCAAGATCCTGCAGAGCGCCATCGCGTCCAAAAGGATCGCCCACGCCTATTTATTCAGCGGACCCAGGGGTGTGGGGAAGACCTCACTGGCGCGGATCATGGCGAAAAGCCTGAATTGTGAACAGGGACCTACCACTGAGCCCTGTAACAAATGCACGAATTGTGTGGAGATCACCAGCGGCGTATCCCCAGACGTGATCGAGATTGACGGTGCCAGCAATACCGGCGTAGAGGATATTCGTGATTTGCAACGCGAATTGATGTACGCCCCCAGCGGTGCTACCTACAAGATTTATATCATAGACGAAGTGCACATGCTCTCCAAAAACGCTTTTAATGCTCTGCTCAAGACCCTTGAAGAACCTCCGGATAACGTGATCTTTATCTTTGCCACCACAGAGCCGCACAAGGTGCTGCCCACCATCATTTCTCGTTGCCAAAGATACGATTTCAAGCGTATTCCCGTGGATGCGATCGTAGCCAGGCTGAAGGATATCTGCGTGCAAGAAGGCATCAAGATGGACGAAGAATCCATGTACCTCATCGCCCGTAAAGCCGATGGGGGCTTGCGTGATGCCCTTTCACTGCTGGATCAGACCATCAGCTATTGTGCTAATGACATCAACATCGAACAGGTGCGGCAGATCTTTGGCATGATCCCAAATCAGGTTTATCACGATTTTATGCAGATGATCAAAGCTCACGACAGCCAAAATCTGATCATCGAGCTGCACAATATATTTGAAGAAGGCACAGACCTGCAAGAGTTTATCGCCAATATGCTGGAGTATCTGAGGGTAGTCCTGCTTTCCAAACTGGGCATCAAGATCAAAGACATCAGTCCTGAAGAGATGCCACTTTTTGAAGAAATAGCCAAAAGCTTCAGCCAAAACGATTTGCTGTACATCATGAGTCAATTGATGCAGACCAATACGGACATCAAACGCAGCAACAACCCCTATCTGCTGATAGAAGCGATGATGATCAAGCTCTCTCGCCTGGATGAGATTGATGAAATCAGCGAGCTCATTGCGAGCCTGAAAAGCACCGGTTTTAGCCCAGCGCTGGCAGCCTTACCGAAGGCAAGCAGTGCTGTCCGAAACCCCATCGAAGCTCAGCCAGAGCGCTGCGCCAAAGCTAAGGAACAGCCAGAGATCAAGAAGCTGGAACTCAGCGAAGAAGCCCTGCGCGAAAACTGGGAAGCTCTGGCCAGTCGAATCAAGAAAATCAGCCTGGTAACCGGTCTGGCTTTTCAGAATGCAGAACTGATCAAATTCAGTGGGCATGCGCTCAGTCTCAAGCTCAAGACTCAGACTGATATTGCCGTGCTCAAAAATAATTCAGAGCGCATCGAAGAGATTCTCAAAGATGTTTTCGGCAAGCCTATCCACATCAATCTGGACTTGGAGCAAACCGAGCCTCCTACCGAGGTGCATATCGTGCGTAAAAACATCGATGACTTAAAAAAGGAAAACCCCGAATTGGCCAGTTTTATAGACCAAACTGAAGCGAGGTTGATCTGATCTTTAGCATTATCTTCGCCATCCTGAGCCTGGCTTATCTGTACTTTCTGATCTGGGTGGAGATTGGCCTGAGGCGCAGCCTGCCCAAGAGTGAAAATCTGCCTTCGGAGCCAGAGCCTATCTCCGTGATTGTAGCAGCCAAAAATGAAGCTCACAATCTCCCCGGTCTGCTCACCTCCTTAGCCCAATTGGAGAGCATTGATGCCGATTATGAAGTGATTATCGTCAATGACCATTCTACCGATGAGAGCCTGAAGATTCTCAGGAATTGGGAAGGTCAATTTGGCATAAAAGTAATCGATTTTCAAGACAATATTCCTGGTTATGTCGGCAAAAAAGCCGCTTTGCAAAAGGGAATCGAAGCCGCACAATATGATGTCCTGGCTTTTACAGATGCAGACTGCCAGCTTGCTCCCACTTGGCTGATTGGAATTTCTCGCGTGCTGAGGCCGGATCTGGACTACATTTTGGGCTATAGCACCATATATCGCGGTGTCGGAGATACGGATCTCAGACTTGTGAATTTTGAACGCAGCATTTACTATGCTTTGGCCGCAGCGGGATTGGGCTGGAAGAAACCCATCACTGCCTCAGCCTGCAACCATATCTACCGCAAATCTCTCTTTGAAAAAGCCGGTGGCTTTGAAGGCATCAGCCATATTGCCAGTGGGGACGATGATCTGCTCTTGATCAAGATGATGCCCTACATCCGTAAGGCGATTTACAATCCTGCTCCACAAATGCAGGTTGATTGCTATGAAGGCAAAAACATCGCTAAAGCGTATCAAAAGAACATCCGGCGCGCTTCAAAATTCCGCTATCATCCGCCCTATGTAAAGGCTCTTTCCGTCTTTATATTTGTCTATTTTGCGGTGTTTTATGTGGCTTTGATCAGACTCTTTGCCGGATCTGCAGATATCTTATTGCTCAGTATGATTATGGCCAAATTGCTTACCGAGCTGCACCTCAGCCAATCCCATCTGGCCATGGTGCACAAGACCCATATCGGCATCTTGTACTTCCTGCAGATATTCGTTTTTCCTCTGCAATTTATCTATTATGCCATTCGCGGCACTCTGGGCAAGTATAGCTGGAAGTAATTGCCGTTTTTTGAACCCTTATATGTGCCATTTTGTCCCTTATGGTAACTAATCAATTATTAAAATGGAAACCCGGAAGAAAGATTTGCTTTATTGGTGAATTACACTATTCTTTATAAGACAGAACAATTTGATATACCACGATACAGGTTTGTATCAGCAATTTTGTTCTTTGCCCTTGCGAGATGCAAGAGAATGGGTCTTTAGAATATAGGTTTTATGGATTACCCAAATATTAAAATAAAACAGTCAAAAGAGGAGAAAAGATGAAGACAAGTAAGTTTCTATTGATAGTAACGTTGTTACTAATGACGTTAAGCATGGCTAATGCCAAATCGAACGGCTCTATATGGGGCTTTGGCTTAGAGGGTGGAGGAGTAATCGGTGATAATTCCGGTAAATACGAAGATAAAACTCCCTTGGCGCGTGGGTTCATACAATTAGATATGTCCAAGCAATTTATCACTCGGTTCGGCGTCAGCTACTTACCTATCGCGGCTGATGCTCCTGAATATTATTCGACCCAAACAGTTATGGGTGATGTTCGTTTAATGTTTAGACCTGTACAAATTAAATATTTGTCTCCATATTTGTATGGAGGAGTAGGTGCTACAAAAGATCTGAAATACAGCGATTCTCCAGTGCTGCTTGCCGTACCTTTCGGCGTAGGTTTCCAGACCAGGTTCAGCCCAAAATTTCTCTTTGAAGTTAATGGAGGATATACTTTAGTTTTATCTGATGAATTAGATGGAGTATATCGTCTTGATGATGATCTGAACAGGATATCGAACAAAAAGCACGACGGCTTTTTCACTCTGGCAGCCGGTATTGCTTTTACAAATCCACGTAGGCCTGAAGAACCCAAACCAGTGGTAGTCCCGGTGATAGAAATTGATCCTAAAACCGTTGATACCGATGGTGACGGCCTCACCGATTACGAAGAACAACAGTATGGCACCGATCCCAACAAGAAAGACACCGATGGAGATGGTCTGAGTGATTATGATGAAATATACAAATACAAGACTGATCCCTTAAAAGCCGATACCGATGGTGACGGACTTTCTGATGGTGACGAAGTGCTGAAATATCGCACTGATCCTCTAAAATCCGATACTGATGGTGACGGACTGACAGATGGTGATGAAGTACTTAGATACCGCACCGATCCTTTGAAAGAAGATACTGATGGTGACGGTTTATCGGATGGAGTGGAAGTAAATCAGTATAAAACCGACCCTCTGAGAGCAGATACTGATGGTGGTGGGATGACTGATGGAGCCGAAGTTAGATTAGGCAAAAACCCGCTAAATCCTCTTGATGACATGAAAGAAGATGAGCCGAAGAAGCCAGATCCGAACACGATCGACACTGATGGTGACGGCCTTACAGACGTTGAAGAACAAAAGTACGGCACCAACCCCAACAAGAAAGACACCGATGGTGATGGCCTCAGTGATTATGATGAAATATACAAATACCGCACCGATCCTTTGAAAGAAGACACAGACGGTGATGGTTTATCGGATGGCTTGGAAGTCAACCAATACAAGACTGATCCTTTAAAGGCAGACACTGATGGTGATGGCCTCAGTGATTACGATGAAGTGATGGTCCACCGGACTAACCCGCTCGCTATAGATACTGATGGTGGTGGGCTGGCTGATGGAGCTGAAATTAAAGCAGGTAAAAACCCGTTAGACCCTCAAGATGACATGATAGACATCAGTAAGCCCAAAGAAACTGCGCCTGATCTGAGCAAGATGGATACTGATGGTGATGGCCTTACGGATCTGGAAGAACAGAAATATGGCACCGATCCCAATAAGGTTGACACCGATGGTGATGGTCTCAGTGATTATGATGAAATATTCAAATACCGCACCGATCCCTTAAAAGAAGATACTGATGGTGATGGTCTCAGCGATTATGATGAAGTGATGCTTCACCGTACCGACCCGCTCAAAATAGATACTGATGGCGGCGGTATGCATGATGGAGCTGAAGTAAAAGCAGGTAAAAACCCGCTGGACCCCAAAGATGATCTTCTGGACCTGAGCAAAGGTAAGAAGATGATTCTGGAAGGCATCACATTCGATACAGCACAGTCAACTATCAGACCTGATTCAAGAACTATTTTAGGTATAGTATTTGAATCCCTGCAAGCCAATCCTGATGTCACAGTAATTATCTCAGGGCATACGGATAGCGTAGGTAACGATGAAAGTAATCGCGCTTTGTCTCTCAGAAGAGCTCAAGCAGTAAAAGACTGGCTGGTCGCAAAAGGCATTAGTTCTTCCAGAATTAAGGTAATAGGAAAAGGCGAAGCTGAACCCAGAGCTACAAACGAAACTGCTGAAGGCAGAGCTCAGAACCGCAGAATTGAATTCGAAGTAGAAAAATAATGGATAGACAACCAAAACCTCCTAAGCAAAAACAGCAGAAGGTCTTGGTGAAATAAATAAATCAACAAAGCAATATGGAGCCCCCCCAAAAGCGGGGGGGCTCCTTTTTGGTTTGCCCAGAATGCTTTCTGCGCCGATGGACTGAAAGAAGTCCTGACGCCTAATCAGCGGGAAGTCAACACGAGATCAAGGGCGTTGCTGGCAACGGCAAGGTCTGAAGTAAGAAGCAGT
>JAJBAY010000014.1 GCA_020532515.1 Candidatus Cloacimonadota bacterium | reverse complement strand
CTTGTGCCTTTGGTCAAACAAGTCTTAATACCCAGGGTGGCTCTGTGGTAATATTGGGTGGCTCTAAATTAGGATATGGGTGGCTCAACTTGAATGTACAGTATGGCTCCTTTGAGGATAATATGCAACCTGTAGTCTTTCAAGGCAGAGGAGATATTGTGGCTACAGGAGGCGAATCCAGCAACTGGACGCGAGACGCATCCAATCCAGCAGGCCAAGAGCCTTTGCTGGTTTTCCAAATATCCACTGGTTTCGGGGCTCTTTGGACTTCATAGGGAACTGCAGTGCTGTTTGATTCCAGTTTGATTCCAAGTTTGATTCCAAGCCACTGCTCCTGCTGTTTGAAGTCCAAGCCGGCTGTATAACTAACTGTAAATGAATAGTTTATTTAGCCGGCTTGAACTCCAAAAAGCTGTTACCAGAGCTGTTATCAGATAGCAAAATACTATATGTTTGATCCTTTCTCCCTCTCTCCAAGGCGTCGATCATATCTTTATCTACCCTTAATCAAGCGTTAACAATTAACGCTTGATTAAGGGTAGATAAACGGGTGATTAAGTTCCCGAAGTGAGAAAGCAGCGCCCAAGAATACTGGTTTATCCACAGAATGAATACTTAAGCAATGGTGACACAAGGCATTAGCTTCAAAAGTAAACTATCTGCCAATCGATAGAAGCGGAGTTGTAGCAATATTAAATGCCATCTACAAGTCGAACACATGTTAAAAACAAGTTCAGGGATAGGGCGGGAACTATGGGACGAATCTGGCTCAAGTGCCATAGGCAGATAGGGGTTTTCCCAGGGACTATATTTCGGATAACAAGCCACCAACCGAGCCATAATCAGACTTTCTTAAAAAATAAGGCTATGCCTGCACAAGAATTACTTTGACAAAGAACAGCTATATGATCAGCTTGTCCTTTAAGTGTAAACCGAAGCACTGAAGGTAATGATGAATAATACGATCAAACTCCTAATTAGTTCAGCGATTATCCTTTTGCTGCCCCTTAGCCTGCTGCACGGCTTTGAGCTGGATAGCATAAACAGGTTCAGCATCAATACTATGCTGCCCCTGGAAGAAACATCCGATGGCTCAAGTGTGCAGTTTGACTGGCTTTTGAGTGTAAACGCAAATCTCATGCAAAGCAAAGTGCTGAGTCTGGATGCCGAGGCAGTTCACAGCTCCCGATTATCCTCTGTGTGGCAGCAAGATGATAGTGATCAGGATCTGCAAAATGACCTGTATCGCTACTGGCTGCGAGCTTCTACTGCGCGCACAGAGCTCAGGGTAGGCTTGCAAAGGATAAATTTCGGCAGTGCGCGCTTGATCCGGCCTCTGCAGTGGTTTGACAAGCTGGATCCTCTGGACTTGTTGGAGCACACCGAAGGGGCAAAAGCAGGACTCGCAAAGGCCTATTTCCCAAACAATTCCACCCTCTGGCTCTGGGCTATTTTGTCCGATGGCAAGCCCAAAGGAAATGAGTGGATAGGCAGCACCAAAGATAAACTGGACTACGGCTTGCGCTATGAATTCCCGCTCTGGTCAGCAGAAACAGGCCTGTCTTTGAATCATAGACCGATCACTCTCGCCGCTACCGGAAAACGAACTACAGAGAGCCGATTAGCCCTGGATATCCGTTATGACACTTTTGCAGGATTGTGGCTGGAGAGCTCGGCAAATTACGCACCGGAGCTGGATTCCCGATGGAGCCTGCAATCCGTGATAGGGGCAGATTACACTTTGGGGCTGGGCAATGGCCTGTATGTATTGGCAGAGAGTGGCATCAAACACTCTTCAGATGAGCTATCCAGCTTGCACAGCACGGAGCTATCGTCTTCTGTGATGATGAATTACCCACTTGGTTTACTGGATACCATCCACTATCTGGCCTTTGCCAATTGGGATACTCATCTGCAGACACATGCCCTGGTGCTAAGGCGCAGCTATGATAAGCTGGCCATAGAGCTCAGGGCAAGCTACCAAAACAATAGCGATTCAGGGAAAGAAAAAACATTCCTTGGCGCACTCATAAACTACACAATATAGAGGTAACAATGACAGAATCACTGGTTAAAATCCGCAATCTCAGCAAGCTCTACCCCACCGGCGGTGGTGGATTCCTGGCTCTTTCCGAGCTCGATCTGGATATTCCGAGTGGTGCATTTATGGGCCTCGTGGGACCCAGCGGCTCAGGCAAAACCACACTCCTGAACATCATCGGCACCCTGGACAATCAAAGCGGCGGTGAGATTGAAGTTCTGGGACACAAAGTTTCTACCCTGGATGCCAAAGAGTCCGCCGCACTCAGGGCCGAGAAAATAGGCTTTATCTTTCAAAGCTACAACCTGCTCCCTGTTTACACCGTCTATGAAAATGTGGAACTACCGCTCTTGCTGCTAAAAATGCCTAAGGCCCAGCGGCATGAAGCTGTGATGCAAGCTCTGACCTGGGTAGGCATCACAGACAAACGCAAATCCCGGCCGAATCAGCTTTCCGGAGGCGAAGGGCAGCGGGTCTCCATCGCCCGCGCCATGGTGAAGCTGCCCCAGCTCGTTCTGGCCGATGAACCCACCGCAAATCTGGATACCGAAAACTCGCTGAATATTCTGGATACCATGTTGCAAATAAACAAAGATACAGGTACCACCTTCATCTTCGCTACTCACGATCAGAAAGTGATAGATTATATGCAGAGGGTAGTGACTCTGATAGACGGCAAGAAGGCCAAAGATGATCTTAAAACTGGCAGTTAGAAACATCATTGGCAATGGCTGGCGCAGCCTGGTAAACGTCCTCATCCTCAGCATCGTTTTGATCGGAATGGTGTGGATGCAGGGCCTCTTTGACGGTTGGAGTCGAACCGCTCGCCGGCAAATGCAAGAGTGGGAATTCGGAGATGGTCACTACGAACACAAGGATTTTGATAAGTATGATAGCTTCACCTGGGACAAAAGCAATAGCAAAATACCTGCTGAGCTTCAGAGCCTCATAGAGCAAGGGAAAGCAGTGCCCATCCTGATCTCAGCCGGTGTGATCTATCCCCAGGGCCGGCTCACCCCCATCACCATCAAAGGCATCCCGCATGATCAAGAGATCTTAGAGATTCCTACAGAGTATCTGCGTGTAGAGGATCAAACTGGTATCATTTTGCCAGCGGTGATCGGAACACGGATGGCAAGAAGCACGCATTTGGAAGAGGGCGACATCCTCACCATGCGCTGGAAAGATATCCATGGTGCCTACAATGCCTATGACATCCAGATCACAAAAATAATGGATACACCGGTGCCACCTGTGGATGATTCCCAAGTTTGGGTGGATTTTACACATCTGAATGAAGCAAAAGCTCTGCAGAATTCTGCTACCCATATTGTATTGAAAGATGATTCAGATATAGTCAAGAATGAACAAGACTTCAGGTTCATAACTATAGATGAATCCATGCAGGGCACAGATGCTCTGATTGATGTAAAACGCCTGAGCGGGAATTTGCTCTTTGCCCTTTTGCTCTTCCTGGCCATGATCGCCATATTCGATACCCAGATTCTGGCGATCTTCAAGCGCAGACGTGAGATTGGCACGATGATTGCCTTGGGGATGACCAAAAGGCAGATCGTGAAACTCTTTACCATCGAAGGCTGTTTGTATAGTGTGTTTGCTGCAGTGGCCACCAGCATTTTGGGTTTGCCGCTCTTTATCTATTTCGGTGTAAGTGGCTATAAAATCCCCCAAGAAATGTCCAATCTCAGCATCGCCGGAACTGCTGAGCCTATAAAATGCTACTATTCACCATCAATGCTTTTGTCCACCTTCATTCTGGTCTTGTTGATCACCGCTCTGGCCAGTTGGATGCCTACTTACCGGATCGCCCGCATGAAAGCGACCGATGCCCTCCTGGGCAAGGTCTAAGGAGTTTGAAATGTTAAAATTTGTAATAAAAGGATTGATCAGAGATCGCTCCCGCAGCTTTTTCCCGGTGCTGATCGTAACGGCCGGGGTGCTGGTCACAGTGTTCTTAATTGCCTTCATGAGCGGATATATTGAGTCCATGGTCAGGCAAAACGCTCGCTTTGATACCGGCCACCTGAAAATAGTCACCAATGCCTATGCCGAAAAAATCTCGCAAAAACCTTATGACTTGGGCTTCATTGAGACGGAAGCGGAATTTCAGCAGTGGAAAGAAGACTTTCCTTCGGTCCGCTGGACTCCCCGCATCTATTTCGGTGCGTTGATGGATGTGCCGGATGATGAGGGAAATACTGTGGAGCAAGGAGACGTCTTTGGCATGGCGATAGACTTCTCCGATCCCAGTGCTGTCCAGGACATTCACCTAAATGAAGCCCTGATTCAAGGCCGGATTCCTGAGGCGGCTGGCGAGATTCTGCTCAGCGAAGAACTCTTTAGCAAATTGCAGCTTGAGCTGGATTCTACCGTTACCCTACTGGGCTCTACCCTATACGGAGCTATGAGCTTCCGCAATTATATCATCAGCGGCACGGTGAGCTTTGGCGTGCACGCTCTGGATAGGGGAGGAATAGTAACAGATATCGAAGATGCCAGAGCCTTTCTGGATATGCCAGGGGGAGCTTCCGAATACTTTGGCTTTCTGCCCTCAATGGTCTATGATGATGATGCAGTTCAAGAGATAAAACAAGAATTCAACGCCAAATACAATGATGAGGACGATTTTTCTCCTCAGATGCTGGCCCTTACAGATCAAAACGATATGGGCTTTATGCTCCAGTATATGGGCTTTGCCCTGGGCCTGATCACGGTGGTATTTGTCCTGATCATCGGTATAGTTCTGTGGAATGCTGGCCTTTTGAACAGCATCCGCCGCTATGGGGAATTCGGGCTGCGCCTGGCTATGGGAGAGCGTAAGCATCATCTTTACAATTGGCTGCTCGTGGAAGCCCTGGCCATCGGAGTGGTAGGTTCATTGATCGGAGCTGCTTTGGGTATGGGGGTCATTCAGTACTTTCACGTCCACGGTTTCAATTTCGGCGTCTTTACCCAAGACACCTCTATGATGGTGGAAAATATAATCTATACGAACCTCGAGCTGAAAAACTTGCTTTTGGGCATCATCCCGGGCTTGGTATCTACCGTATTGGGCGCAATGCTGGCCGGAATTGGCATTTTCCACCGCAATACTGCAAAACTATTTAAGGAGCTGGAAACATGAAGAAAATCCTCTATATAATCTTGCCCATTCTGCTTTTCGCGGGGGTTGCCCAGGCTATTACAGCCGCAGAAATCCTGGCGAAGGTGGATGAGAATATGAACGCAAAGACCACAAAATCTACTTCACGGATGATCGTAGAAACCAGAAGAGCCACCCGCACCATGAGCACAGTGAGCTATGCCAAAGGCAATGACATCGCCTACACCGAGTACACTGCCCCGGCCCGGGAAAAAGGCACTAAGATGCTAAAGATCAAGGATGATCTCTGGCTTTACGATCCCTCTACCGACCGCGTGATCCAGATTTCTGGTAATATGCTCAAACAGTCTGTGATGGGCTCTGATCTCTCCTATGAAGACTTTATGGATGAAGTGGAGCTGGCAAAGACCTATACTGCCACATTACAGGAAGATACAGTCTATGATGAGCGGTCTTGTTACGTGCTCAGCCTTGCTGCCAAGACAGACAACCTGGCCTATAGCAAAAGAGTGATCTATGTAGATAAAGAGCGCCTGGTTCCCTTGTATCAGGAGCTCTATGCCAAAAGCGGCAAGAAGCTGAAGACCATGCGCATGTCCAAAGTTACCAAAATCAACCAACGCTGGTACCCCCTGCAGGTGGTTTTTAAAGATGAACTAAAATCTGGCAATGGCACTACGATGATAGTGGATGAAGTCTCCTTCGATATCAAGATCCCGGATCATTACTTCACCAAGGCTATGCTCAGGAAGTAATCTCCATAATATAGCCTCTGTCAGGCATATTTAATTTGCTCTCCCCACCCGCATCACCTATCATATTCATAGGACATCATTAATAAAACAGATAAGGTGGTATAAGATGCTTACTCAGAAAATTTTAGATGAATATGATCCGATCAAAAACAAGGCCTATCAGCTCATAGATGATGAGGGTAAGCCTTTGGATAAGGATTGGAAACCCCGCCTCAGCAATGAGGAGATCCTAAAGGCTTATAAAGACTTACTTTTTGAACGCACTGCAGACCTGATGGCGGTGAGCTATCAAAGGCAAGGCAGGATGTTCACATATCCCCCGAACATCGGCCAGGAGGCCATCCACATTGCTGCCGGCATCGTGACCAAAGAGCAGGACTGGCTGGTTACCGCCTTTCGTGAATTGGGAGCCTGGCTGGCCAAAGGCGTGAGCCTGAAAGAGCTCTTCCTGTATTTCAAAGGCAATGAAGACGGCTCCCGTTTTGAAAAAGCGAACCGGGTGCTACCCATTGCCGTGCCCATTTCTTCGCAATTGCCCCATGCTGCAGGCCTGGGCTATGCGATCAATTATAACAAAGAGAAGGACACCGCTGTCTTCGCCTATGTGGGCGATGGCGGTACTTCCGAAGGTGATTTCCACGAGGCTTTAAACTTTGCCGCAGTGTGGACTGCACCGGTGATTTTCATCATTCAAAACAATCAATTTGCCATCTCGGTCCCGCTCAAGATGCAGACCAAATCCATCAATCTGGCGATCAAGGGCTTGGCCTATAATATCCCCTCCCTGATGGTGGATGGCAACGACTTCTTTGCCATGTACGAAGCGCTCAGCTATGCCAGAGAGCAGGCTGTGGCGGGCAAGGGGCCCTTCCTCATCGAAGCCAAAACCTTCCGCACCGGAGCCCATACCACTTCCGACGATCCCAGTAAATACCGCACCCAGGAAGAGGAAGAGCACTGGGCTGATAAAGATCCACTCAAAAGGCTCAAAGGCTATATCTTGCATAAGAAGATCGATGATCTGAAAGATGAAGAAGAGCTGATCAAGGGCTTTAAAAAGCATATCGACAGCGAATTTGAGGCAGCGGAAAACCATCCTGAATATAAGGTCGACGACGTATTTGGCTATATGTATGCAGAGCTGCCCGATGAATTGAGGCGGCAAAAGAACGCTTATGAGAACTTTCTGAGAGGTGTGAAATGAAGGTAATGAACTTAGTACAGGCGATCAATGACGCCCTGGATATCAAGCTGGCTGAAGATAAAAACGTAGTGGTATATGGCGAAGACGTGGGCGTGGAAGGCGGAGTTTTCCGCGTGACCGAAGGCCTGCAGGTGAAGCATGGAGTGAGCCGGGTCTTTGATAGCCCCCTGGCCGAATCCGGCATCGCTGGCACCGCTTTGGGCATGGCGATTGCGGGTATGAAGCCTGTGATCGAGATGCAGTTTGACGGCTTTTCCTATCCCGCTTTTAATCAGATCGTGAGCCACATAGCCCGCTTTCGCAATCGCACTCGCGGCAAATTTTCCGTCCCCCTGGTGATCCGCATTCCCTATGGCGGAGGCATCAACGCTCTGGAGCATCACAGTGAAAGCCCCGAGGCCTATTTTGGGCACACCCCTGGTCTCAAAGTGGTGATCCCCTCTACCCCTTATGATGCCAAAGGCATGCTCATCGCCGCCATCGAAGATCCTGATCCCGTGATCTTTATGGAGCCCAAACGCATCTACCGCGCCATCAAACAGGAAGTTCCCCAGGAGCGTTACAGCATTCCCTTGGACAAGGCGAAAGTACTCCAGGCCGGAGAGCAGCTCACCATCATCGCCTATGGCGCTATGATCCGTGAAGTTCAAAAGGCCATCGTGATCGCAAAGCAGCAGGGCTTCAGCGTAGAGCTGATCGATCTCAGAAGCATCTGGCCCATAGACCGTGAGACCATCTCCCAATCCGTGCGCAAAACCGGACGCGTGCTGGTGGTTACCGAAGCTCCGCAAAGCTATGGCCCTGCTGCAGAGCTCATCAGCATCGTAAATGAAGAAGCCTTTCTCTCATTGGAAGCCCCGCCCACCCGCCTCACCGGTTTTGATACCGTGATCCCTTTGCCCTTGGGTGAAAAACACTATATGATCAGTCCGGAGCGCATTGCTACTGAGATTGAGCGTTTGGTCAAGTACTAAAGGAGTATGAAATGCGCTATATATTTAAGTTTCCCGATATCGGTGAAGGCCTGGAAGAAGGCAAAATCATCGAATGGTATGTGAAGAAAGGACAAAGCATCGAAAGCGGCGACGCCCTGGTGAAGATGGAGACCGACAAAGTGGTAACGGATATTCCCTCGCCCAAAAGTGGTATCCTCGCAGTGCTTTATGGCGGTGTGGGCGATACTGTGAAAGTAGGCAGCGCCCTGGTGGAGATCGATATTCCAGGTGTGGAAGGCGAAGCTGCCGTGGCCCAGGCTCAAGACAAGCCCGAAGCTCCTTCCCAGGAAACTGTGGATGAAAAAGACTTTGCCGGCGTGGTGGGCACTATGGAAATAGCCGGAGACGGCGCTTATCTACCTTCTGGTGATGAAGGCAGACCTGTCAAATCCGACGCACCCAAAACCAGGAAAGCCCTCGCCACTCCTGTGGCCAGAGCTATGGCCAAGGATTATGGCATAGATATCAATGAAGTCACCGGCACAGGTCCCGCCGGAAGAATAATGAAGAAGGACATCGAGGGTCACTCTAAGAGTTCCGCTTCCGTGAATATACATGTTCCGATGCCCAAGGCCTCCGCAGAAGGAAGAACACGCATCGAGCCTCTTTCCCAGATCCGCAAGACCATCGCTAAAAACATGCTGCGCAGCAAACAAAGCACCGCGCACATGAGCATCATGGACGAAGTGGAAGTCAGCGCACTCGTCGAAGGCCGTGCCCGTCTGAATGAAGCCCTGGCAGAGCAAGGCATCCGCCTGAGCTACCTGCCCTTCATCATCAAAGCTATCACTTTGGCACTCAAAGATCATCCCATCTTAAACGCCGAATTGGATATGGAAAATGAACGCATCATCTACAAGAATTTTTACAATATCGGCATCGCCATGGACACCCCTGAAGGCCTGGTAGTGCCGATCATCAAAGACGCCGATCGCAAGAGCCTGATCGAGCTGGCAAGCGATATCAAAGACCTGATGTCAAGATCCCAGGAGCGCAAGCTCACTCTGGATGACCTGCGCGACGGCACCTTCAGCATCACTTCCTATGGCTCGATCGGTGGATATTTCGGAGTTCCTGTGATTGCCTACCCTCAGGTGGCGATCTTTGGCATCGGCCGTCTCACCGAAAAGCCGATTGTGAAAAACCACGAGCTTGCCATCGGTCAGATCCTCCCCATCAGCATGAGTGTGGATCATCGCATCGTGGATGGCGCAGAGGTCAGCCGTTTCCTGAACCAGGTCCTGGCCTATCTGAAAGAACCCCTTTTGCTTTTGGCCTATGAAGGAGGCACACAATGACTTATGATCTGATAATCATCGGCAGCGGACCCGCAGGTTATGTGGCCGCAATCCGGGCCGGACAGACCGGACTCAAGACTCTGATTATAGACAAGAAATACGTGGGTGGCATGTGTCTGAACTGGGGTTGCATCCCCACCAAGACCTATCTGGAATCCGCCAAGATGATGAAGAAGGTGCGTTCTGCCCCTGAATTTGGCATTGCCGGTATCGATCTGGAGGCCCTGTCTTTTGATTGGCCCCAGGCTGTGAAAAGGACCGATGCAGTGGTGGCAAAGCTCACCCGTGGCATCGAATTCCTCTGGAAAAAGAACGGCGTGGAATTCATCAAGGCCGAAGCCAGGATCCTCTCCCCCACAAAGGTGCAGGCGGATAAGCGTGTCTTTGAAACCAAGAACATCCTCATCGCCACGGGCTCCCGTCCTGCCCCCCAAAACCTTTTTAAGGACTGCCTCGATCTGGAAGATTTTTCCAGCCTGCCAGAGCTACCCCAAGCACCTTTGATCTATGGCCAGGGTGGAAACATGGTTGAACTGGCGCAGTTTTTCTCCTTGATCGGCAGCAAACCTGTGATCCTGGCCAATAGGTTGCCTTTGATGCCATATCTGGATGAAGCCTTGGAATCCTTTATCCAAAAGAAACTTAAGAAGGATAAAATCCCTGTGCTGCTCGAAGCTGAAAGCGAGATCAAGGACGGCATGATCATCCACAAAGGCAAGGAATATCCCTTTGATAAAGTGCTGAATGTGAGCTTTAGAAAAGCAGTGCTGCCCGCGATGGACATCGAGCTGGAACTAGAAAACGGTTTTATTAAAACGGACCACAGCCACAAAAGCAGTGTCCAAGGCATCTATGCCGCCGGAGACGTGAGTGGCAGAGCTTTTCTGGCCCATGTGTCCTCCGCACAGGCTATGGAAGTGATCGAAGCCATCCAGGGCATCGAGCCTCCCGCAGAAGAGCGGCAGTATCCCATCAACGTTTATACCGATCCCGAACTGGCCCAGATCGGACTCACAGAGAGCCAGATCAAAGACAAGGGAGTGGACTACAAAGTGAGCCAATATCCGCTCACTGCAAATGGCAAAGCCCTGGCCGAAGGAACTTCAGAAGGTTATATCCGGGTGCTGTATGAAACGAAGTATCATGAAGTGTTGGGCGTACAGATTGTCTCCGAACACGCCACCGACCTCATCAGCGAAGCTGGGATCCTGATGGAGCTGGAAGGCACTACCTATGATCTGGCCCGCACCATTCATGCCCATCCCACGATATCCGAAATCTATATGGATGCCGGCAAGGTAGAGTAATATTTAGAGTAAGAGAAAAGATGCCCCTAGGTGAGACTGCTCTGGCAGCCAGCTTACGGGCAAGCTTTTTTGCCCTGCATTATTTCCAGGATCTGCTCTGCCCGGATGCTGTGCATGCACTTAAAATGCCGTTGGGGACAGCTTTCGGAGCCATGCAAAGAGCAGGGCTGACAATCAAGATCGGCCGCCAGAATCCAGGCATTGGGATTCAGTGGTGCAAAGCCCAAACAGGGATGAGTAGCCCCAAAGATAGCGATCTGCGGCCTCTCTAAAGCTGCCGCCAGATGCATGGGCCCGCTATCCGAACTTATCACCCAATCCGCGCTCTGCATTAGTACCAGGATCTGGCCAAAAGAGAGCTCTCCCGCCATGCTGATGGCTCGTTTTCCTCTGGCAATCTCTGCACACAATCCCGCTTCGCTACCGGAACCTAAGATGATATATTGCCAATCCTTTGGGCTAATATCTATAAGCTGTTTATAATATGTGGAAGGATATCGTTTGGTATTGTGCAACGCTCCTGGAAAGACGAGAATCCGCTTTCCTAAAGCCTCCAGAGCAGGCAAAGCGAGATCCACAGGTGGATAGAGCCTGGGGCTGTGCAAATTCACTTCCGGAAAGGCCTTATCCAGCGCACTCTTGTAAAGCTCTACCGTAGAGGATATGGCAAGCTGCCGATTCCCCTTCACGATCTTCTTTCGCCTGCCGCGCTCTTTGTTATAGACAACGCTTTCCTGGCCCCGTGCAGCTATACGCAAGAGCCAGGTGGAAAGCTTGCCATGCAGATCCAGAACCAGATCGTAGTGCTCGCGCCTCAGCTCCAGATGCGCCTTCAGGCTTTTCTGATATTCCAGAGGATTCAGAGAGCAGCCCAAAAGTGGCAACAGCTCCAGATACTGCGCCTTCACCACATAATCTATCCTGGCCTCGGGATACTCTGCCCTTAGCCAGGCACAGATAGGTTGGGAAAGTACGATGTCGCCAAGCGAACTCAGGCGCAGGATCAGGATCTTCACTACAGGCCTTTGATGATCTCAGGGATACGGGCTATCAATGGCTCGAGGTCTCCGGGGTTATTGCCTCCGCCCATGGCGCTGTCTGCGCGTCCGCCACCTTTGCCATCCAGGGTAGCTGCGATGGCTTTTACGATATTACCCGCATGATAAACGCCCTGCAATTCACGCCCCACTACGGTCAGCAGTGAGAGCTTATCGGCCTTTTTGCAGAGAATTACGGCTATTTGATCTCTCAATTTATCCTTCAAGCCGTCCGAAAACGCTTTGAGATCGCTGCCTTCAGGCAGTTCCTCTACTATCAATTTGAAACCGATAAAGTCTGTCGCGCAGTCCAGCATGTTATCGATCTGAGACAGGCTGTTTTGAGCCTGCAATGCCATCACCTGAGCTTGCAGATCGTGAATACTCTGCGCCTGAGCCTCCAGCTTTTTCTCCACCAAGTGTTTCGGAGAAGCCAGCAGTTCTGCCACCCGTGCCCAGGAGTTTTGTAAATCACGCACATAGTTCAGAGCGCCGATTCCGGTGAGTGCTTCGATGCGCCGGATTCCTGCTGCCACAGAGCCTTCGGAGATGATCTTGAAAAGGCCGATCTGACCAGTAGCGCTCACATGCGTTCCGCCACAGAGTTCTTTGGAAAGATGATCGATCGAGATTACCCGCACTTCATCGGCATATTTCTCACCGAAGAGTGCAGTGGCTCCCTCTGCTTTGGCCGTGGCGATATCCTGAATCGCAATCTTCACCGTCATATTGGCGAGAATCGCTTGATTGACCTTGCTTTCCACACTTTCCAATTCACTGCGGCTGAGTGCCTTAAAATGGGTAAAATCAAAACGCAGATATTCCGGATGTACCAGCGAGCCTTTTTGCTGCACATGGTCTCCCAGAACATCTCTTAAGCTCTGATGTAAAAGGTGAGTAGCAGTATGATTGCGGGCGATGTCCCAACGCCGGGGACTGTCGATCTCAGCGGTGAGTTCTTCAGCAGAAACTACGCCACGGAAGATGGTCCCATAGTGTATAATGGCATCATCTATCTTCCTGACGTCATGCACCTTAAGTTCAAAGTCATCATTGTAAATGCGGCCCGTATCTGCCACCTGTCCTCCGCTTTCGGCATAGAAGGGAGTCTCTTGCAATTGCAGAGCCACGACCTGTTCATCATTGATGCTATAGCGCTGGATATGCGTGCGGACCTTGCTGCTTTCATAGCCCACGAACCGGCTGGGACTAGGCTTCTGCAGCTCTATCCAATCCTCATTGATGCTCTCAGCCCCGAATTTTGAGGCTTTTCGGGCCCGCTCACGCTGAGCCTGCATTTCCTGATCAAAGCCCTCGTGATCGATCGAAAGGCCCTGCTCTTCTGCCAAAATCATGGTAAGATCCAGCGGAAAACCGTAAGTATCATAGAGCATAAAGGCATCCGTGCCGCTGATGAGCTTACCGCCCACCGTAGCGCGGAGTTCGGCGAACTTGGCGAGGCCATAGTCCAGGGTCTTATTAAAGCGTTCTTCTTCGGCCTTGATCACCATTTTGATATAGGCTTCTTTGCCCTTGAGCTCCTCAAAATGGTGTCCCATGATCTGAACCACGGTATCCACGAGATTGAAAAGGAAAGGTTCGGCAAAGCCCAAAAGCCTGCCATGACGGGCTGCTCTACGCAAAATGCGACGCAGCACATAGCCCCGGCCTTCATTGGAAGGAAAGCCGCCATCCGCCAGCGCAAAGCACAGGCAGCGAATATGATCCGCGATCACCCGGTGGCTCATGCCACTTTCGGGGGTGTAGGCCTTCCCAGAAAACTCGGCGATTTTGGCGATGATGGGCATAAAAAGATCGGTCTCGTAATTAGTATCTTTATTCTGCAAGACTTGCACAATGCGTTCCAGCCCCGCTCCCGTATCTACGTAGCGATTGGCCAGAGGGGTCAGCGATTGATCTGCTTCGCGTTTGTACTGGATAAAAACCAGATTCCAAAGCTCAATAAAGCGATCGCAATCTCCATTCACAGCGCAGACGTGACCCGGCACATCCTGCATGTTGCACTGCGCCAGGCCTCTATCGATATGAATTTCAGAGCAGGGGCCGCAAGGACCGGTATCCCCCATCTCCCAGAAATTGTCCTTATCGCCGTGAAAGCTGATGTGAGCGGGGATGATATCGGTGGCTTCCTGCCAGATCTGGCAGGCCTCCGCATCGCTATCGTGCACAGTGGCATAGAGCAAAGATTTATCCAGCTTCCAGACCTCGGTGAGCAATTCCCAGGCCCAGAGGATGGCTTCTTTTTTATAATAATCGCCAAAGCTCCAATTCCCCAGCATCTCAAAAAAGGTGTGATGGTAGCCATCTTTGCCCACCACTTCGAGGTCGTTGTGCTTGCCCCCGGCGCGGATGCACTTCTGGGAATTCACCGCTCTGGGTACATCCGGAGCCTTTTGCCCCAGAAAGATGTTCTTAAATTGGTTCATGCCGGCATTGGCAAAAAGCAGGGTGGGATCGTCGATCGGGACCACGGGCGAGGAATGCACAAAGCTATGCCCTTTCTCCTTAAAGAAATCGATAAACTGCTGGCGAATCTCTTTACTGCTCGACACAGTCCACCTCAAAAGCGTCTTCATTTTCGATGATCCATTTCTCGGCGCTCCAGGCTGCGATGGCGCCATCAGAAGTGGCGGTAACCACCTGTCTCAATGGGGTATAGCGAATGTCACCTGCGGCGTAGATGCCAGGAATATTGGTATGCATAAATTCATCGGTGTACACGAAGCCGGCACTATCCAGATTGATGCGGGATTCCAGCAACTGATTGCTGGGCAAAATGCCGATGTAGATAAAGAATCCATCCACCGGTAACATAGTGATATCTGTGGTTTTACGGTTCACCAGTTCCAGCTTTTCGATGCGGGTTTCACCATGGATTTTCTGCACCACGGTATCCCAGATAAATTCTATTTTGGGATTACGGAAAGCGCGCTCCTGGATGATTTTCTGGGCTCTCAGCTCATCCCGACGATGGATAATGATCACTTTTTTGGCAAAGCGGGTGAGGAACATGGCTTCTTCGATGGCAGAATCTCCACCGCCTACCACAGCTACGACCTTATCGCGATAAAAAGCTCCATCGCAAGTGGCACAATAAGATACACCGCGTCCGGTCAGACGCTCTTCTCCGGGCACGTTCATCCGCCTAGGATGCGCACCCGTGCAGATGATTACGCTCTTGGCGCGGTAGTACTTGCCTCCGGCCTCGATCACCTTGCACAGGCCTTCCATGCCCATAGCCGTGATCTCTTCTTCGATAAATACTGCGCCAAAACGCTCGGCCTGAGCCTGCATTTTTGCTGTAAGTTCAAATCCGGAGATGGGCTCTTCAAAACCGGGATAGTTTTCCACGTCTTCGGTGACGGTGATCTGCCCGCCCACCATGGCTCTTTCAAAGACCGCAGTGGTCAGTCCACCACGGGCACTGTATATTGCAGCAGCGAGTCCGGCTGGACCGGCTCCGACTATTATCACATCATATCTCATATTTACCTCGAAATTTTTAGTAGTATAAGACAAGATCTGGGACATGTGCAGATCCGTCAAGGATAAAGCTTTGGGGGGAATTGAGAATTGAGAATTGAAAATGGAGAATTGGGGCGGGGGTTCTGAGTTCTTGGTTCTGAGTGCGGGTGTTCTTAGTTCTTGGTTCTGAGTGCGGGTGTTCTTAGTTCTTAGTTCTGAGTGCGGGTGTTCTTAGTTCTTAGTTCTGAGTGCGGGTGTTCTTAGTTCTTAGTTCTGAGTGCGGGTGTTCTTAGTTCTTGGTTCTGAGTGCGGGGGTTCTGAGTGCTTGGTTCTGAGTGCTTGGTTCTGAGTGCGGGGTTCTTAGTTCTTGGTGCGGGAGTGATTGCGCCGGGAACTCCTGCACCGTGCAGACAGCACTCCCCTTCCCGGATCAGGTGATGTATGAATCCCCCGGGCTCGCAAGCACATAGAGCGAATATCTCTACTATTCTAGCTCTTGATTATGCTCTTCAAGCCACTTTTGGGCTCTTGCTTCTATTTGCTCCCGTTCTGGGGCGCTGAGATCTTCCTGTAGCATATCCAGATCCTCGCGGGCTTTATCGTAGCCATTTAGGGCAGATATGAAGTACCAAAAATATGACTCCTTAATATCTTCCACGACGCCATCTCCGACTTCATAACACAGGCCCAAAATGTATTGCGCTTCGGCATCGCCCTGCTCTGCTGCCAAAAGGAACCATTTGACCGCTTCCTTCTGATCTTGCTCCACGCCTTCACCTCTGTCGTAAGACATGCCCAGATTCAATTGCGCATCGACATCGCCCTGCTCTGCTGCCAGACGATACCATTTCACTGCTTCTTTGCTGTCCTGCGTTACACCTTCACCCATGTCGTAACACACACCCAAATTGTGTTGTGCTTCAACGTCGCCTTGCTCTGCAGCCAAACGATACCACTTCACTGCTTCCTTGATGTCCCGTTCGACACCTTCACCCATGTCGTAACACATACCTAAATTAAGTTGTGCTGTGACATCGCCGCCTTTTGCAGCTTTTAGCAGTGCATCACTATAAGTCATCGTAGTCATAATAATCTCCTATCATCTGAAGGCTGCTCAAAATGGGATTTAATATGCGCATTGCACAGCTCCAGAGTGTTTTTTTCTAAGGATTAACAGGCAGGAATCTATGTCAAGTGGAAAAATCAAAACAAAGGCTGTTCAAGCCTTCTCAGGAACAGTTGGTTCATGGTATCCTTTGAGCAAGGCCTGCGCATGTGGGCTCTGGTAACGCTATCTTCAGACAGCCGCAGCACTGGCTTCAGCCTGCGCATATATCTGTATTGCAAGCAGTTATTAAAGCAGATCTTCTCTTATTGTCAAAACGATCCCTTGCTCGCAGCAGCCGAAGCAGATGCTACGCTATGCAAAGATTGATGCTCCGGCCACTAAACAATCATTACAAAATTCCTGAGATCTGCAGGAGCATAGCTCTGTCATCACCAACCATTTTCGTCCAGCCACGCTTCAGCTCTTGCCACAATTTTCCCACGTTGCCCGGCGCTGAGCTCTGCAGTGACAGCAGCCAGATTGTCCTCATGGGGATCATCAAATTCAGATTTATAAAAATCATACAAGTACCACCAAAAATAGGCTTCCTCTTTATCCTGGGGGACGCCTATACCTTTGTAGTAAAACATACCGATATCGTATCGTGCTTCCTGGTCTCCCGTTAGCGCGGCCAAAAGATACCATCTCGCAGCTTCCGCTTTATCCTGCACCACGCCCAGACCAAGGTCGTAATGCCTGCCCAGAGCATATTGCGCCCTGGAATAGCCCTGTTCTGCCGCCAGACGATACCAGCTACTCGCTTTTTTATAATCTTGCTCCACGCCTTCCCCCCAGGCATAAAGCTCACCCATACTGATCTGAGCATTGCCATAGCCCTGCTCTGCTGCTAGCAGGAACCACCTGGCCGCTTCCTTAAGGTCTTGCGGCAGACCCTCACCATATTGGTAGCACATAGCCAAATCGTATTGTGATTCGGCGTCTCCGCTTTTTGCTTTTTGCAAGATCGCATCAATATCTGAGCTCTGACCCCATAGGGATCCCAGCAGCAGCAGTAAGATTATTATAAATTCAAGTTTACGCATTAAACAGCTCCTTAGTGTTATTATTAGAAGGTAGAATCTAAGCAGATTAGAGGTTAATGCAAGGGGGAAATCCAAGATGAAGACAGCGCAAATCTCTTCACCATAGATGGTTAGTTCTGGATATTGTTTGGGAAGAATGGATTGAATCTTTCTTGGGTCAGATGCAGTATGAGTCCCGTGGAGATGGCATTGTATGAAATGATTCAGCCCCATCAAGTATGCCAGCCCTACGGGACTCATCTGGCATGTGGCTGATGGTTTTCTATCTGAACTATCTTCATGATGGGACTCGCAAGCTATGAAACTATAATATCTGCCTTAGTTTATCCTGCAACATCTATTGACTGATGCTCTTCAAGCTGCTTTCTTTGCGTCTTTCTTCATCAAGAGCGAAGCTGGGAACAACAGGGGAAAATTAAAAATAAAGAAGAGCGTCTCAAAGATAACATTGCTGTCCGGGGCAGGATCTCCCTTGAGCCTGCTGAGAAAGGCATCATAGGTATTGCCAAGCAAGTTTCCCCAAAGAATCAATCTGATAAAGAGCATGATCTCGGTGGCGGTTTTTTCACCGTAATAGCCAACAAAAGCAGCAGTTTCTTCTGGATCCGGCTTGCGCCCTGTTTCCGCAAAATGCTGGGCATACTTCAGGGCAGGAAGTTCAAAATCGTTCGCTTCTGTATCGAACTGGAGCTGGAAAAGATCGTCGATTTCGTCTTGGCTGATACCTGCTGCAGAAGCTTCCTTGGCATGAAACCAAGAGCAATACACACAGCCATTCACAGCGGTCACCACGCTCATCACTTTCTCCAAAAACGCTCGGTCGAAGGTAGGGTTCTTCCGGTAAGCGACAAATTTGGGTATATTCTTTAGTATGAACCAGACATCCCCTGCCAGAATACCTGGTGTGAAGATGCGTCTACTAAAACCTTTTTTCATTGAATTCTCCTTTGTACGATGCCCATGGAATTCCGAAGGTCATCAATATATTAACGGGGAAAACCTATTTATCCAGGATAAACAGCTTGATGGCCTCGGCTTTTCCTCTCAGATCATAATCGGAATGGAAGCTGAAGTTCTGCGTGAGTTCCGGCTGGAGTCTGGCATAGGTGGCTTCGGAGATCATCAGCCGATTTGGCAGGGAAGCCTTTTCGATCCTGGCTGCGGTATTTACAGCATCGCCGATCACGGTGAGATCCTTGCGGTCTATAGTGCCTACATCTCCTTGCATGACCAGGCCGCTATTGATCCCGATGCGGATGGCAATAGGTGTTTTGCCATCTCCCTGGCGCACCCGGTTCAGCTCCGGAATGCCGGTATCCAAAATGCGCATGGCGCTGCGGACGGCATCATTGGCATCGTGAAACACGGCCATGATGGCATCACCGATGAACTTATCGATATCGCCATAGCACTCGCGGGTGATCACATCGCAGATCCCAAAGAGGTTATTCAGCAGGCGCACCACCTCTTCTGGCTCTTTGTTTTCAGAATATCCGGTGAAATTCACCACATCCAGATACAAAACGCTGAGATCCAAGATACGGGGAACATTGATCTGCACATCATCCTGAATGCGGCTTTGAATATCGCTATAGGTGGTAGTAGAAACGTATTTGCGGATCAGGCTGTTGAATTTCTCCTGCATGATGCGGTATTCTTCCTGGTGGGTGATGTCCCGGAAGACTTCGATAGCGGCGATCACTTCACCCTGCTCATCCTGCACTATGGAGACATGGGTTTCCACGGGAAAGCGTCTTCCGGATTTGCTCTTGGGATAGACCTTTTCTGCTGTGCTGCATTTGCACTGAATGGCTCTTATGATCGGACAATCCGTATGGCAGAGCAGGATCCCATTTTCATCGATGTGATTCAGGATATCGTCCTTGCAGCTCTTCCCTATCACTTCCTGGGCAGAGTAGCCTGTCATTTCTTCGGCTGCCTTGTTCCAAAACAGGATAACCCGCTTGGGATTTACCACATAAACGCCATCATAAAGGCTATTCAGAGTGCGAACCAGCTCCGAATCCGGATTCTTCAGATCTTCTAAAAATTGCATCTTACCTCCCCAGGCGTTTATAGAGACAGTGTTGATTTTGTGCTTGCGACGGTGCGCTTTATTCTCTACAAATACATCACATACATATACCATATTTGCACAAGGGGGTAAGTGTCAAGAAAAAGCTGATTTTGCTATCTGCGGAATCAATTAGCCGGTGCCGCTTTTACCACCTTCACATACATCACTCCGCCACTGGCTGAACCAAAGTAGCCCAGGGCATTTTGCACGCCGCCATAGAGATAGCCCTCAGGCATGTAGTTGTAACGGTAAAGATTGTCATCAATGATGTACGCTCTGGCCCTGTAGCGTCCGTAGAAGATGAAGGCTTGGCGGTAATCCTTTAGCACGATGTAATTGTCCTCATGTTCGGGCTGGATAAAGGAGGCAAATCTACCCATAATGCTGATCATACGAAAACCCCTCCCGCCGCTGTTGTAGGCGTCTTCCAGCTCTGCATTGGGATGAGTCATACCAAAAACAGGGGTGGTAAATTCCAGATCCGTGCTAAATGGCTCCAGACAATAGAGCTCGATCTGACAATTGAAAGTCCCGGCTTTATTCAGGGTATTTAGCGCCAGTGGAAAGCGCAGATCAGCCTCTTCAAACACCACTTCACCCATATTCTCGGAACTCAGGCTATAGCCTTCTCCTGGGGCAGCATGCCCATAGAAATCTGGATTTACACTCGCCTGAGGCGGCACCGTAGTTTCTGCGCTGATGAGCTTGTCATAGCCCGGGATCTGCACCTGGATGCGATAGCTATACTCTGGCTGAATGAAGTTTCCGGCGAGGTCTATCCACTTCACTTTGAATTCTTCAAGATCTAACATCGGGGAGAGGCTCCAGCTTTTGCCTGTGGCCAGCTCGATGATCTCCACATCCGCTTCCAGCACAAAGAGATCCATGGGATCAAAAGACTCGATATCGGAGCTTCTGGTGATATACACAGGATGCTCGGCAGTGATAGCTTTACCCGCCACCAAAAGCCCTGCAATGGCATAAACATCGCCTTTAAAGCGAGGGCTGGCAGTGAAATCTGTACATCCGGAAAGCAGCAGCAGCGCCAATAAGGCGATTATTATCGATCTTACCATTTTACGTTCACTCCTATGAAAGGCAGTATGGGAAACTGCCCGCTATCTTCGGTGAGCAAAGCCAGCTCGCCTTCCTCATCCGGGCCTATGCTATAGTTTCTGAATCCCACATTCTTGCGGTTAAAGACATTGATCACTTCGATATACGGCTCGATGGAGCCCCATTTGGTACGCCACTCGTATTTCGTGCTCAGATCCAGGCGGAAGTAGGCTGGCAGGCGGTCGCGATCTTTGTAAGAATAGATAATCCCAAAGTCCTCACCATCGAAATAGATGCGTTCTGGCTTGTCGGTGGGTTGCCCGGAATTGAGCGCAAAATTGATTCCAAGTTTGAAATCCGCACCAAAGAGCCTGCGGCCTGTGAACTGGCTAAGATTGAAGGTTTGCACCACATTGGCGGCATAGGAGCGGTCGTATTTGGGGTAATAGCTTTGGGCCTCATGCGTATAGGGATCGATATTGGTATCCTTCATGGTGCGTTTGGTCTTGCCGAGGGTGAGCCCCAAAAAGCCTTCCAAGCCCCGCCAATAGGTTCTCAGCATGATATCTGTGCCGTAGGTGTAGCCTCTGCCCTGGTGAAAGACATCCGCCAATTGGCCTGTTTCATTATCCCAGTCAAAATCGGTGGCAGAGTCATACTCTAGGATGTTCTGGTAGGTCTTGTAGTAAAACTCTATATCGAAGGCAAAGTCCCGCGCGAACTGGTTTTTATAGCCCAGCAAAAAGTGGTGGCTGCGTCCCGGTTTGAGGCTGCCATCCAAAGGAAACCAGACATCAAAGGGAGTGCTAAAATCCGCCGCCATCAGGGTGAGATACTGATGATAGAGCCCATAGCTGGCATACACGCTTTCCGCCAGATCCAGCTTGCGCCGAATGGAAAAGCGGGGGTCCAGATTCACATAAGAGGCCTGGGGTATTTGTTCCAGATTCACATGCATGCTCTGATACCAAGAGGTGCGTAAGCCAGGTTGCAGGGTCCACAGGGCGTCCGGATCCCAGGTATCCTGGATGTAAACGCTGCTGGTGAGCGAAGTAACCTCTATATCCGGCAAGGCGTTCTCATCATATTGATAGGAGGACGTGGCCTTGAGCCAGGTTTTGTTATACTTCAGTTCCCAGCCAAAATCTGCCTGATGCTGATTGTTTGGTTTATAGGTGAGCATTGCCTTACTGCTGAAGTCCTCTATGCCGTTATCACGGACAAAAACCTGTTCACCTTCCCCTGAGATCTGCGCGAGATTGCTGGTAAAATCGCTGCCAGCCAGAACGAATTGGGAAAACAGGCGGGGATTAAAGAGGTGCACCCATTGCGTGGTAAGAGTGCGATTGCCCCAATCCAGCTTGATCACATTGCCGAAGTCAAAGTTCAGCCGGTCTTTGCCAAAATAAGCACTGGTGGAGATCATATCCCGGGAGCTGATGTCCCAATTCAGTTTGAAATGACCATCGTAGAAATAGTAATCCGGCAGCTCCTGAATCATCGCCTTAACCAGCTCCAGATAGGTACGTCTGAAAGATGCCATGTAGCTCCCGTTTTGATTTGCCAGATGCCAGGGCCCTTCCAGGGTAGCAGAAGATGAGATGAGTGACCATCTGGCAATGCCTTGATGGTGATCGCGATTGCCCTGACGATTTGTCACATCCAGGACACTGGAAAGGCGGCCACCATACTTGGCCGGATAAGCACCCTTGATGAGATTGATATTCTCCACCGCATCGGCATTGAAAGTGCTGAATACGCCACCAAAGTGATTGGGATTGTACACATCAGTGTCATCCAGCAAGATGAGATTCTGATCCGGAGAGCCACCTCGCACGTAAAGTCCTGAAGAGAAATCCGATATAGGCGCTACCCCCGGTAAGGTGAGTATAGCCCGAAACACATCCGCTTCCAGGGGAGATACCACGCTTTTCACATCTTCCGTGGTACTGCGAATGAGGCTGGGACGGATCTCCCGCCCTTCTTCATAATTTGAGCCGGTGACCCGGACGGTAGCGAGCTCTATGGCAGCTTCTATCAGGCTGAGATTCAGATGCACATCCTGAGCGGGAGTATCGACGGTAAACTTCTGGGAAAGAGACTGATACGAGACCAGGCTGAGCTCCAAAGTGTAGCTGCCAGGCCGCGCGATATCGATCACAAAATAACCCTTTTTATTCGTCTGCATACCCGCACCGGTTTCGGCTACGTGCACATTGACATATTGCATAGGCTCTTTACTGCCGGAGCGGCTCACAAATCCGCTCACCGTCGCTGCGTGGAGCGAAAGGCCAAACCCGATAAAGCATAAGAGCATCAGGATGCTATATTTCACATTCTTTCCTTTTTCAGAGTAGTCATGGTAGCAGCTCAATTTTTACTAAGCTGCTGGTGTTTTCCATGTTTGATTTTTTCCAATGTCATTGTTTAGATCAATATATCAAGGTCTCAAAGACCATCCTATCCGTCAATATCTTTCTTTGCGGACCTTCTTCCCTTTTCAATCCCGTTAGTTGCCTTGGCCCTTCTGCATAGCCTATGCAGAAGATGCCGTGGAGATAAGAGGGTTTTATCCTGCTATCTCCACGTCATCTCCACGACAACTAACGGGGTAGGGTAGTCTGGGCAAAGCGGAGTCCGCCCCAACGTTAAAACCCTAAAACGCCACAACGCTAAAACCCCCAAACGCTTTGAGCTTGACACGAAAGCCCCTGCACTAAAATTGAGAAAAATATTATATTATGGAAAGGTATATGACACGAGCTATTGTTTTACTGAGTGGAGGGATGGACTCTCTGGTCACAGCAGGGATCGCCAGGCAGGAATGTGATGAGCTATATTTCCTGCATTTCTCATACGGACAAAGGACAGAGCAGAAAGAACTTGCCTGCTTTCGGGCTATCGCGAAGCATTATCAGGCCAAGGCCGCCAAAGTGGTGGACTACCATTGGCTGGCTGAGATTGGCGGCTCTTCGCTTACGGATTCTTCTATGGAGATTATTAGCGATACACCCAGCGGTATTCCCAATAGCTATGTGCCCTTTCGTAATGCCACCATGCTCTGTGCCGCTACGGCTTGGGCGGAAGTGCTTGGAGCCACGGCGATCTATATCGGTGCAGTGGAAGAAGATTCCTCCGGTTATCCGGATTGCCGGCAGAGCTTTTTTGAGGCATTTGCCAAGCTCATCCAGGAAGGTACTATCAAGGCTGACATAGTGGTCAAGACTCCCGTTTTGGAGCTCAGCAAAGCTCAGATCGTGCAGCGGGGCAAAGCCATAGGAGCGCCATTTGAGCTGTCCTGGAGCTGTTACTTTGCAGAGGAAGCTGCTTGTGGGACCTGTCCCAGCTGTCTTTTGCGCTTGAAGGCCTTTGCTGAAGCTGGTCTGAAAGACCCCATTCCTTATGAGGTAAAACCATGAAAAACAACATCTTATTGATTATGACCGGCGGCACGATCTCCATGAAAAACGCAGGCAAGCTCGGAGTGGTGCCCAGCTCTGAACTGGCGGACTTTTTACAGCAATTTCCCCAGCTCGACAGCGTGGCCAATGTAGAGGTGATGGACTATCTGAATGTTCCCAGTCCCTATATGACCCCACAGATGATGTTTGACCTGGCCAAGCTGATTGATACCAAGATTTTAGACTTTGATGGCGTAGTGGTCACCCATGGCACAGACACCCTGGAAGAGAGCGCTTTTTTGGCGGATCTTGTGCTCACCACTCGCAAACCCGTGGTTTTCACCGCGGCCATGCGTAGTGGTGGAGATCTTGGGCTGGATGGCCCCCGCAATATAGTAGGCGGTGTACGCGTGGCCAGTAACACAGAAAGTTTTGACAAAGGCGTGCTGGTGGTGATGAATGATGAAATTCATACCGCCCGTGATGTGGTGAAATTCGATACCGGAAAACTGGGCGCCTTTACCAGCCCGGGTTTGGGCCCTCTGGGCATCGTGGATCCGGATATGGTGATCTATCATCGTGAAAGCCTCTACCGGGAAAACGTCTGGACTGAAGCTCTGGATACTAGGGTGGATTTGATCAAAGCAGTTAGCGGCATGGATGGCAGGTACATAGACTGTAGCATCGCCAGCGGCTCTAGAGCCATCGTGATTGAGGCTTTTGGCCGGGGCAATCTACCCAAAGACCTTCTTCCCTACGTTCAAAAAGCTTTGGATAAAAACATCCTCGTAGTCATAGCCTCCCGCACTCATACCGGCAGAGTACTTCCGGAATATGGCTATGAAGGCGGAGGTAAAGACCTGAAAGACATGGGCGCCATCCTGGCCGGTGACCTCAAAGGCATAAAAATCCGGCTGAAACTGATGGCACTATTTGGTAAATACAACGATGCCGATACCGTGCGGCGGTTCCTTAAGCAATCTCATGAAATGGAGTGAGTGATGAAAATAGCTTTTTTGGGTCCGGCTCCACCTTTTTTGGGAGGGATCTCTCAATTTGCCAGCCATCTGGCTGATGAATTTAGTAGCCAAGGCCATGAAATCTGTTTTTTCAATTTCAAGCAACAATATCCCGCCTTACTCTTTCCTGCTGGGGCTCAGGAAGATGAATCCCAGCCCCAGCACCCCTCACAAAGGGTTTTGACCCCCTATCTACCCCAGACCTGGAGGACAACTGTCAAGGCGATCAAGGCCTGGCAACCCGACATGATTATCATCTCCTGGTGGGTACCCTTTTTTGCGCCTGCCTTCGGCTACATCATTCGCCGCATCAAGAATTGCCGTAAAGTGATTTTGGCACACAACATTGTCCCTCATGAACAGTGGCCGCTTACCCGGAATCTACTGCGCTATGTCTTTGAGCCCGCGGATGATATTTTGTTGCTCAGCAAATCCTGCCTGAAAGACCTCAAAGCCTGGCTGCCAAACCGGGTGGTGAAGAAAGCCATCCTGGGTTTTCATCCTATTTATAGCGTTCAACAAGGGGAGATTGGCAAGACCAATGTCCTGCCCAGATTGCTCTTTTTTGGTCTGATCAAGGACTATAAGGGCCTGGACACTTTGCTGGAGGCTATGCCTATCATCAGGAAAGCGATCCCGGAAGTGAGACTCCAGATTGCCGGCTCCGTGTATGGCGATAAAGCCATCTATACCAAGCAAATCGATGATTTGGGACTGAGCGATATCGTGGAGACAGACTTCCGCTACATCAGTGGTGAAGAGGTTAGCGGATATTTTCGCGCAGCAGACGTCTGCATCCTGCCCTATAAAAGCGCCACCCAGAGCGGGGTGACCGCTACAGCCTTTAGTTATGACACTCCTGTGATCGCTTCCAATGTTGGTGGTCTCAGCGAATATATCGAAGATGGCGTTACCGGTCTCTTGATTCCTCCGGACGATCCTGTGGCTTTGGCTGAGGCTGTAATCCGGTTTTACGATTCTAAGCTGCTCTCCCTTATGCAGGAAGCGATTCGTAGTTACAAAAAAACCAGTACCTGGACCGATTTGGCAAAGCTGATCCTGAAGCGATGAAGATTCTGTTGATCACTTACTACTTTCCCCCTTGTGGAGGAGCGCCAGTGCAACGTTGGCTGCGCTTCCTGCCTTATCTGGTTAAGCGCGGATATCAGATCACCGTAATCACTTCCAAAGGCGGGGATTATCCTTTTATAGATGAGAGCTTGTGTGAGAAAATACCCCCTGCAGTCGAAGTGATCCGCGTTCCCGCCCCCAAAATGGCCGGAATCTGGCGAAAGCTCAGCAGATCTGGCAGCGATATTCCCTATGGCAAGATGCCGGAAAAGCAGAAAGGGCTCAGCCGGCTTTTGATTTGGCTGCGCCTGAATCTAATCATCCCCGATCTCAGGGTATTCTGGAATCCCAAAGCCCTGCGTGCCTGCTTTGCTGAGCTGAGCCGCAAACCCTATGATGCCATCATTACCACCGGTCCGCCGCATAGCACACATCTGATCGGGCTCAAGCTGAGCAAAAGGCTGCGACTGAAGTGGTTTACAGACTTTCGCGATCCCTTCAGCCAGATCCACTATCTCAGGCTCAACCCTCCCTCAAGGCTCAGCCTGGCTGCACACAAGTATCTGGAAAGAAAGGTAGTGAGCGGTGCAGACCTGAATTTGGTGGTCTCTCAGGAGTGGGCCGAAGCTTTGCCCGAAGGCCGCAAGCTGGTGATCCATAACGGCTATAACCCTCAGGACTTTGCGGGTATAGACTACACTCCTTCAGAGCAGATGCGCATCAAGTATATCGGCCAGTTTACCCAAGGGCAGGATATCGGCCTCATTGCCGCTCTGTGTTCCCGTCTGAACAGGCCCTACAGCCTCAGCTTGATCGGTAGCAAAATAGGGGATATTGAAGCAGCTCAGCTCAGAGATGAAACGTCTAATAGATTGACCATCAAACCTTTTGTCCCGCATACAGAGGCTGTACGAGAGATGGTGGAAAGCGAGCTCTTGCTGCTGATCGTGAACGACTATGAGGGCAATCGCGGTATGCTCACCGCCAAACTCTTTGAGTATCTGGCTTCCCGCACTCCGATCTTGTGCTTCTCTGCAGACGGCACAGCCGCGGCTCGGACTATAAAGGAATGCAAGGCTGGTAAAAGCTTTGGCTATCAGCAGATATCTGAGGCTGCTGTCTGGGTAGATCAGCTCCAGTTGGGAGCCAAAACTGAGGGCGATATACTTTCTTATAGCGTTGAATATCAGATAGATAAACTGGATAAAGCCTTACGCTCTTAAATTAATGTTTGACAAGATCAGCCCCTTACATATTGTGGCTTAAATACTAAGCAATAAAGAGGAAAACATGCCACAACACAAATCACCACGCAAACACATGATTACAGATAAGAAAAGAGCCGCCCGTAATAATTACGTCAAGCGCACTATTAGAACCCTCACCAAAGATCTTGAACAGCGTCCTGAAAATGCAGATGCTAAACTGAGTGAGCTCTATTCCCAATTGGATAAAGCCGCCAAAAAAGGTGTGATCCACAAGCGCACCGCTACCCGCAGAAAAGCCCGTTTGGCCGCCTTCGTAAACAAACTGGAGAAATAAAGCTCCTAGCAACACTCGGAGGGATGGGTGGCAAAAAGGAAAAAGAAAAAGCACCGTAATATCCTGATCAGGATCCTGCGGGGCATCTTTTTTATACATCTTTGGTTTTGGGGGATTGTGGCGGGGCTGTGCATCATTTACAGCGTTGTCAATCCCCCTGTTACTCCCCTCATGATCCAGCGTTATATCGTAAGAGGGCACCCTATTTACAAACGCGAATACATCAAACTGGAGAAGATCCCCAAGCGAACCCAAGATATGCTGATCGCTTTGGAAGACGGTAATTACTACTCGCACTATGGCTTTGAATGGAAGATGGTGCGAGAGGCGCATGCCAGGAATAAAAAGGCAGGGAAAATCCGCTTTGGCGGCTCTACACTGAGCAATCAGCTGGCCCGCAGCCTGTTTCTCACCACAAAACGTAATTATCTGCGCAAGTATCTCGAAGTGCAAGTAACCGTAATCATGGAAATCACCATGACCAAGAAACGCATGCTGGAGCTCTATTTCAACTACGTGGAATGGGGCAAGGGCGTTTATGGCATTGAAACCGCGGCCCGGGCTTATTACGGAACCAGCGCTGCTAATCTGAACCGAAACCAGAGCATGCAGATGCTGAGCATCCTTACAAATCCCATCAAATATACGCCACATACCTGTGCCAAATCGGCCTCAGCCAGAGAACGGATGCGCTTTTTGCAACGTTATTTCTAAATGGAAGAACGCTTTCTCTATCATATCTGGGATGAAGGACATCTGCGCTCGGACCTGAGCACGGCAAGCAAACTCCCCATCAAGATCATCTATCAAGGACAATTCAATACCGCCCGCGGGCCGGATTTTAAGAATGCTATCATCGATATTGCAGGCGAAATCAAGCGTGGCGATATCGAGATTCATCTCAAGACCTCAGACTGGCAAGCGCATAACCATCAGGAAGATGCCTATTACAATCAGGTAATTCTGCATGTGGTGCTGCAGCACAATTCCAGCTATCCCTACACCATCCTGGAAGATGGCTCCCCTGTGGAAATCCTGAGCCTGGAAGAACAGCTCAGTGAAGATATCCAAAAGCTCTTGGAACAGCACGATGAGAGCGCAATACCCGCTGTATATTGCGATCTGCTTTCTGCTATAGACAGCGACCATCTGCAGGCCATCTTGCATACTGCCGGAATGCGCAGATTTGCTGGAAAACTCAAGCGTTTTAATACCGCGCTCAGCCTCAGCAGCTTCGATCAGATCTTCTATGAAGGCATCTTTGAAGCCCTGGGCTATGACAAGAATAAGCTCAACACCCTCTACCTCGCCCAAAGCCTGCCTTTGAAAACCCTGGGAGAATACAAGGCAGCAGGGATGAGCAAGCTCCAGCTTTGTGCCATCTATCTCTGTGCCTCCAGACTACTCAAAAGGGACAGTGGCATGCTTGATGAGAGTATGATTGCAAGCCTTTGGCGTGAATATGAGGAGCAGCCCTGGCAAGGACAAAAGATCAATATCGATTGGCAGCTCTTTCGTATCAGGCCCCAAAACCATCCCCTGAGAAGGCTGATCTATATCAGTGACCTGATCTGGGAGCATCTTGAGGGAGATTTACTAAAGACGTTTATCGCTGCTACAGAGTCCGAACCTGACCTGCAGAAAGCCTTCAGCAGTATGTGGATTCCCCGCACGCCTCATGCAGATCTGAAGATGCAGACCTTGGGAAAGAGCGTGCAGAACAACATCTATCTGAATATCTTCTTGCCGGTAATGGCTCTGTGGCACCAGAAGATGTCGTCTAACGCAGATGCTATATATCAGGCCTACATGGACTTCCGCCCGTTGCAGGAGAACTATATCACCCGATTTATGCAGCGCTATCTGAATCCCTCACAGATCAAGCTGGTAAATAGCAAAGCTATCTACCAACAAGGCTTGATGGATATCTATCACCGCTATTGCAATTGGCATTACTGTTCCGAATGTCTGAAACGGGCAAAAGGCTGAGAACTTAGCTTAGTCTGAAAGTCTGGCGGTGCTCTTTGCAGGCACCAACACGGCTCAAAGCCTCGTAATGCCTCTGGGTGCCGTAGCCCTTATGAGCGGCAAAACCATATTCGGGATAGCTGCCATCCAGAGCTATCAGCAGCCTGTCCCTATGCACTTTGGCCAGGATGGAAGCGGCTGCGATGCAGGCATGGATCTGATCTCCTTTGATTACTGACCAGCCGGATATATCACAGGGCAAGTCCTTGCCATCCACCAAAGCGTGATCAGCCCTATCATGCAAAGCCTGATAAACCGTGCTGAAGCCTAATAGACTAGCCTGCCGGATGTTTATCCTGTCTATAGTGGGAGCATCGATCTCAACCAGTTTGTAAGCTATTGCCCGCTGGATAATGCTATCATAGAGTAAGTCCCGCTTTTTAGCGGAAAGCAGCTTGGAATCATCAAGGCCAAGGATGGGGTCATTATAGTCTAGAATCACCGCTGCTATCACCAACGGCCCTGCCAAAGCGCCCCGTCCAGCTTCATCTATGCCCATCACGCTTTGCAGTCTGTACTCCTGCATGATGCGGAGATCAGTCTGATAATTCATCTTTGCTCAGGATAAAGAAGAGCCGGTAATGGCGATGGTCGATGCCGGAGATTTTCTTGGGATAGTAGTTTGTTTTGTGATTCGTGCTGTGCACGGCCTTGATCTGCAGCGGGGAATCCTGGATCAGCTCGATCAATTCCTGCACCATATAGACCCGCTGCCGATGCTCTTCTTCCTGCAGGCTGTAGCTCGCTCCCCAGCGTTTGAAAAGATGCAGACGGGAAGTCTGCCGTCTCTGCCCCATTTCGTAAAAAGACTCGTGCAGAAGGCCGGAATCATGATCCTTGACCCAGTGGCTGCTATCAAAGAAGTTCTCCATGCTGTTGAGCAGAGTGGAGATGTCAAAGATGAACAGCCCACCTTCTGCTAAAGCTTTGGATACTTCCTCAAGGCAAGTGCTGATCTCTGCTTTTGAGCTGAGATAGTTGATGCTGTCAAAAAGGCAGAGGATAAGATCGTAGTCTCTGCCAGGAATGGGATCGGTAAGGGAGGCTTGATAAAGATTGGGTTTGAGCTCTTTCCTATAGGCGTTTTCCAGCATTTGATAGGAGATGTCACAGGCATCCACCTGAGCGCCGGATTGTACAAAACGGCAGGCTACATTGGCGGTGCCGCAGGCTAGTTCCAGCACCTTTTTCATAGGACGATTGGAGTAGGTTTTGCGCCAACCGGTCAGCAGGCTGTACCACAGATCATAGTCCACATGAGCCATATAGCTATCATAACGATCTGCAAAAAAGCTATAGGCACCGGAGCCATCCTTGAGACAGATCTGCGCTGTCATAAAGGGAATCTTCTTAAGGTCAGTGATCTGCTCACAAAGCTTTTCGGCTAAATGAAAGGCGGTGCGAAAGGCATCGGGGCGATAGCGCCAAAGCTCCGCTCCCAGACATAGATGAAAGCCCTCTAACCCAAAGATCAAGTGCATAAAGTCTTGGGGAGCTGAGCTCAAAACTGTATTAACCAGCTCTTTCTGAGTGCAAACCAGCAGCTTTTGCGGGGAAGAAACATCATAAAACTCACTCAGATACTCTATACTGTGAAAGTCGTAGTCCGCCAAAAGCCCTGCGCCCTTAGCATCTGAAGATAATAGGTATAAAGCGTGGGTTTGGAGAAATTCACCCAGCTTGCTGGGCACAGAATCCGGCAGATACACAATGCCAAAATACCGGCAGATATGGAGGCTGACGGCATCTCCCCATAGCGACTTGGCCAGAGCAAAATCTGGGCAGACCAAAAGCTCGGCTGCCGTTTCAGCTTCCGCTTTGTATTCAAAGACCAGTTGCCAGCTACTGAAGTCCTGCAGAGGATAGAATCTCAGTACTTTCGCATTTACCGCATCCTCTAAGAGCAGCTTCAGCTTCATGTTTATTTGTCGCTACTTCCCGGTTTGGTGAGCTCTACTCCTAATTTGCACAGCTCGCATTCTTCCGGCGTCCAGAGTGGGATATCGATAGAGAGCAGGCTTTCCACCGGCACACCAAAATCCAGCTTGCCGCCGCTGCGATCTGCGATCAGGCCGATCGCCACGATCTCTATGCCTCTGGCACTGGCGCATTTGATCACTTCCTGGACGCTGCCTCCGGTGGAGACCACATCTTCGATGATCACGGCTTTTTTGACCTTGGATAGGTCAAAACCATCCCGGAAGCACATTTGGCCGTCTATTCTTTGGGAAAAGATAAAGCCTTTTTCGAGTATGCGGGCTACGTCAAATGCCAGTACGATGGCTCCAAAAGCCGGACCGATCACAGTGTCAAAGTCGTATTCTTGCAGCCGCTTGGCCAGTCTGTTGCAGAGCACATGAGTAGCTGCGGGGTTTTGCAGCAGGCGGATCTTTTCGATGTATTGATTGCTGTGATTGCCGCTGGTGAGCTGAAAGTGTCCTTCCAGAAGGGCATTTTCTTGTCTTAAGATATTGCTGCAAAGATAGCTGTCATCCAGGTTTTCCAAGAGCTCGCCAGCCTCTTTTTCAGCATCGGCAAACACTTGCAATTCTATCATATACATATCTCCAGCCATGGAGGGATACAAGCTGAGGATACGCTCATTTTGCAGAAATACCTCAAACCCGGAATCTTCCAGGAATCCTTTGGCCATTTCTGCTTCAAAAACATCCGTGTAACTCGCGATCGTTACCAGATTGTCCTGCATTCTTTACTCCTTATGCTCAGAAAATGGGGGTGGAAACCACCCCCCGAGATTATTTATAGTTGTGTATCAGCCTTTGCCGATCTCCATGCCGCGTTTGATCGCTTTGAGATTCAGCTCCAAAAGTTCAGGATTCTTCGCTTTCATATAGCTGGTGAGGTCGTCTTCCATACTTTCGTATTTGATCAGACCTGTTTTACCGATGATCACACCGATGGCCAACATATTCAACACCATGGGGTTACCAATCTCATTGGCGATGTCGCTCAGAGGAGCGGCAATCTTCACGATGTCATCACGTTTGCAGCCATGGGGGCACATATTGGTGTTCAGAATCAGGAGGCCTCCGGGACGGATGGACGGGGCAAACTTGTCGATGGAGGGTTGATTCAGAGCTACCAGTATATCTGGGAAACTCACGATTGGGGAGGCAATCTCTTCATCTGAAACCACGGTGGAAACGTTTGCAGTTCCGCCGCGCATTTCCGGCCCATAGGAAGGCAGCCAGGAAACGTTCTTACCTTCTTTCATGCCAACTTTGGCGATGAATCTACCGATTGTGAGTACGCCTTGTCCACCAAAGCCTGCGCAGATTAATTCCGTAGTCATTATTCCACTCCTTCGCCTTTGTCTCTCAGGCAGCCCGGTTTGAAGAAGGGCAGCATGTTTTCTTTGGCCCAATCGCGGGATTTGATGGGATCCAGACCCCAGTTTGTGGGACAGGTGGAAATCAGCTCTACAAAGGTGAATCCACGGCCTTCTTTGTTATACTTGATGGCTTTGGAGACAGCTTTTTTGGCCTTGAGAATATCGGCTGGGGTCAGTAGTGAAACCCTTTCGATATAATAAGGCGCCACCAGGGTGTTGAGGAGCTCACATACGCGGATGGGGAAGCCCACATCGTCGGTATTCCTGCCGTAGGGGCTGGTGGTAGTCTTCATTTCAGGAAGGGTGGTGGGCGCCATCTGTCCACCGGTCATACCGTAAATGGCATTGTTTACGAAGAATACGGACATGTGTTCGCCACGGTTTGCAGCGTGCACGATCTCAGCGGTGCCGATGGCGGCAAGATCTCCATCTCCTTGATAGGTGAAGACATGCATCTCGGGACGAGCCCGTTTCATGCCGGTAGCCACTGCCGGAGCGCGTCCATGAGCAGCTTCTGCCATATCCATATTAAAGAATTTATAGGCAAAAACGGAGCAGCCCACAGGGGCCACACCCATCATTTGATTGATCAGACCATGTTCGTCGATGGCTTCCGCTACGAGGCGATGCGCCACGCCATGCAGACAGCCAGGACAATAGGTAAAAGGTACATCAGTTAGAGCTTCGGGTCTGGTTGCTATTACTTGCACTACGTTACTCCTTCAAAGCCTGTTCAAGCTTTACTTTAATCTCTGCCGGGGTAAAGACCACTCCACCCACTTTGCCCCAAAAATCCACCGGCACTTTTCCTGCCACGGCGATTTTCACATCGTCCAGCATCTGACCGGTATTCAGTTCAAAGACATAGACTTTCTTCACATTGGGGCCAATGGCTTTTTTCACATCTTCATAGGGGAAGGGCCAGACGTTGATCGGGCGAATGAGGCCCACGCTGTGCCCTTGGGCTTTGACTTCGTTGATGGCGGATTTCACCACGCGGGAAGCGGTTCCCCAGGCCACGCAAAGAATCTCGTTCTCATCAGAGATATTGAATTCTTCAAATTTGATTTCGTTTTTCTCAATCTCAGCATATTTTTCGTAGAGCTTATTGACGTGTATTTCCAGCATTAAGGGGTCGATCTCCAGAGAATTGATCTCATGGTGATGCTTTTTGTCCCCATCTTCATTGGGCTGGATGCACCAGGACTTGTGTTGAAGCCACATGTCGGCAATCTCTGCATCGGTCTTTGGGGTCTTAAACTCTACTGGTTCCATCATTTGTCCCAACATTCCGTCTGCCAGAATCATCACTGGATTGCGGTATTTATCTGCCAGATCAAAGGCTTCGGAAGCCATATCGGCAAATTCCTGCACGGAGCTCGGAGCCATCACGATGAGGCGATAGTCACCATGTCCGCCACCTTTTGTGGCCTGAAAATAGTCACCTTGAGCCGGCTGGATATCACCCAGACCGGGGCCGCCGCGCTGCACGTTGATAATCACGCAAGGCAATTGTGCGCCAGCGAGATAGGAAATTCCTTCCATCTTGAGCGAAATGCCAGGTGAGGAAGAAGATGTCATCACCCTCTTGCCACAACCAGCCGCGCCATAAACCATATTGATGGCAGATATTTCGCTTTCGGCCTGGAGAAAGACTCCATTTACTTTTGGCATCATGCGTGCCATGTACTCGATCAATTCACTCTGAGGAGTGATGGGATAGGCGAAATACAATCTGCAACCACTGCGAATAGCAGCTTCCGCTACAGCTTCATTTCCTTTCATTAATATCTTTGCCATATCTTCCTCACTTC
>JAJBAY010000013.1 GCA_020532515.1 Candidatus Cloacimonadota bacterium | reverse complement strand
CACACACCAACTCGTTGGCTTCACCACCGGCTTCTGCAGATTCGGATATAAACCAACGGTCTGAACTGATTCCGATATTGGCCTGAGTCCAGCCATAAGGGAAGGTGGCCGCATCGAAGTTCTGGGTGTGCGGAATGGTGATGGTGGGGTCTTCTCCGATCTGGAAGCGGTTGGTGATATTGTCCTCAGAGGAACCATAGCTATTGTGGGCTACCACCATCCAGCACCAGTATTCTCCATAGTTGAAGCTGAGGTTGCCATCAGTGACGGTGTTGAAGGAAGTTCCGGTGAGATTCTCGAATACCAATCCATCGTAAATCCAATCGCTATTTTGAGTTTGATTGAGATATAAGGTGTAATGGGTGGGGGTACCACCGTAGAGGGATGGTATCCAGCTAAGATCAAAACCCGTACGAGGGAGATCAGTTGCCTCTTCCTGGGGCCAGGTAAGCGTGACAGTACCGGGTGCCTCTAAGAGGGGAGCAATAAATCCCAGCTTTAGATTGGGATAGCCAGCCACCAGATCTCCGGTAGGTGGTGCAGCAGGATCTGGATTTTCGTCATCATCGTAAAAACGAATGCTGCGGTTCGTGGTGGTATTAGTACCTAGGAAGTACATTGAGCTTCCATCGTAATCTTCTGCGTTTTCGTCCACGGCGATCACCAGGTTGGCGCTGTTATCATACGGGAAGGGGGCATTGAGGGTGATCTCGATCCAACCGGCGGTGGCAGGTAGGGCAACATTACCCTGGAAGACCTGGCTCAGGTTTGCCCGCGGGATCCAACTGTCCTCATCGGCAAATTCTGTGAGTGCGGTGTGTCCCATATACATCGTCCAGTCGTTGGACACATTTGCTTCGGCAGCGCCATTCCAGTAGTAATATACTTTTTCGATGCGTTTATCTGCCACAGCTATCTCGCTCTGCAGGAAGATGCTCTGGCTGTAGCTATAGTCATAGTAAGGGTTGATAGGTATTTGAAGGTTTGAAAGACCATCACCAATGGCTACCATGCCTTCCGGCAGGCCGTTTGCACTCAGATCCACGTAAGCATACGCGGGCTGGGGGCCCTGGTTATTGACGATTTGCAGGCTGCCATAAAGAGGGCCTTCAGTGGTGGCGTTTACATAAACGGGGATTAGCACAGATTCGCCAGTGGCTAAGGCTGCGGGCAGGTTTTCGGTGCCAAAGCTGAAATCGGTAACTAGGTTTCCTGGGCTTGCTAAGATACTAATATCTGTGGCCACGAGGTTCAGGATGCCACCACCGGTATTGGTGATTGTTACGTACCGGGGTCCAGTCTGTACGCCTTGCATCACATCGCCAAAATTTATGCCGGTGGGATTGCAGGTGAGGATAGGATAGCTGGGAATATCTTCTATCCAGACGCTATCAATGCCAAGGTCTGTCATGCCATTGTTATAGTTACTCACGCCTCTAAAGCGCAGGTAAACGGTTTGCGAGCTGTAAGGTGCCAGACTAATCACATTGTAATGCCAAGCCAAAGTATTAGTGGCATTGGAGTGCGTGTAGAGCGTTGTCCAGCTTGCCAGATCCGTAGAGATATCCACGAACAGAGGCTCTGCCACTGTGTCGTCACCAATCCAGTATTGATAGCTCAGGCGTTTCGCCGTAGCATCTAAGGCAAAGGGAGGGCTTACCATGCTGTAGGGATTATAGCTGGTCTGGGCAATATAGCAGTGCAGCCAGGCAAAGGATGAGCCGGATGCGGGGGCAGATGGACCATGGCCATCTGAGGCAGCTGCTGCTTTCCAGTGCTGAATTGCATTGGGGGCAGCTTCGGTGGCGATCCAATTCAGGGGCAAAGTGTCTGCCTCTACTTCAAAACCTTCAAAGTAGGGGAAGCTGGAGATGGTGGGATCGTACAGGGTGGTAAAGGTCCAGGTAGGGCAATTTCCCGCGTCTCCGGCGATGTTGTAAGGCACCACTTTCCAGCCATAATGCTTGTCGGATCCCAGGGTGGGGCTGTAGGAGGTTTGCATTCCCAGGTCCAGATCTGTTACTATCTCAACTGCGTGCGTAGAGAGATCTTCCCACAGCGATAGCTTGTAGCCATCCACCTGCCCGCCGCCGCTGGCCCAATTCAGGGTTGTATCCAACGTAATATTTGTAGCTCCGTCTGCGGGCGATACCAGGCTGGCTGGTTCAGGAGGGTAGATGCTATGGGTAATATTCAGCACGAAGTGAATATCTTCAGGCCCAGGAAAGTTATCCACGATCAGATAATAATAGCCTGCTGTGACGGGGAAATTTGTGATCGATAGAGGGCCATAGCCAGTACAATGCTGAGCCAAAACAACAGCCGGGGATTCCGTGCTGGGGATTGTGCTGACCAGGACCATACTTATATACTGCCATGGGGAACCAGGCTGATCGTCAAGGCTTACATTGAGCAAACCGTCCTCGGAAATGCTTAACTTGGCCACCCAATCTTTCCCCGTACAATACCTCGGGTCGATAGTCATACCGCTAAACATATCTGCCGTATAATCATTGGTGAGACCTGCAGTAGTGCCATTGTAATCCACCAAAGGCAAGGTGGCAAGGTAGGGATTTGCGCAGGTATCATATTCTTTTACCATATCAAACTTGATATTGGGTCTGTCTGCAGTTACCCTACCGTCAAATGTGGGAGCTTCGCCGTCTTGTTGCCAGTATTGATGCATGCTGCCCGTATTGCCGTCATTAGTATAACGGAATTCGGGACAATCGGTACTGGCGGCACCACTGCCGGTATAGTTTGCCTCACATAAGACCAGCAGGTTTCCTGAAGTCTGGTGGTTGTAGGCAAAATCAGTGATATCCAGTTGTGCCCAACCCAAAGCGTTAAACTGGGCTGTAGCATTATAAACCGGAGTTAAGCCGGCAGTAAGGGTTGCCCAGGGTGTTTGCGCCAGGCTGGTTGAGTGGTGGTGGTAAGGTAAATCTTGATGGGGATACTGGTGCTTGTTGCTAGTCCCACATACCAGCCCAGATGAGTGATGTTGCCCGTGGCGTTTATTTCGGATGCAAGATAGATGTCTGCGGATCTTCCAAACCCATATAATGCGTCAAATGGCTGCCTTTGGGTGCTGGTTCCGCTGCCAATGGTAACATCGGCAAACAGTCCCAGCGCGAGCGCCAGGATGCCGATTAATAATAAAAACTTTTTCATAGTATCTCTCCTAAAAAAGAGTTCCCTTTTGAAGGGTAAATGATGTTTAGATTTGGGGGCTAATCCTCCCAAGCACAGACTTGCGAGCTTGGGAGGATTAGCACATTTGTTTTTGAGGTTAAGTTTGATAGCCAATTCAGGGAAGAATTCGCAGAGACAGGAACTATGTGATAATGTGCGACGATTATGCATACAAGCTGCTTCTGCTGAGGGGGAGTGTTTCCCTGAGTGTTTGTGTAAACTTTTTGAGATTGTTACTTGATTTTGCGCAGACCTGGCCTGTTTTGAAGTATTCATGAGCAGGCCTGTGCTGCACAAGATCGTAAGCATAATAACATATCCTTTTCTTTAAGTATTTTGCCTCGCCACCTATCCGAGGGCCTTTCCCAGAGACCTTTAATAAGCGCAAGGCAGTAAGGGATGAGAGTAATGTGACAAGTGAAACTACTCTTGGAAAATAGTCAAGTAAAAAGAAATCTTGTCGAACTGTTCAAGACTCAGAACTATATCTTGTAAAATATTAGAGTTTTAAAGTGAGTGGCGTTTTTCGGCCTGCTGGCCTGATGAATCCACAGAAGCGTGCAGCCTGGTGCAGCAGAATTCTGCGGATAATGTGGCAAATCGGAGCACTCCTCCCCCATGTTCGCTCTGCAGATTTACCATAAAGAGGAAGGGACGCTATTTCAGTTAGGGCTCCAAGGCCAGGATAGAAGCAGAGCTCCGCGAAAAATGCAGAAATACCAGGGCCTACCCCATTTGTTGTCGTGGAGATGACGTGGAGATAGCAGGAATAAATCCTCTTATCTCCACGTCATCTCCACGACAACCCAGGCGGGAAGGCCAGCCCAAATCGCGGAAAGCAATTGCTTGAATCAACATTTTCTTGACAAGAATATAGAAGGCTAAATCTATGGTTATAGACGAAATTATCCAAAACCCGAGGAGGATCAGTGAGTAATGACAAGACAGTCTGTGACAAACACGGTTTGTTTGAAGGGCTAAGCGAAGAAGAAGTCAATCTGTTTTCTGCAGATTTGAAACGCATTAAGTTCAAAAAGGGGACGCAGATCCTCACAGAAAACGAAGCGGCTGACAGCTTGTTTTTCATTTGCAAGGGGAAAGTAGAGATTCAAAAAGACTTGAAAAACCCTGAAACGCCGTCTACACAGTTATCTGTACTGAAGCCAGGAGATTTCTTCGGAGAAATGGGCGTGATCGATGAAGAGCCCCGCAGTGCCTCGGTATTTGCCCTTGAGGAAGTGGAGCTTTTGATCATCCCCAAAGAAGCTTTCACCGAGCTTTCTTTCAAGCATCCTTCTGTGATGTTCAATCTCATCCGCACCCTATCGGATCGCCTGCGTAATACCAATGAGCGCTTTGTAACCCTGATGGATGATATGATTTCGCAAAACCGCCTGATGGCGATCGGGATGGCAGCCAGCAAGATCATCCATGATATCAAGACCCCTCTGACGGTGATCGTCCTCACTGCACAGCTCATCGAAAACCTCTTTCAGGGCAGCGAAGAATTCACCCAAAGCATTGTCAAACAAACACGTTTGATCGATCAATTGGTACGCGAGATCCTGGATTTCTCCCGGGGTGTGGAGACTACTCCTTTGATCCAAAAAGTGGATCTGACCAGATTCTTTGATGATTTTAAAGAGATCAACGATACCGCCCTGAAGGGACGCAATATCGCCTTCGTGGTGGACAACAAAGTGCATGACTTCGTGTATTTTGATGAAGCCAAGATTCTCAGAGTGCTGATGAATCTGATCAAAAACTCCAGCGAGGCCATGGACAGTAATAAAGAGATCAAGCTTGCCGCATCCATGAATTCCGGCTGGCTGCAGATCAGTGTGATTGATAACGGCCCGGGGATTCCGCCTCAAATGCGGGATAAGATCTTTGAGCCCTTTGTGACAAACGGTAAAACCCACGGCACAGGCCTCGGCCTTCCCATCTGTCGCAAATTGGTGCAGGAGCATAAAGGCAGATTGGAATACATTCCCCTGGAGCCCACCGGTTGCCGTTTTGACATTCGCATTCCGCAGACCATAAAATAAATAGCTTGTCAGAATAAGGGCTCGAAATAATCTGGTTCTCAAAACAAAATATTAAGGGACGGTTCAAAATGTCAAGAATATGCGATATCTGTGGAAAGACCGCGCAGGTGGGGAATCATCGTTCCCACGCCTTGAACGCTACTAAGCGTCGGTTTTATCCGAACTTACACGAAATTCGCGCCTACATCGGCAGCGGAATCAAACGCGTAAAAGTTTGTAGCTCTTGCCTTAAAGCAAATAAAGTTCGTAAAGCCGTATCCAAATAAGATACCTCTTACGGGCCAAGAGCTTACTTTATATAAATCGGGAATTGCGGTGATGCCGAATTCCCGTTTTCTCATTGTTTAAACTTAAGCAACAACCATAGGGGATGACGTGTTAATCGAAGAAATTAAGGCTCAAGTAACAGAAAGTTCCACCGTCCTCAGAGACGTGAGACAGGAGATGAGCAAAGCGGTGATCGGCCAGGGTGCCATCATCAGCAGGCTCCTGATCGCGATTTTGGCGGATGGACACGTGCTGATAGAAGGCGTTCCAGGCCTTGCCAAGACCCTCATCGTCAGCAGCCTCGCGGCCTGCCTTAAGGCCAGCTTTACCCGCATCCAGTTTACTCCGGATCTGCTTCCGGCAGATATTACTGGAACCTTGATCTTCAACCAGAAGACCTCAGAATTTTATCCCAAAAAAGGACCTATCTTTGCCAATTTCATCCTGGCTGATGAGATCAACCGGGCACCCTCAAAGGTGCAATCCGCGCTTTTGGAAGCCATGCAAGAACGTCAGGTTACCATAGGTGAAACCAGTGAGCCTCTGCCAGATCCCTTCTTTGTAATGGCCACCCAAAATCCCATCGAACAAGAGGGGACCTATCCTTTGCCCGAAGCGCAAATAGACCGCTTTATGATGAAGCTGCTGATCCGCTATCCCCAGATGGAAGAAGAGCGCAAGATCATGGCCCTGATGGTGGATCCCAAGCCCATCCTGATCTCGCCGGTGCTTAGCCCTGAAAAGATCAAGCAGATGCGCCAGGTGATGCACAGGGTTTATATGGAAGAGAAACTCACGGATTACATCCTGAATCTGGTCTGGGCCACACGGCATCCAGAGCGTTACCCGCGGCTGAGCACCCTGGCACCTTTGATCAACTATGGAGCCTCTCCCCGGGCCAGCATCTATCTGGCCAAAGCGGCCAAAGCGCATGCTTATCTGGAAGGAAGAGCCTATGTGGTTCCGGATGATATCAAAGCCATCGGCAAGGATGTGCTGCGCCATAGGATCGTGCTTTCTTACGAAGCGGAGGCAGAAGAGATCCAGAGCGAAGAGATTATCGGTCGCATTTTGGATGAGATCGAGGTACCTTAAGGTAATAGGGACAGTAAAGTGCATCTGCTAAGCACTGCCGATCTGCTGAAGAAAATCCGCCGTCTGGAGATATCCACCAAAAACATCGTCAATGAGATCTTCAGCGGAGAGTATCATTCCAGCTTCAAAGGACAGGGGCTGGAATTCAGCGAAGTACGCGAATATCAACCCGGGGACAACTATCGGGATATAGATTGGAACGTTTCTGCCCGATTGGGCTTGCCTTTCGTGAAGAAATACCGCGAAACCAGAGAGCTGATCGTGGTCTTCATCGTGGATATCAGCGCCTCGCAATTTTCGGGGACATCCTATGCCCTCAAGAAAGAGAGGATAGCCGAGATCGTTGCCACTCTGGCCTTTTCGGCCGTAGCAAATGGGGATCGCTGCAGCCTGATCATGTATTCGGACACCCTGGAAAAGTTTCTCCCTCCCCGTAAAGGACACAATCGCGCTTTGGAGATCATCCGGGAAATCCTTTATCACGAGCCGCATAGCAAGCAGACTTCGCTTTCCGCAGCCTGTGAATATGCTGGCAAAATCCTCAAAAAACGCGCGGTGATCTTCCTGCTTTCGGACTTTCTGGATAGCGGCTATGAAAAACAAATGGCAATCCTTGCAAAAAAGCACGATCTCATCGCCCTGCAAGTCTTGGACGATAGCGAACTGGAATTGCCCAAAGCGGGTGTTCTGCGCTTCGTCGATCCCGAAACAGGCCACAGTGAATATATCAATACGGCAAATGCCAAATTGAGACAGGCCTATAAGGCCAGCATTCAGCAAGAGCAAGAGAAGCTTAAGACTACGCTCAAGGCCATGGGTTGTGACTATATGCTCTTTAAAAACTCGGATTCTTTCGTGCGGGTACTCCGGCAGTTCTTCGTTCAGCGCAGCAGACGGCGGAAAAGATGAAGAAGCTTCTGAGTATCATGCTGCTGAGCTTCTGTATAAGCTTGCTCTTGGGGACTGTTACGCAAAGCTTGGCAAATGCGGACAGCCTGAGCATCGGCACTCCTTTTAGCTTGGAGATAAAGACGGATTTTCCCTTGGCGGCGGTTGTGATTCCGGATAGTCTGGTTGAATTTCGGGTGCTGGATACCCAAATACAACAGGATGGACGGGGCAGTAAAGCGAAGCTGAGCATAGTTCCCCTCAGGGTGGGTGCGCTGTCTTTCCCAAAACTAAAGCTCAAGGCCAAGGGGATCTTACACAGCGGAGGTTCCACGGACGGTTTCAGGGTCTATGTGCTATCTACCAGGGCGGAAGCGGATACTTTGCTGCGGGATATTAAGCCCGCTTTGCGTTATAAAGCAGAGCCTCCTTTTTGGCTGTATCTTGGCATCTTTCTGATCTGTCTGGCGCTGGCCACCATCCTCATCATCATGGCTTTAAGCAAAAAGACGCCAGGCAAGCCTGAGCCAAAACCTGCCTTTGTGCCAGCCCAAAAGTTTGTTCATCCTTATCTGCTTGCTTTGGAAAAGCTTGATAAACTAGAGTCCAGCGGCCTTGCAGAAAGTGACATCCTGGCCTATCACTATCAGCTTTCGATGATCCTGCGGGAGTTTTTGGAGGCCATGTATCAGTTCAGCGCCATGGAGATGACGATCCTTGAGATTTCAGATGCCTTGCGCGTGAGCTGTCCAGAGCGGGCTGAAGAGTTTTTGAAGATACTACGCTACTGTGACCTGGTCAAATTTGCCAAGCTGATTCCCAGTTCGGAACAGATTCAACTGCAAACTCAGGCTTTGAAACTAAGCCTGATGGCTTTTGCCCCGGCGATTCATGCTTAGATTTGCCCAACCTCTGTTTCTACTTCTGCTGCTGATCATCCCAGCCTATCTGTATCTGGATTTGCATCTGAACAAAGCCAGGAAATTGGCCTTACCAAATAGCAGACTGCGCTTGCTTTTACAGCTCTCGGGCAAAAAGCGGCTCTGGAGATATTTCTATCCAGCCCTGAGGTCCTTGATACTCCTATCGCTGATTATCGCGCTGGCCCGTCCGCAATGGGGAATCGCCAGCCGCGATTTTCGCAAAAAAGGCGTGGATATCGCCATCGCATTGGATGTAAGCGGCTCTATGTTAGCCTTGGATTTCCTGCCGCAAAACCGTTTGGGTGCTGCAGTGAAGGTGGCCAAAGATTTCGTTTCCCGGCGCCCTAATGACCGCTTTGCGCTCATCGCTTTTTCAGAATATGCCGTCACAGCCAGTCCACTGAGCTACGATCATGTCGCGGTGATGGCTGCCCTGGATCATCTGGAAGTCAATATGCAGGCCAGCGGCACCGCAATCGGCATGGGTCTGGCCAAAGCGGTGGCCCGGCTGAAAGATAGCGATGCCAAATCCCGCATTGTGATCCTGATCACGGATGGGGTAAACAACACCGGAGAGATCGATCCCATCTCCGCAGCGCGCATGGCAGAGGCTTTGGGCATCAAGGTCTATCCCATCGGAGTGGGCAGCGGAGGCATGGTTCCCTTTCCTTATTCCGACCCCTTTTTCGGCACCCACAATATCCCTACTTTGATCGAACTGGATATGCAGACTTTGGATAGAATAGCTGAGATTACCAAGACCGGTAAAGCTGCCAAAGCGGAAGATGCCACTCAATTGCGCGAGATCATGAAAGAGCTGGACGCCTTGCAGCGCACCCAGATCAGCGCTAAAATCAACTATCAGTGGGATGAACGCTTTCCCTTCTTCCTCTGGCTGGCTCTGATCCTGATCGGGCTGGAAATACTGTTTAAAAGCTTTATTATGCCAGTCTTGCCGGAGTAACACGTGAACTTACACAACCCCTATGCCCTTGTCATCCTCTGCCTGATCCCGCTATTGATCTGGCTGATCTGGCGCAGCGGCAAGCGCTTTACATCTCGCTTTACCAAATTCGCCGATACTCCCTTTATGCAGATCTATCTGGGGCAGCGCTCTCCCTTTTATAGCTCGCTCAAACTCTTTCTTGTGGTGATCGCCTTTGCCTTCATCGTGATCGCTTTGGCACGGCCGCAATGGGACTTTAAAGAGCGCGAAATCAGCTCCCAAGGCATGGATATCATCTTTGCCATCGATGTCTCGCTCAGTATGGAGGCGACCGATATTCAGCCCAACCGCCTAACCCGCTCCATCTTGCAGGTTTCTGCCTTTGTGGATCAGCTAAAAACAGACCGCCTGGGTGTGATCTCATTTGCCGGAGTGGCTACTATCGAATGCCCACTCACAGACGATCATGAAGCGGTAAAGATGGTGCTCAGCAGCCTATCCACGGATTCTGCAGCGCGCGCCGGAACCGAAATCGGCAGAGCCCTGGATGCCGCCAGAACTGCCTTCCAAGCAGGCGCAGGACCTGGAGTATTGGTGCTGATCTCGGATGGTGAAGACCTGTCTCCCACCTCCATAACCAAAGCCCGCGATTTGGCCAGCGACCATGTGCGCATCTACACCATGGGAGTAGGCTCCGAAGAAGGGGCGATCATCCGCAATCCTTATACCGGCGAAGAGCGGATCAGCAAACTGGACGCTGCGAATCTAAAGCGTATTGCCCAAGTGAGCGGGGGAGAATTCTTCCGCATCACCCCTTCCGCAGCAGAGATTCAATTGCTTTTGTCCCGCATCTATCAGAGCGAAAAGAGTCAAAGCAAAACCCGTACTGTAAATCTGTATAAAGAGCAGTATCAGCTCTTCGTCTTCGCAGCGCTGATCTTTCTGCTTTTAGAAAGCCTGATCCTCCCTCTCAAAAGACAAGGAGGCAAGAAATGACCAGGAAACAGAAGATTCTGCTCATCATTCTGGCTGTCCTGCTGCTGCTTTTGATCCTGGAGCTGGGCTTTCGTCCCCAGGTTTTCCGTAATAGTCTGGGACGGGAGCTGCTGAATCTCAAGCGTTATGAAAACGCCGAAAAGCTCTTTGCCCGCAATCAGGAAGATGGTGGCGCCGTAGCAGCCGGCAATCTGGCCAAGTCCCGCTATAAACAGGGTAATTTTGCCGAAGCTGAAGCTGCCTCGGAAGAAGCTTTGACGAAGGATTCCGATGCTGCAGCACTGCATTATGACCGGGGCAATATCGCCTATCAGAAAGAGGATTATGAAGCTGCGGTAAAGAGCTATGAGCAGGCGCTCCTGGGTGACCCCACCGACGAAGATTGCAAGGCGAATCTGGAGCTGGCACTTAAAAAGCTGGACGAAAATCCTCCCCCGCCCGAAAGTGAACCAGAGCCTGAAGACGAACAGCGGGATGAAGAGGAAGTGCGCAATATCCTCGAAGCTTTGGACAATCTGGAGGCTCGGGACCGTAAAAACCAGAACGACAAGACCCCGCCTAAAACCCAAAATTGGTGGTAAGATGAAAAGATACCTGCTTTTGACAGTCATGTTTTTGCCGATAATCCTGATGGCTATATCGGTGACGGCCTCGGTGAACAAAAACCGGCTTTCTCTGGCCGACCGGCTGGAGTACACTCTTGAGATCAAAAGCGATAGCAACATCAGCATATCCGAGCCCAGCCCGCCCAGCTTTGAGCTCTTTTCCTTTGTCAATATGCGCAGCACTTCTCGCAGCTCCACCACCTTGAGTGGCTTCAAAGTTGACACCCAGCATGTGCGCACTTATATTTATTACTACATCCCTCAGCGAGAGGGCAGTATCACGATCCCGGCCCAAGCAGTAAGGATTGGTAACAAAGTTTACAGTAGTCCTGCAATCGATGTGACAGTGGTGAAATCTTCCCCTAGCTCCCCGCCTCAAAGCAGTCCTGGCATTGCGCCCGGCTTTGATTTTGACGATCCGGATTTACCCTGGTCTGCCAGCCGTATTGAAGGCTCCACCATGATCCGGGCCTATCCAGCGCGTCAAAAAGTATATAGAGGCCAGCCGGCGGTGGTTTCCTATTACCTTTACACAGATCAGATGGTGCGCTCCTTCAATCTCGAAGGCGAGAAAGACTTCCCCGGTTATGGCAAGAGCGATTACGATTCGCCCACCACGCTTGAGTATGAAACGGTAAACCTTAATGGCCAAAGACTCCAAAGGGCTTTGATCAAGCGCCTCATGCTCCTGCCCAATGAGACGGGAGAATTGCAGGCTCCTCTGGTTCATGGACAAGCGCGCATCTATGAATTTGGCTATTTGAGCCAGAGGGTGAGCTCTGTGCCGGCCTGGCTGGAAGTGCTGCCTTTGCCCAAACACAATGTCCCAACCAACTTTGGCGGTGCAGTGGGCAGCTTTGAAGTCTCGGACAAGCTCAGTGCAGAGTCCATCAGTCTTGGTGAAGCCGTCACCTTTAGTTTGCGCATCGCAGGGCGGGGTAATTTCAACCAGTTTGCTCACCCGCAATTTCCCGAAAGCAGCGCTCAGATCTCCTCCCCCATGGCCATAGACCGCCTGAATGCCGGAGTGGAAGGCAGCCGCACCTTGTATTACACTATTATCCCCAAAGACAAGGGCAAGTACACGCTTCCCTCACTGAGCTTTAGCTGGTTTGATCCCGATCTTGGGGTCTATCGCAAATTTGCCAGCAAAGAGCGCGAGATTCAGGTAAAAGGCGCCAGTGTAGTCAGCTATTTTTCCTCACTTTTAGAATCCGGTAAACCCCAGAACATCAGGCCCCTGCTTTCCCGCCACAGCTATCCGGCTTATCGTAATTTTCTCAAACAAATCTGGTATTGGCTGCTTGTCGCGATCATCCTGGCGGGCACCATCTTTTCTGCATATATAGCCTGGCAAAAAGCCAAAAAGCGCAGAAATCCTGAAGAGTACAATCAAATGAGGGCAGATAAAGCTCTGAAGAAGTACCTCGATGAAGCCTCGGAAGCTGCCAAAGCGCTATCCGATGATTTTTATGCACTGGCCGAAAATGGCTTGATGCGTTACTTATCTGAGAAGTATGGGGTTTCTCTTCGCCTTTCCACTTTGGAAAAGATTGCTGAATTGGAGCAGAAGAATATTCCCGCAGAGCTGATTACAGAGATGAACTCCTTCATCGAGCTCTGTGAGAGACAGCGCTTTAGTCCAGACAAAAGAGATGCCGCAAACCTTATGGAAGACTATCAGCAGCTCAGGCGCATAGTGTTTGCCTTCAGCAAAAAAGGACATACCAAATGAAAGCGATCTGGACCATCCTGATCTTATCCATCCTGGTCTTTAGCGGCCTTGCTGCCAGTGAATTTGACGAGTTCAGAGCCCTGGAAGAGCAGGGCCTCCAAAACGCAGATCTATATTACAATCTTGGCGTTACCTATTGGCAGTTGGGGCAAAGTGGCATGGCAAATCTGTATTTCCTCAGAGCCCTAAACCTGGATTCGGCACACAAACTGGCCAAGGAAAACTTAGAGTATGTGATAGCACTATCGCAGGATCGTGATCTATATCCGCAGCACCTCTTTTTGCTGAGGATATTCTGGGAAATCTATGACTACCTGAATCTGAACCGAATGGCGATCCTTACCCTGATCCTGCTGCTGCTGAGTGCGCTTAGCCTTTCCTGGCTCCTCAATTACGATTTTGATAAAGAGCGGGGATTGCCCAGCCTGATCTTTGGCATCTGCCTTTTCCTGCTCTTGAGTTCAAGCACTTTTTTGGGAGTCAAGGCCTATCGCCAGGCCCACAACAGCAAAGCAGTACTGATCCTGAGCCAGGCAGAGCTGAGAGCAGAAGCAGAATCTAAGGCGAGCAGGGTGGCTGTGATCCATGAAGCTCTGGTCCTCGTAGTGGAAGAGAGCAGGCAGGGTTGGAGTCTGGTGCGTCTGCCGAATGGCATCAGCGGGTGGATCGAGAATGAGGCTATCAAGAGGGTAGCGCCATAGCAGGTTAGGAGGCGCGGGCTGGATTCGATATCTCGCGTGTCGAGCGAGGCTGAAGGCCTTGATACAAAGTAGGGGGCAAGCTTCACATTCATCTTTTGCTATTTTCTGTAGTCACGCACCGTCTGAAGACAGTGCTACGGCCAGCTAAAGCCAGCTTTACGAAGCGTTTATCCCCATAAAAGAACATGTCCCAAAACTCCGGATAACCCAAGAGTTTTGGGACAGCTCTTTACTATATCTGAGGCAGACTATCTATCTGCGTGGTGTTTATTCAAAGTTTTCAAAGCCGTCGAGATTACCCTCGAGGCTATCGATCATAAAGCGGGCAGATTCATGCAGGTCGCCTTCGGGGAAGCGTAGCAGGAAGCTTTTAAAGAGTTCCAGAGCCTGATCTGCGTCATTCAATTCTTCGGCGACCAGGAAAGCCTTCATAAAGTAGGCTTTGTAGTCATCCACACCGTTATCATAGTTTTGCACTATCTGATCGTAGAACGTAATGGCATCTTTGTAATTGCGGTTTCGGGCTGCGTTATCGGCATATTCAAAGAGTTGCTCGGCGCTCACAGTGAGCTTGATGCGCTCCGGGTATTTGATCAGGTTAAATTCCACAAAGAGCTCTTCGGCCACCGCATCCTGTTTGTTTTTTTCCTTTTCTTGTTTAATGGCGCCATAGATGCGGGGTTCCACTTCCACTGAAGGCCGGTAGGATTTGGGGATTTCGGAGATCGTGCGGAAAAAGACAATATCGCCATTGGAAGCGGTGAAGACCTCAGAAAGGTGACCCACCGGGTTGTCCCAAATGCGCTTTGAAAAAGCTGCGTCTTGTACCAGACCTGTGACCACGCCGTTATCGTATTGGTTTTCATAGATGGACTTAGTGGGTCTGGTAGAGTATTTATCGATCACTTTGGTCATGGCTTTTTCATTGTTCTTCTTGTGGGCAGATCTGAATTTGCTCCGGGCTTTATTGGCAGTTTTCATATCATCAAAAAAGAGCACTTGGATGCTGCGATTCGCAGGTTGAACATATTTCTCTTTATCCAGCTCGTAGCGTTCGGCGACTTCTTCATCAGTTATTTCGATGCCTTCCAACACCAATTTCTCAAAGGTACCGCGCAGGATGTAATTGTGCCGCATCATCTTGTAGTCTTCATTATCCTGGAAATACTTTGCGTATCCCATATTTTTGCCTTCGAGATGAAAGAGGTCCTGGATCAGCAGTTGATCGATAAAGGCTTTGGCACCTTCACCCTTGATGTAAAACATCTGCTCTTGAGGACTGACTTTATCAAAGGCCATCAGGATGTCTTCGATGGTATAGATCAGTTCTTCATTGGGGGAATGTACCACCACGTTGTACATGGTCTCTGCATTGTTTTTACGGTTTTGCAGATCAATAGAGGCGGCGATTCCGTCATGGATTTGCACGTTATACTTCTGCTTGAGGGTTTCGCGGATAGTTTCCAACTTTTCACGCTCTTTGATGGGGCGGATGCGCTGTTCGATCTCCGGTTTTACTTCCAGGTATTCTTTTTGGCGTCCCGGTGCAATATCAGTGGTGCGAAAGATGTGCCAGCCCATATCGGTCTGATAAGGGCCATTGATCTTCTGGAGATCTACGGAGCTTTGGCTGATGTATTCTTCCAGCACATGGTCACTGCCCACTCCGGGGATATTGCCGTTCAGGCGGATGTTTTTGATCTTACCTTTCAGGCCCAGGGCATAGGTGTTTTGGTTGTATTTATCAGAAACTGCGGCAAAGCTGGCTCCTGCTGTCAATTCTGCGATGGCAGCGAGCGCGTCCTCTTCTGTGGCAGTTTGAATGTACTCTATGGTGATATTGGGGTTCATATAAAAGGACTTCAGATTTTCTGCGTAATAATCTTCAAGATCTGCTTCTGTGATATTCACCACATCGGTTACATTACGTTTGTAGTATTCCTGAAGATAAAAACGTCTTTCCAGATCATCCAGCCGCTCCAGCATCTCGGGGCTTTTATCAAGGCCAAGGGCTTTGGCTTTTTGATAAAATACTTCCTCAGTACACATGATATCCAATATCTGCAATTGACCTTCCATGGTATGAAACCGGGCTTGATGGGCCGCCGGTATCTTTGATATTTTTTCCTGCAGGTCTGCTCTTAAGATCTTACCGCCATCGTATTCTGCCAAGATGTCGGTTTCTTCCAACAAGTTTGAATTGCTCACTACTTTGGGAGCCGCATCTTTGGCAAAGGCCATCGCGGCGATAAACAGCATAATGCTGATAATTAAGAGTTTCTGTGTTGGTCTTGACATTCTATGCTCCTTGTCTTAACTTAAATAATTATATGATGATGACAAAAAACGTAGTTTGCTTAATGCGTCAAGACTTTTATAAGTTAAATGGTCCGAGCCTTAGTCTGCCTTGACCATCAGAGCTGATTTTAGAACTTTTTGATGCATGTTCATTTGCTATAGATTCCTGCCATCTTAAGTGGCGGCAGCAGGCATCCTCTTTCCTTAGACTTGGTATTAACTGGTCATCGCCTCGAGGACTCGAGGTTTCAAGTCAGCTCCAGTCGAAACTCCGTTAAAGTAGAGTTGAAGGCGCGGTCGCGGACCAGGATCCTTAAAGGGGGATTTTAGCGGGACAAACCCGTGTCACATTTTATACCTTTACTTAATTCAGAGACCGCCAAAAAAAGAAAAACGTCAATTCAGAACATTTTTCTTGACGAACAGTCACAGTTTATAAAACATGTATATTAAGTAAAAAAACTACAGCAAGACCTTAACTCAAAATGGCTAAACAGACCTAAGGATTTGAGAAATTGTATTTTGACTTTGATAGAATAGAGTGCCACCGCTGGAAATAATCAGCAAGGAAATAAAGCTTTCCAAACAAGAAAGGTGCTTTTCATCAGAATTTGGCACACATCGTGCATGTATGGACAAGTATAAAAAAAACGATCCCCCAGGAGGATACAAAAAATGCTCAGAAAACTGAAAAACCAAAAGGGTTTCACCCTTATCGAAGTGTTGGTGGTAGTTATCATCGTCGCCATTCTGGCAGCGATTGCGGTACCACGTTATTTGCGTTATGTGGAGAAATCCCGTAGCACAGAAGCCCAAACGGCTATTTCTACCATCCGCAAAGCTTATGACATCTACTTACAGACAAACGGTTCCACCGATGGTTTCTCTCTCGAAATGGCTCAAAGAGAAGCCAGCTTGGGTGAGGCTACACGTAAGAATTGGAAATTTGAAGTAGTAGGAAATCCCCCTAATAAGTATATTGCAACCTCCACACAGGAATTCGCCGGTGGCGAAGGTAAACAGGTATGGTATGACGTTCCGGAAGCTAAATATCATGGTTACGGCATCGACACCTGGACCAATCCTGACTCCGGAGGACTGGAGACCGACTAATTAAGGGAGGACGGTACTTTGACAATTCACGAACTACTGCGCTTTACCGCTGAGGCGGGAGCGTCCGACCTTCACGTTGCTGCAGGCTCGCACCCCATGGTGCGAGTCAATGGCAAGATGAAAAGACTCAACCTTCCGGTCTTATCTCCGGAAGACGTAGAGAACCTCGTCTATGGTGTGATGAATGAAGTGCAACAGGAACTGTTTCGCAAGAATCTGGAAATTGACTTTTCCACCAAGCTTTCGACCGATGTACGTTTCCGTGTTAATGCTTATCATCAGATCAACGGCATCTCTGCCGCTTTTCGTGTGATCCCAAATGAGATCATGTCTTACGAAGAGCTGCGATTGCCCGAGGTACTCAAACGTCTTACCAGAAAGGAAAAGGGACTCATCCTGGTAACAGGACCCACCGGAAGCGGAAAATCCACAACCCTGGCGACTATGATTGACAGTATCAATGACAACCGTTTTTGCCATATCATCACTGTGGAAGACCCCATTGAATTTGTACACCGTAGTAAGAATAGCCTCATCAACCAGCGTGAGCTGGGCCATGATACCTGGAGCTTCACCGCCGCACTGAGAAGTGCACTGCGGCAGGACCCAGACGTGATCCTGGTGGGTGAGATGCGTGACCTGGAGACCGTGTCACTTGCGTTGACAGCTGCAGAAACAGGTCACCTTGTTTTCGCTACTCTGCATACCGGAAGTTGCACAAAATCTATCGATCGCGTGATCGATATGTTCCCCAAAGAACAGCAACAACAGGTGCGGAGCATGCTTTCAGAATCTCTGGAAGCAGTAATCTCACAAACTCTGCTGCCTACCAAAGACGGTAAAGGCCGCGTCCCAGCCGTGGAAATCATGCTGGCAAACGCTGCCGTCCGAAACCTAATCCGCGAAGAAAAGACCTATCAGATTCCGTCTATCATTCAGTCTTCTACCAAAGAAGGAATGCAGACCAAAGATCAGTCTTTGTATAATCTCGTAATGAATAACTACGTGGAACGTACCGTTGCTGAAGAAGTGGCAGAAAATCCGAAACTCTTTGCCAGTGGCGCTGGTTTCTAAGGGATGGTTTAAGATGACACCCCGCTTTTTACATGACAATACCTGCCTGCTCGATAATGAGCGGGGGGTCACCCTTTTAGAAGTGCTGGTTACCGTGGCAGTTTTGTCCGTCTTGGTGATCACAATATATATAGGAATTCAATACGCGGAAAAACAAACTGTGCTCAACTACCGTATGAGAGCCGCCACTTTGTTGGCTACCGGCGAATTGGATAAGCAGTATTTTATAAACAAGTACCATGCAAACCGTAACGATCTTGAATTCAGCCCCTTCAGCGGTAGAGAAGTGGTAATCGATATGATAAAAAAAGGCGAGCCTCTGATCGGCATGCAAAGTGTCAGTGCCATTCGCCAATCTGAACTAATGGGCTCCAATCAGTACCCCTATACCCAGGTCACATCTAGGATAGAATGGAAAGACCCCCTTACCGATAAAACCCAATATGTGGAAATGCGTGAAGACTTCTACGTCAGGGCGGGGAACTAAATCATGTTTAAAATACTAAAAAGAAACGATGGTGTAAGCCTGATTGAACTGATCGCGGTGATGGCAATGTCCACTATCCTGATCGTGATCTCAGCCATCGGGGTAAGTGCATTTTACAAAAGATACAAAATAATCACCGATTTTACCGCTCTGCAAACTGATGCCATGGCCTGCTTGCAAACTATACGCAACGGTTATGCCTTCAATCGCGGAGAGCAGTTTTATGGTGTGGCCAATGCCAAAGAACTGAAAATCATCGGTTACAGCGACAGCTGGGATACGGGCACTGGTATCCATATTACACCTCCGGCTGGCAAAGAAAAAGCGACGAGCGACTGGCTCTCATTTTATCTGGAAGATGGCATAATCCGGATGAATTATGTTTATAAAGAAGTAGGGGTGGATAGCCCAAAATATATCTTCCCATCCCGGGAGGATAGCGATAGGATTCAGGTGACCCGTTTCGCGGTCAGAGATGCCAATAACACTGGCAATATCTTGCCCCTCACCGGTTTTGAACCAAATGATATACCGACTTTATTGCACATAGAGCTGGAAGCCCGCGTGAAAATCCGTGAGGGCAAACACCCTGCTCCAGACGAATATAAAACCATCAGCTATAGTACTTACATGGTGAAGAAATAAGGAGAAATAATGCGAAATATACTAAGCAATCAAAGTGGTAACCTGGCCATCGCAATGCTCCTTGCCGTGGTGGGCCTCATGAGTGGGGTCAGCATGGCCGCTTTGGCCCTGAAGGACACCAAAAGCTTCCACTGGGAGTTTGAGAGCATCCAAAGTCTGCACATTTTGCGGGGAGAAGCATATCGTGGGCAAGCTGTTTTGGAGCAAATCAGCGATCAAGGCGGAACTATGCAAACTGAACTGCGTAGCATTCCGGTTTCCGGCAGCCACATTAAAAGAACTTTTACATCACAAAGCCGTATATACAAGGTAAAAACAGAGCAAACGGACAACATTGAGATCCCTGGAACCGACGGTTCCACTGGAAGCTTGGGTGAAGGCAGAGAGCATTACCAAATTCGTTCTCTGGTGGAGACCAAACAAGGCGTGGGGCAAGTAGCTTATTACGGTTCCAATAAGACTCAAATTCGTAAATACTCTGAACTCACCATCATTCAGACCAGCTTCTCAGAATTTATGTATTTTACGGATAACGACATGAGTCCAAATAACACAAACGTTTATTTCTATGGCTACGACGTGGTGACCGGCAAGGTACATAGTAACAGCGATATCAAGATTAAGCAAGCCGGCGGCGGGAATAATGGCGGTTGGCCTACTTTCCTGAATTTGGTTACCACTGCCGGAGAGGTCGTTTCCACTCCTTCAAGTTACCCTTTGACTCAGGTGTTCCGGGGTGGATTGGTGGAAAATTATGACGGCTATGAATTCCCTCCCCTCGCCAATGAACTTAGCGCAAAAGGCATCAAGATCGGGGCAGGCGAAGGCAACATATATATGGTAACTGTGGACGGTTCCGTCTTTGATAACTGGCATGGCTCCATAAGCTCTCCACGTCGCGTAAGAAAGGTCGTTTATGACCATTATCCACCCCCTGGCGACTCTTTGTGGACAAACTCTTTTAGCATAGCAGATACATCCTGGAGCTCCCTCGGAGGCTCTCAGTGCCAGGGTAACGCCTATTACATCAACGGAGAGCTGTGGATCAGAGGTAGATTTACTGGATACCAAACCTGGGGTAGCTCCGGGAAGATGAAGCTAATCGGCGATATATTATTGACTGGCACGCCTCCTCCGGGTAACCCAGCAGACCCCATGAATAACAGAGACGTAGTCGGTCTGGTCTCAGAAAAATCTATTCAGGTAAGTTACGGTTTTAAAGATCCAACTGACTCCCTTAGGTATCACCCCAATATGGGCGCTGATGGTGATTATGCAGATCCGGCTGGCGGTGGCATCTTTATCTATGCTGCCCTGTGCGCCTTGGGCGATGGAGATGGGAATAGCTTTCAAGACGGTGTCTTTGAATTTGAATATCAACACCCGCATCCCTCCACTCCGGCTCTGAACGTACAGCTAACCTACCCGGACGGAACGAATGAGATAGTACTCTTTGACTGGATTGACATCCACCGCAGGCGCTATCCCCCCACTACTTCTCAGCCCTGGCCTACTCCGTCTTTGAATCAGACTTCTTTGGACCTGCCTTATTATAACCCGCTCTGGCCAGAGCGCAAGCCATACCTGGAACGTGGCACCATCAATGTCTGGGGCGCAGTAGCGCAAAGAAGGCGCGGATTCGTTCACCGCAGCCACCATGACACCGAATATCCTTCAAATAACGGAATCTGGGATGTTGACAAAGATAAATGTGGTTACGACTCAAGCCCCATCGAAAATATTCCTGATCCTGAATTTGGCAATATCGGTTTGCAGAGCCGGGACTTTCCCGGAGCTCAAGGCAGCGGAGTGGGATACAAAAAGAATTATAACTACGATAACCGGCTCTTAGAGGTGACCCCTCTATTGTACCCGAAAGTGAGACTGAAAGGCGGCAAAAACCCCATGAATCAGGGAGATTGGAATATTAAAAAGCCCGTCAGGTCCTTAGTATAGATAATATGTATGTGGAATAAAGAGGAAATATGAAGAAGAACAAAACCGTTCGATTCAAGGAGACTGTGGGGATCGACGTCGGTACCCATAGTGTGAAAATCGTACACCTCAAAAAGCTTCATGATGGCTTCAAGCTCTTGAACTATGAGGTGCGCCCTACTGTGCCTCAAGGGGTTGAGTACGTACTCAGCGATCTACGGCCAGAGCGTTATGCTCCGGTGATCGTTGAAATGCTGAAAACTTTGAGGATCTCACCTAAGAAAATCAAACACCTGGTTTCATCTATCGGTGGAGACAATACCAGCATCAAGCAGATTAAGACTATCTTTCTGCCGGATGATGAATTGGAATCTGCCCTTTTCTTTGAAGCCAAGAAACACATCCCGATCAGTGGAACAGACATGGTACTGGATTATCAAGTGCTCTCTGTAGAGGAAAAGACAAACAACATGAACATCCTCCTCGCCGCTACCTCCAAGGACGTGCTCAATGATCACACAAATGTTCTTGCTACTGCCGGACTCAGTCCTCATATCGTGGATATCGATTCCCTGGCCGTGGCAAATAGCTTTGCCTTGAACGCCTTTGCAGAAGAAGGTGTTTATGTGCTGCTGAACGTCGGTGCACACAGAACAAACATGATAATCTGGGGACCGGATGCAAAATTCTTTGCCCGCGATATCCCTTATGGTGGATTCCACTTCACCACAGATATCATGCGTAAAAGACAGATGGAATGGGAAGAAGCTGAGCAGTACAAATTCGATTTTGGGCTTACGGATGATCCCTCCCGTCCAACTATTCAAACCATCAGTATGCTGGATATCTCCGAAAAATCTACCGAAGATGCCATCGCTGAAGAACTGCGTCGTTCGCTTCGTTTCTATGTTAAAGAAGCCGGAAATAGTGACTTTAGAAAGATCTACCTGATGGGTGGAACCGCCAAACTGAAAGGTTTGCCAGAATATCTTCAGGATAAAGTCAACGTTCCCACAGAAGTGTTTATGCCCTTTATCAATGTGGAAATGCCGGAAAAATTTCAAGATAAAAAGGATCCACAACTTAGCCTTGCTATCGGCTTGGCAATGAGGCTGGAGTAAGAGGATGGCGATGAAACACGATTTCTACTTCAAGATAAACTTAAATAAATACGGTGAACAGCGCCTGGAAAAAGAACGCGAGAATAAGACATTCAGAAATTCCGTCATCGTTTTTGCGATCTGCTTTATCCTGGTCCTGGTCGCCTGGTTTTATATTATCGGCAGTACTAAACACAAACTGGAAGCGCGTGAGAATTATCTCGCTGAGATTCAGGGAGAATTGCAGCGCTACCGCACCAGCGGAGATTATCTGTCTTCAGAAGACCTGGATCGCTTGGCAAAAACCTTTGACAACCGCATCTTCTGGGCTAGGAAAATGGTAGCCTTGGGCGCCGAAATCGACGATAAACTTGCTGTACGTAAATTTGACTATGCCAATGGGGTTCTTACCATCAATGGCATTACCGAAGTTAGCACCAAAGTTAAAGAGTTCGATCTGATCAATGGCTTTATCGATCGCTTAAAATCAAATCCGGAGATTTCCAATGATTTCCCGAATATCAAGAGTGGCCAAGTGATCCGACAAGTGATCAAAGATACTGCTATTTTTGAATTTGTGATCGAGTGTTATACTCCAGGAAAGGGAGTAGGGGTGATAAAATGAGAGAAAAGTACTTTGCCTTTATCATCGTGATGCTGGCTGTCACTGTAGCCTTCATCTTGCTTTCCACTCGTAGCCTGGAAGCCAATATGAGCAAGATCAGCAATTTGGATGATCGCATCAAAACCACACAGGAGCAATTGAACAGCGCCCGCATCATGGATCAGGAGCTTAGTCAGTTTGCTAGGATCATCGAAAATAGCCTCACCCGCACACAACAATTCAGCTTTGAGGAAATTAACGAATTCAAGGCCACGATTGGAGACATTGCGCATGAGCGTCATATCTCTATCAATAAACTGTCCGATACCAATAAGTGGTCTTTGCCAAACCTCATCGAGACCACCTTCAATCTGGAGCTGGAAGCCACTTATGTACAGATTGGTCAGTTTATCTCGGACTTGGAATCTCAAGATAATATTATCAAGATTCAGACTCTGGATATTAGTCCAGCGCAGATGACTGATAAAGATACTAAGGATGTCAATGCTCCTTCACGTTACCGCGTGCTTTTGGAGCTCTCTATGTTCAAAGTGAAGAAGGAGGCCTAAACATGCAATATAGATTTGTAAAAGACCTCGCTATAGCCCTGATTGTAATACTACTGGGAGTCCTTGTGGTCCGTCTGGTGGTAGTACACCGAAAGGTATCTGTAATTCCTGAAACCTCTATTCATATCCAGGAATCTGTTACCGATACTCTGATGACCAGAATCCGTACCATTGAAAGTTCCATCCAGGATCGTAAGATGTTTGTATTTGGAACCCGCAAAGACCCTCTGCGCCAAGGAAACATCATCAAAGATAATGTGGACCGCTTGAAGGAATTTGAGGATATGGTTCGCAATACCTTCCGCCTCGCCACCACCGCTATCGATGAATATGGCAATAAGATTGCCTATGTCGAATACCTGGACAAACGCTATGAAGCCCGGGTGGGTGAAGTGGTTGCCGGACGCAAGATTCTGGAAATAAATGATAAGAATATCCGCTACTCAATGGGCGGACAAAGCTATACAGCAAATCTGATGCCCAGACCTGTTTTGAAAGCTGAAGACCCCTATCTCAAAGCAGGAATCAGTGGTAATTGGTAAAATATATTATAATAGTGGGAGTAAATATGAAACACATGCTTTCAAGTAAGCAATATCTCTGCCTGATCCTGGTGCTGATCTTTGCCTTTTCAGCGCTGGTGGCTCAGGTAAATCCAATGACTACCAAGGTTACCTTTAATGCGGATGACGCCACCTTGTCCTCTGTATTGAACGCATTGTCCCGGCTTTCCGGTACCAATATTGTATTGGCCGTCGATCAAAGCGGAGACAAAGATAAACGCGAAGAAAAGCGCGTGACCATTAACATCAAAGATGTGCCGATCGAAACTGCGGTATCCCTGGTAGCCCGCACCACTGGTCTTGCCTATCGTGTGCTTGCCGGAAACACCTTCGTGGTGGGTACGAAGCAAAACGTGATGGAAGAAGTGGGCGAGCGCAGCAACATCCTCTACCTGAACAATCTGGATGCTGCCAAAGTAGCCGCTTCCCTGCAAAACACAGGAATCAACATTGTTCCTCTGGAAGGGCAGAATGCCATCATGGTCTATGCCAACCAGGAGACCTTTGAGCAAGTCAGCACTTTGGTTCAAGGAATTGATACTGAGCAGAAACAGATCGAAATCAGGGTTCGCCTCATCGAGATCAACCTCACCAGTTCCAAGAAAGTGGGTGTTGATTGGAGTCGTCTGAACCACCTTACCACCATCATTGCAGAAGACCCTGTAAATGCCAATAAAACCGGCTTACCTTTCAACTACTCGGATGAAACAGGTTATCTGCCTCATGGCGATCCTACGGATTTGGAGAAATTACCGGATGACCAGTATTTCCAGAGAATCAATGGCTTTGATGATATTGGCCATTTCAGCCGCCAGCTTACAGCTTTTGATATCACCATTGATTGGCTGTTGGAAAATAACGCTGCCAAACTGCTTACCGATACCCGGGTGACCGCCCTTAACGGCGAAGAAGCCACACTGCATATTGGTGAAGTGATTCCTTTTGTAGTTACTGACAACGAAAAGCAGATTCAGGTAGAACGTGAACAAGTCGGCATCATACTGGCTGTGACTCCTACTGTGAACAAAGACGGCAATATCACCGCCAAAATCGCTCCGGAAGTATCTTCCGTGACCGATCTTGTGGGTGGTTATGTGCCACGTACCAGAGTGCGTCGCGTATCCTCTACAGTTACCGTGCCCAATGAACATAAAATCATCGTGGGTGGGCTGCTCAATTCTTCTATTACCCAAAAAACCAGCAAACTGCCCCTCTTGGGTGACTTGCCTTTTATCGGCAGACTCTTTCAGCACCGTTATGAGATGGTAGAGAATACAGACCTGATCATGGAAATCACTCCCAGATTGGTCCAGATGAATGAACAGAGTCCTACACCCAAATTGGATGAAAGACTTACCCGCACTCTTATCGAATACGAAGAAGAGGAGGAAGAATGAAAAAACTTAATTCCCTGGTCCCAATATTGACTTTGATCGCAATTATCCTGGTGAGCCTTTCGGCCTCCTGCGATAAACGTAATCCACCCCCCATTCTGCCTGCGCCGCCGATACCGACACCGCTGAGTGATGTGCGCATCATTCACAAAATGTCGGCCTCTCCGGATACTATCTATGCGGATAACAACATCACCTATTCCACCATCAAGGTAGAGATTCGTGATGGTGAAGGTTTTGGCGTACCCGGACAGATGGTAAAGTTTAAGACCGCCCCCATCGGACGCGTGCTTGCAGATGTTGCCACAGACAGCACCGGTATAGCTACCACTGTCTTTTGGGATGATGGACAGTCCGGCATCGCGACCGTGACAGCGATTGTCCGTAAATTCCACGAAACAGAGAAAGATTCTCTGATTTCTGCAGACACACTTTCTGTTCAAATCACGGTGGAACAACCACCTGCTGTTGAAAGTGTTACCCTGCATTTTGACAACATGCAAAGACCTTTCCCCATGAAAGTTGCTCAAACTGTACCCGTGTATGCAACCGCCCTGAATGCTTTAGGTGACGTAGTGCCTGATGGTACTCTGATTACCCTTGAGTGCATCAAAGGTAAATTTGTAGACCAGGCTGACAACGATCTGGGCAAAGTGGTTCACCGTCCTACCTTCAATGGCAGAGCTGCTATATTCTACAATTCCGGCACCTCAGCAACCACGAATCCAGAAAGTGTACCCGAAAAAGTTATTGCCAGGATTGGTAATGTCTCTGATTATAGAGACATCATGATCCGTCCGGGGACTCCTTTTGGAATCGAAATCCGCAGTCTCGTGACTGTAGATGGGGTCGAAGTGGAAGCTGATACCACTCACGTGGGTAGTCAAAACCAGATTTTCATGGAAAGCACCCTGGTGGATATGTACAACAACACCGTCCAAGGTAAGAATGTAAAGTTCACCACAGACCTTGGTACTTTCTTGAATACTACTCAAAGTGTAAACATTCAAACCAATGAATTCGGAGTAGCCAGAGTGCGCTTTACTCCCGGCCTTTTTGCCGGAGCAGCCACTATTGGCGCGTCTGCGCTCAATGACACTCTGCAGACTTCTCTGATCTTTAATATTACCTCAGATCAGATCCATTCCATAGATTTCACCCAGCAGGACATGATCACACTAAACGTAGCCAATACTGGTGGACTTCAATCCGCAGTGCTGCGTTTAAAGCTGCGTGACATCAATGGAAACCTGATTGATAAGCCTCAGCAAGTGTATTTCAAGATTATGAATTCTCCCTCCAGCATGCCCGCTGGCGCCAATCTGAATAATGCCAGCCCTACTGATTCAGTAATGGTGACTTCAAATGGCGGTGAGGCTCAGGTCTCGGTAAATGCCGGCACAGTATCCGGTATGCTGATTATCCGTGCCTCCTGCACCACAGAAGAAGGAAGATATATCCAATCCACCAAACCCAATATCATCATCCAATCCGGGCCTCCTCACACCATCGTGCCCTTCATCAGTGGTTTTAATACTGGTGTAAACATGGGCGGCGGTGTGTGGCGCGTGGTAGCTGGTGCGCATGTACGTGACAGATGGCAAAACCCTGTGCAAAATGCTACCGTAGTCCAATTCGAGATTTATGGGGAAGGCGCCAATGCTGACTATAAACCCTATACTGCAGCACAGATTCAATCTGGTGGATCAGTCGGAAACTCCAGTGTGGACGGCGATACATTAGTGGGTGTGGCTTTTACCACGATCACATATAATGGACTCATGACCAATGATAAGATCACCATTTTCGCTCGCTCAGGCGGTGAATTTGGCGAGCCCGTGGACGTGTATTCAGAAGTAGTACTACCTCTGAACGATCCTCGGCTTGACATTCAGGTCATTCCCCGGTTCGTGAATTTTGGTCATACGGCACCAAACACCAAAGAAGCTGACATCTCGTTTTACCTTACTGATGGTCAGGGACTGGATATCACCGGAAGTGAGTTCCTGATGTACTGCGATCGCGGTCAGATCATCCTGCATACGGATCATTATTTCCCTGGCAATCCAGGCTATGTCCAGAATCCTCCGAACTATGGTGATATAAGTCACCCTGAACTCGTGACCACCTACCAAGGTATAGGTCATAGCAGAATCAAGGTCTGGCGCACCGAATTCCAAGTAGGTGATGACCAACTGAATATACCCAGTGAAAAAGATGTTAATATCACAGCACGGTTGATGGGTACAAACCTCATAAATAGCACGATTTTATCGGTCTATCGTTATGGTGGTACTGCTCCGTTCTAATCATTAAATAGATTAATCAGGCGTGGGAGCCTTGTGTGCTCCCACGCCACATTATCAAAGGAAAGAGTATCTGAGACAAACCATGCCTAAGCATTAGTACTTTTAGTTTTTAAAATAACAAAATAAGGATATAAACATGAGTTTCAACCCACAATTCGCCAGGCTCGGTGAAGTCCTGGTACATGAAGGATTCGTAAGCGAAGACATGGTCAAAGAAGCCCTGATCAAGCAGACAAATTTTGGTCTGAAGATCGGAGATACTTTGCTCAAGCTTGGTTACATTACCGAAAGACAATTGCTCACCGCTCTGCATTTACAGCTCGGGTATGATATTGTAAAAGATAATGAGCTGATGGACCTCGATCTCAGCATAGTTTCCCTCATTCCAGAACCTTATGCCCTGGAAAATAGAGTAATAGCGCTTCGTGAGGAAGGCGATGGAGTAGTCGTAGCCTTCGCCGATCCTGAGAATCTCACAGTTTTGGACAGTCTCAAAAAGCTCATCGGTAAAAACATCAAACCTGAGCTCATCGCCGATTCGGTTTTGCTCGATACTATCGAAAAGTATTACAAGAGCATTCGTACTACCTCCCAGGTGGAGGATGCTGTAGGTGGCTTTGACTTTGTAGCAGTGGATGAAGATGAGAATGAAATCTCTATTTCCGCGGCTTCCACCGATGCCGATGCTCCCGTGGTCAAGCTTTTGAATCTGATTATCAATGAAGCTATCAAAGCCGGCTCCACAGATATTCATATCGAACCTTTGATAAAAACCACCCGGGTGCGCTATCGTATTGACGGCGCCCTGCGCGAAGTAATGACACCTCCCATCGGCATGCACCCCGGCCTCATCTCCCTGGTTAAGGTGATGAGTAAGCTGAATATCGCTGAACGCCGCTTGCCCCAAGATGGTCACATCTCACTCAAGACCGCTGTAAAGAGCGTTGACGTACGTGTGTCCATCACCCCCACTGTGCTTGGAGAAAAGGTCGTGATGCGTCTTTTGGACAAGGGTGATTTTGGTTTCACACTCAAGACCCTGGGCTTTGAACCGGAAGACATGGTGATCTTCGACAAGATCATTCGCCGCCCCTATGGCATCATCATAGTTTCCGGCCCCACCGGTAGTGGAAAATCCACTTCACTGCACGCCGCTCTAAAAGAAATTCTGGATATCGAAACCAATATCGTTACCGTGGAAGACCCCGTGGAATATCGCCTCGAAGGCGTCACCCAGATCGAAACCAAAGAGCAAATCGGCCTTACCTTTAGTGCTGCCCTGCGCTCTGTTCTGCGTCAAGACCCGGATATCGTCCTCATCGGTGAGATTCGTGACGAAGAAACCGCAGATATCGCGATCAAGTTTTCACTCACTGGTCACCTCGTGTTTACCACCCTGCATGCGAACGACGCACCTTCCACAGTTACCCGTCTCATCGATATCGGAATCAAACCTTACCTGGTTGGCTCCTCCCTTTCCTTGGTGATGGCACAGCGTCTTGTGCGTAAGATCTGCCCCTATTGCATCCAGGATTATCAGCCTACCCAGCAGGAGATCACAGATTCCGGCCTCACCGAAAAAGACATCCAAGAAGCCAAATTCAAGATTGGCGCAGGCTGTGTACACTGCGATAATACTGGCTTCGCAGGCCGTACCGGTATTTTTGAACTGCTCACTGTGGACAAAGAAACCCGCCAGTTAATTTATGATGGTGGAAATCAGGATCTCATCCGTGCCTCTGCCCTGAATTCAGGGATGCGCACTTTGCATGATGCCGCCATCTCCAAAATGAAACGTGGCATCACCACCATCCGCGAAGTCATCAAGATGACTGTAGTAGAATAAGATAGACTAAGAAGGTAAGTGTATATGCCAAACTTTTCCTACATCGTTAAGGACGCCAAAGGCGCCCGTGTAGAGGGCTTGATCAAAGCTGATACTCTCGATATGGCAGTGGACAAGCTCTCCAAAGAGGGCTCAACCATTATATCGGTAAGAGCGGCTGCAGAAGGAGCGTTTAAGGGGAAACTCTCGCTCTTTGACAAGGTCATGCTCACCATCTACAAAATCCGTACTGGTGTCTCCCTCAAGACCCTCGTGTTTTTCACACGTCAGCTTTCCACCATGTTTTCCGCCGGTCTTACCATCGAAAAAGCAATAACAGACCTGGAAAAAGAAGAGAGAAACAAGAAATTTGCCAAAGTTCTGCGTAAGATCGGAGATGATATCCGCAAGGGTTTCTCCCTTTCCGAAGCTTTTCAGCAGCACCCCGGTGTGTTTAACCCACTTTATGTGGCTTTGGTGCAGGCCGGTGAGATTTCTGGTACCCTGCACACCGTCTTGGACGAACTTTCAGACTATCTGGAAAAGATCGAAGACACCCGCCGCAAAGTGACCTCGGCCATGGCCTACCCCATGTTCATCCTGGTCTTCCTGATCGGTGTGGTCTGGGGTATGTTCTATTTCATCATTCCCATGTTTGCCGCTGTGTATGCAGATTTCAATGCCACATTGCCGGTGCCAACTCTTATTGCCATCAGCATCTCGAATTTCATTGTGAATAACCTGTTTCTGGCCATTCTGATCTTCCTTTTGGCCATAGCATCGTTATTCCTGGTGTATCTCACCGATCGGGGACGCTTCGTGATGGATACCATCAAATTGCGTATTCCCGTAGTGGGAGGTGTAATTAGAAACTCCATCATGAGTAAATTCTCCCGAACTTTCAGCATCCTCATGGCTGCCGGTGTGCCGATTATGGATACCATGGAGCTCACTGAAAATGTGGTGCAAAATGCCGTGATCGAAGGTGCCGTGCGCCGCGCACGCGTCCTGGTGAAAGAAGGATATGGCGTGGCAAATGCCTTCCGCAGAACCGGACATTTCCCCTCCACGCTCCTGCAAATGCTCTCCACTGGAGAAGAAACCGGAGATATGGATAAACTGTTGGGTAAAGCAGCACAGTTCTACGAGAAACAGGTGGATAGTGTGATCGATCGCCTCACTTCATTGATCGAACCCCTCTTGATCGTGATTATGGCCCTCGTGGTAGGTACCATCATCATCGTGATCTATCTGCCCATCTTTGAACTCGGTGAAGCTATCTCCCAGGGATTCAATTAAACTAAACTTAAGTAAACTCATGCCTTATTATAAGCCCTGGTTCATCCGGGGCTTTCTTGTAGGCATTAGCAAAAAAGTCTGCGTTGGGCTGCTGGATTGGATGCGTCTCGCGTCCAGCAAGGCCACAGGCCTTGACAAACGGTGAGTAAGCCTCGAAAAATAGGCGTGCAGGCTTGTAAAAAGTGCAGCCACAGGCATCCCCGCATTTCTTCAAAAGTTCGTTTTAATCTGTTCTCGATCATGCCATTTCCTGCATACTTGGCTATCTTGCTCGCTGGATGGCCAAAACCTCATCTAAAATGGCTTCCCGTTTGTTGTCGTAGAAATAACCTGGAGATACCGTGGATAAAATCCTCTTATCTCCACGGCATCTCTAGCACAAGCTATTCAGGAAGGACACTGCAGCTCACAAGTGGATAGGATAAATCAAACCAGAATCAGCTTCTGACAAATAATTGGGAAATGCCAAAGGTTGGAGTTCTTGACAAAAGAGGAACGAGCCTTGGAGAAAGGAGAGCTGGCTTGAAAAAATGGAGCACGTGCCGTGCTCTGCAGACGGTGAGGTCTGCAATCCAACCACCAGCCTTCCGTTTATTCTTAGGGTAGTACGGAGTTTTCTCTCGAGCTCAAAAGCTCAAGGCAAGAAGCGAGTATTTATCCCTTCTCTTGCTTTATAAATGCAGCAAATTTCCTCTGATAGTCTTCCAGCAGAGCTGGGGCATCCACACCGCGGGGAGAAGGCGAGCGCAGGATAATGAGAGTGATCTTTCGATATTGATGTCCGGCTTCATCATAGAGCTTCATTGTGAAGATATCCTTGAGGTTTGCCTCGGGCATTTCGGTGCCGGAAAAAGCTTCGATGATATACAAGAGCTCTGTTTGGATACATTTGCGAAAGAGGTTGAAAGCCTCGTGACTGGTGAAAAAAGCGTATTCGATTTGTTCATTCCGGGCGAGACGATGGATCAGGTTTGTATTGGCTTTCAGCATGTGCAGATTCTCATCTCCGGCATAGTGTCCCTTGCGGTGAAACTCTGCAATGATATCGCCTATAGCCAGATTGTGCCGCGTCAAAAAGTCCCGGCATTGCCGCGCAGTCCTCAGCCAGCTAATGCTTTCGGGCTCAAAGACCTTTTTCATGACAGGCCAGAATCTATTGACGGAGCTGCCATAAAAGAAATCGATATCACCTTCCAGGAGCGTAAGCTTTTCGCGCACGCAGAAGCGATGTCCCGGTGCGGTGCCGATGATAAGCCCCCGGGCCTGATGTGGAAAATATTCATTGTAGGGATGGATGTAACGCGTTTTCATATCTTTCTCCCCTATCTTCTTAAGATAAAGTAAGCCAGTATCCAGCCTCTGCAAAATCAAATATTCTGCCTTTTGCCATCTGAACAAAATAGGCTGTGACAAAGCACGCCATAAAACGCAGTCAAGGCAGCAAAATGTGCTACAAACAGCCGTTTTACCGCCAAGAATATCTCATCTGTAAAACCCTACAAGACATTCAGTTCGCCTCTTAAAAGTAATGACACGTAAAATCAGCTTGACAAGACAGGGCTTGCTAATATTATATTACCCATGGAGAAAATAAATGATTGAAGTTATTTTTGAAAAGTGCGTAGGCTGTGGTAGCTGTCTGAAAGCCTGTGCTTATGATGCGATCACAGTGGTGGATAAACTCGCCGTGATTGATATTGATAAATGCGTCTTGTGTGGAGCCTGCGTGCAGGCCTGCCCCTTTGACGCCATCCTGATTCGCAAGAAAAGCGCTCAGCATATAGATAAATCTGATTACCGTGGTATTTGGGTCTTTGTGGAGCAGCGCGATTCTGTGATAGCCGGTGTTTCATACGAGCTTTTGGGCAAAGGACGCGAGCTGGCTGATCAGCTCTCTTGCGAGCTCAGCGCTGTACTTTTTGGTAGCGATCTGAACGGTTTGGCTGAAGAGCTCATCCTCTATGGAGCAGATCAGGTGATTGAGATAGACGACCCTGCTCTGAAGTACTTCCGTGACGAACGCTATAGCGAAGCGCTGGTCTATCTGGCCGAAAAGTACCGCCCTGAAATCATTCTGACAGGGGCCACGGTGATAGGACGCAGCTTCATCCCCCGCGTAGCAATAAAGCTAAATACAGGTCTTACAGCGGATTGCACTGGCCTGAGCATCGATGAAGAAACCGGAAACCTTATGCAAACCCGCCCTGCCTTTGGCGGCAATATTATGGCCACAATCCTCACTGCCAATCACCGTCCTCAAATGGCGACAGTGCGTCACAAAGTGATGAATCCTCTGGCTCGGGATGATTCCCGCATGGGAACCATCATCCGTGAAGAATACAATTTTGAACTGGAAGAAGACCAGACCCGATATATATCATTTGAAAAAGAGAAGACCAATCTGATCAATATCACCGATGCCAACGTGATCGTCTCCGGCGGACGCGGGATCAAAGATGCGAAAAACTTTGCCATGATCGAAGAGCTGGCTGAGGCTTTGGACGGAGCTGTGGGAGCTTCCAGGGCCGCGGTGGATTCTGAGTGGATTGCCTATTCTCACCAAGTGGGACAAACGGGGAAAACTGTGAAGCCCAGCATCTATATTGCAGTAGGCATCTCCGGAGCGATCCAGCATCTGGCTGGAATGAGCTCTGCAGATTACATCGTGGCAATCAATAAGGATCCTGATGCGCCCATCTTCAAAGTAGCAGATCTGGGCATAGTGGGAGACCTCTTTGAGCTGGTGCCAAAACTTATCAAGAGGATCAAAGAAGTAAGAGCATGAAGATAATTGCCAGCCTCAGCGTGATCGATCCCGATGAGGTGCGAAAAGGGCAAGAGCTGAATATTGGTCTGCCTGATGCAGAAGAACAGAGCATAGACATCCCCCGCAGCGTGGCATACATCCCGCTCATCAATTCTCACGATCATCTGGTGGGAAATTGGGTGCCGCGCGCTGGAGACCAGCGTCCTTACGCGAATTCACATATTTGGGTGGAAGATATGAAGAATTCCTTCAGCTTTCAAGAGCGTAGCAAGTTTTGGCTGAATGACGGTTCCTTTGATCTTCTGGACCCCGCGGCCTTGACCGTGGCGCGTTTGGGAGCCTATAAGAATCTCTTTTCCGGCTGCGGCACAGTGCATGATCATGCCCCACTGCAAAAAGATGAGTATTATGACGCCATGCCCATTATCGTACCCAGGCTCTATCGCCAAGGCCACTCCATCACCATGGGAAATTGGTGGGGCGGAGATACTCCCGAACAGGAAATGGAGCAGAGCAACGGCACAATGCCCTTTGTGATCCACTTGGGTGAGGGCACAGACGAGATCACCAAAGGGGAATTTGCTCGCCTCAAAGAGCATGGGATGCTAAAAGATAATACCCTTTTGATCCATGGCATCGCTTTTACTCCTCCCGAGATCGCGGAGATTGCCAAGGTGGGAGCAAGCCTGTGTTGGTGCCCCAGTTCAAACTACTATCTGCTCGGCAAAACCCTGGATATTGCTGCCGTGCTGGAACATAAGGCTAATGTGGTGATCGGCACGGATTCCACCATGAGCGGAGGGGTGAATCTGATTGCTGAATTTGCCACAATCCGCGAACATTACCCACAGATACCAGCCTCCGAGCTGTATCGCATGGTTACCCAAAATGCGGTGAAAGCTCTGCGTCTGCACAAACGCTATGGAGCTCTGGACCCGGAAAATACCCAAAACCTGCTCCTCATCGATCAGATTGAGAAGGACCCCTTTGAAAACCTTATGGAACTGGAAATGAAGGGGATCCAGCTTCTGCTGGTGGATGGTCTTCCCCGTTACGGTGATAGCTGGCTACTGGATCTCTTCCCCGATGCGGATGCAGAATACACCATCTTCAGAACCGGAAACAGAGAGAAATTCGTGATCGGCGATCCACTGGAGATCAACGACCAAATCGATGCCGCTCTGGGTTATCACAAAGACTTTCCCTTTTTACCCTTCTAAGCAGGTCTGGACGCAGATGAATCAGCTTGAAGTATGTGAGATCTTTTACAGCCTGCAGGGGGAATCCAGCTATATGGGTATGCCCTGCGTCTTCATCCGGCTTTCCGGTTGCAATCTGCGCTGCTCCTGGTGCGATACCCAATATTCCTATGCCAAAGGTGAATCCTGCGCTCTGGAATCTATAATCGAGCAGGTAGAGCAGTATCCCTGTAAATTGGTGGAACTTACCGGCGGCGAACCCCTGTGGCAAGACCATAGTATCCCTCTGATGGATATGCTTTTGGAACGGGGTTTTACCGTGCTCTTGGAAACCAATGGCTCTTTATACCTGGAAGCTGTGCCCAAGGCTGTGGTGAAGATCGTGGATGTCAAATGCCCCGGCAGCGGTGTCTCAGATAGCTTTATGCTCGTCGAGTAGGTAAGGGGAGTTTCACCCCAAACCCCTCACAGAACCGTACGTGAAGCTCTCGCTTCATACGGCTCTTATCATTCAGCCGAAGAAATACGTTGGC